>CAZBJH010000011.1:0-47537 GCA_964492185.1 uncultured Bacteroidales bacterium | reverse complement strand
AATTTTCGGACAAGCGTAACGCGGCAAATGGGACTTTATGGACAGACACTAATTAGGCTTTCAATCGCCTGGCTACTTCATCCCAGTTAATAACATTCCAGAATGCCTCTATATATTCCGGACGCCTGTTCTGGTATTTAAGGTAATAGGCATGTTCCCAAACATCAAGGCCAAGAATGGGGGCTCCTTTTACTTCGGCAAAATCCATCAGTGGATTATCCTGATTAGGTGTTGAAGTCACCTTCAGTCCGCCATCCGGTAATTTCACCAGCCATGCCCATCCCGAACCGAAACGGGTAGCTGCTGCATTTGAGAACTTTTCTTTAAATCTATCAAATGATCCGAAATGCCTGTTAATAGCATCTGCCAAGTCACCACCGGGCTTACCCCCCCCTTTTGGTGACATTACTTTCCAAAACAGATCATGGTTGTAATACCCGCCACCATTATTTCTGACAGCAGCACTGTGTCTTGAAATATGACTAAAGATCTCTTCCGGAGATTTATTTTCCAGATCACTACTTCCACTGATCGCATCATTAAACTTTGAAGTATATGCAGCATGGTGTTTAGTGTGATGAATTTCCATAGTACGCGCATCAATGTGCGGTTCAAGTGCACTATAATCATAATCTAATTTCGGCAGTTCGTATGACATAATATATTATTTTATAATTAAACAATATTTTTAATTAACCTTTACTACAATACAGTTTAAAAAGATTCCAAATATGTATTTATGATTATTAACACGCGGGCATGACATTTGTTCAATATTTATCAGTTCTCAACTTTTCCCAAACTAAGCTTATATTTGCAGTAACATATTATCAATTATCATGACATTACTCTACAGGGCATTCATCATATTCTATTATTTTGGAATATCAATTGCTTCTCTTTTCAATCAAAAAGCCAGCTTTTGGATAAAAGGGAGAAAAAACCTTTTTCATTTTCTTGCCAACACTGTAAATCGCGACGACCGGATAATATGGATACATGCCTCATCTCTGGGCGAATTTGAACAGGGACGGCCGCTGATCGAGAAAATAAAATCGAAAAATCCGGAATACAAGATTGCCCTTACATTTTTTTCCCCTTCCGGATACGAAATACGAAAAGACTATTCCGGTGCCGATATTGTATGTTACCTGCCAATCGACAGGAAAAAAAATGCAAAAAAATTTCTGGATCTTACTCATCCCGAAAGGGTGATTTTCATTAAGTATGAATTCTGGTACTACCATTTATCCGAATGTCACCGGCGGGGAATACCTTTATACCTGGTATCTGCCAATTTCAGGGAAGGGCAGGTTTTTTTCCGGTGGTATGGTAAATGGTACCGGAACATGCTGCAACTTTTCACGCGTATCTTCGTGCAAAATGAAAAATCACAGAGATTATTGAATAAGGCAGGGATTACAAATAATACAGTTACAGGTGATACACGATTCGACAGGGTTATTCAGGTGGCAAAAAATGCAAAAACCTTTCCTGAAATTGACCGGTTCGCGGCGGGTAAAAAAACATTGGTTTGCGGAAGCACCTGGCCACCTGATGAAGAATTACTGGTTCGCTTCATTAAGGAAAATAAAGACTTTAAATACATAATTGCTCCCCATGAAGTATCCCCGCAAAATATCAAACGCCTGGATCGGCTGACAGGTAGAGATATGATCCGTTATTCACAGTTAAAAGATGCACAGGTTGAACAATTCAGGGTACTCATTATCGACACCATCGGAATGTTATCATCATTATATCAGTATGGTAATCTTGCATATATAGGAGGGGGATTTGGATCAGGTATCCACAACATCCTTGAAGCAGCAACCTTCGATATTCCCGTAGTTTTCGGTCCCAAATACAGTAAATTTACCGAAGCTGTTGAACTGATAAACCTGGGTGGTGCATTTTCAATAAAAGATTATGCTGAGTTGGAAACCAGTTTTCATGAGCTGCTAAAATATGATGAAAAACGCTTTAAGGCCGGTGCCATAGCGGGCACCTATGTTAAAACCAATGAGGGAGCAACCGGAAAAGTTTTGAAAATAACAGGCCTTGAATAAATAAAAACCGCGATTCAAACTATAAGCAGGGTTTAAATCGCGGTATTTATTTGATATCAACCTGATATTATTCGCCTGACCGCCAATATCCCACACCTGCACCACGATAATGCCGACCTTCATATCCGCGTTCAAAACCATAACTCTTACCTCTCATGCTTCTTCTTCCCATGTTCATGGGCCTGGCATCAAAATACACTCTTTGCTCTTCAGTAAGCAGATCTCTGACGGCCTGCCTGTGGGCAGCACTTTTTTTCATAAGCTGATTTTTCACCAAAGTGATCTTATCAATAGTGCTGTTGACCTCCTTCATATCATTATTATCAGCCGTACTGACTGTTCGGAGGTGTGCCCTGTGTTCCGCAAGCTGATTGCGCAAAGTTGACATTTCCTTTAAATGGCTGGTACGCAGATTATTTATTTTTGCCTCCTGATCTTCAGTAATGTCAGGTATCATCGCGCATACTCCCGCACCAGGCCTTCCAAAACCCCTGTTCCCGAATGGCTGAGCAAAAGCCGTCATTACAGACATCAGCAACATTGCACTAAGTGCAGCCGTTATTATTCTTACATTTTTCACTTTTATTCGTTTCATAATTTCACCTTTTTAATGTTTAACTTTCAATCACTGTTTAACAGTATCAATTTGTTGATCAAATTATTTATCCTGTTCAATATTATTATTCCTGTATCCGCCTCTTCTATTACGTCTGTGAGGCGACTCATGCCGTGATCCGTTCATTTCCCAGCTTTGTATCTTTTTAAAAATATGATTCAAATGCTCTTGTTGTTCCGGAGTACAAAGCTTTTTCATTTGGAGGAAATGGTCAATGGTTTCCATTTTTAGCCTGTAATGCAAATCACCGATATCTCCGGCTATTTTGTCCAGTTTTTTCCGGCTGGGGTCTTCCTTTACAAATTCATCCAGCATTTCATCACGCTTTTTATCCAGTTCCTGCATGATACTTTTTGTCATGGAAAAATTCTCTCTTCTTAATTCCACTATCTTATTATACTGGTCATCATCCAGATGAAGCTTTCTTTTTAGAAAATGATTTATCCCTTCAAAGATCTCTTCTTCTTTTGGTGTAAGTATAGCCGGCTTATCATCAGCCTTATGGAAATATATCATTGTTCCTATAGCTGTAATATTGATAATGATCAATAATATTACCCCAAATATGATAATCCGCTTCCTGGTAAAATAATTCATATTTTTTATGTTTTTACCTCATCCTATACCCTCCTGGATAAAAGTGGGCCATAATTACTATTCCTCACCTGTCACAAGAATATTCTCTATATAATCCTGTGCATAATATGCATGTTCATGCTCATTTAAATAATATTGTTCCGAAATATTCTGTAATTGTTCATTCTCCCGTGAAAGTTCCAAACTTTTGGAAGGTAATCCCAGAAATACTCCCAGGCTGAAGCCTACGATAACGATCATTGTATAAACAGCTGTATTGATTGCCCACCGGACCGAAAAAGATACCGGTCGTGCTTCGGGTGCACTACTTTTGATGCGCTGCATAACCCGGGTATAAAAAAAAGGATTGACTTCTCTGACTTTATCCTGCCCGGAAATTTTAAATGTTTGCTCCACTTCTTCCACAAGGCGGACACACTTTATGCAGGAGGCAAGATGCTCCTCAACAGACTGCCGTTTATTTCCGGTCAACCTGTTTTCAAGATAATCAACAATATACTTTTCACATTTCCTGCAATTCATTTCTTTCTGTTTATTAGTTAGACACATTAATTAAATCAAACTTGCGTTTACAGTATGTTGTTTTTATATGCTTTGATCAATTTTTTACGGAGATTTCTTCGGGCCCTGAATAAAAGGGACTCAACAGATGAAACACTGACATCCATTACGGCTGATATTTCTTTGTATGAAAGATCTTCATACTGGCTTAGAGTAAAGGCGATGCGCTGATTTTCGGGAAGCCCGTCAATGGCCCTATTCAATATCACGGCCCGTTCTTTTTGCTCCATTGATCTCTGAGGTTCATTTTCCGGATTATCAGTCAGTGTATTCACCACAGGTTCATTTGAAGAAAAAACCTGTCCTATCCCTGAAATCCATTTATTGATCTTTTGCCCACGGATATGGTTTAATGACTTGTTTACCGAGATCCTGTAAAGCCATGTTGATAACCTTGCCTCAGCCCTAAAATTGTCAATTGACCTGTAAACCTCAACAAACACTTCCTGCGCCACATCCTCAGCATCTTCAATATTATGCAATAAGCTATTGCAAGTGTTGATCACCATCTGCTGATAGTTCTCTACCAGGTGCCTGAATGCCTCCTGATCATTTTGTTTTAAACGATTTACAAGCTCTTTATCATTCATTTAATCATAAACCTATGTAAAGGTATAAAGATTCTTTACGATTTATGCATTATGACACCTGCAGATGTAAAAACATGCGCGAGGTTTATTTAAAAACACAACTGCCGTTAATGTTTTATAACCAACAATTAATGAAGAACCTCCAGTTCCCTGCCGATCTTGATAAAAGCATCCAGGGCCTTATCCAAATGTTCCCTGGTGTGGGCAGCGGAAAGCTGCACCCTTACCCTGGCCTGGCCATGAGGAACAACCGGGTAATAAAAACCAATAACATAAATACCTTCATCCAGCAACCGGGCAGCAAACTCCTGTGATAATCGGGCATCATATAACATTATCGGGACAATAGCTGACCGCGTGGGCTTGATATCGAACCCGGCCTGTTCAAGTTTTTTCCTGAAATACCCGGTATTATCGTGCAGCTTATCCTGTAATTCATTGGTCTCACTCATCATATCAAACATGGTGATTCCGGCCTGTGCTATCATTGGAGGCAATGAATTGGAAAAGAGGTATGGCCGCGAGCGTTGCCTGAGCATTTCAATGATTTCTTTGTGACCCGTGGTAAAGCCTCCTATTGCTCCACCAAATGCCTTCCCCAGAGTACCGGTTATAAGATCGATCCTGCCATGAAGATCAAAAAACTCGCTTACACCCCTTCCGGTTTTACCAATCACCCCTGCAGAATGACTCTCATCTACCAGTACCAGAGCATCATATTTTTCTGCCATGCGACATATTTCATCTACAGGTGCAATATTTCCGTCCATTGAAAATACCCCGTCTGTCACGATTATCCGAAATCGCTGTGATTGTGCTTTTTTTAATTTCTCTTCGAGCTCGTTCATATCGGAATTGGCAAACCGGTAACGTTGTGCCTTGCACAATCTCACCCCGTCAATAATAGACGCGTGGTTCAGGGAATCGGAAATAATGGCATCCTCTGAAGTTAACAAAGGTTCAAAAAGGCCACCGTTAGCATCAAAGCAGGCAGCATACAGAATGGAATCATCCATTCCAAAAAACTCTGCAATTTTCTTTTCAAGTGTTTTATGCAGATTAGTGGTTCCACAGATAAACCGAACGGAAGACATCCCGTACCCATGAGTTTTCAACCCTTTCTCAGCTGCTTTGATCAATGCCGGATGGGAAGATAATCCCAGGTAATTGTTGGAACAAAAGTTCAGTACTTCTTTCCCGTCTTCAAGCTTTATCACTGCATCCTGAGGGGAAACAATTATTCTTTCCTTTTTATACAAGCCGGCAGATTGTATTTTTTTCAATTCATCTGCCAGATAATTTTTTAGTTTACTATACATAATATAGATGTTTAGTTAGTGCCTGTCCATAAAGTCCCATTTGCCGCGTTACGCTTGTCCGAAAATTGCTCGTTTACGACTAGTAAACTCCGCGTTTTCGGACCGCGCGAGCCTTGCAAATGGAATCTTCTGAACAGACACATGACCATTTAAACATTTTGACTACTTTATTGACGGATACCAGTTAGTGTTTATTCACTCCCTCTGCCGCTCCCATTCATATTTCTTTTTCAGTTCAGCGATCATTACATCGGTGATCTTTTTCAGGTCATATTCAGGTTTCCAGTGATCGTTCTCACGGGCAAGGCTGTCGTCAACACTTTCCGGCCAGGTTGCTGCAATATCCTGCCTGAAATCCGGAACATAATCAATTTCGAAATCCGGTATATGCCTGCGAATATCTTCGGCAACTTTGGAAGGGCAAAGACTATGTCCCGTGATATTATAGGCCGAATGCAACTGCAGTTCGTCTCTTTTCACTTCCATAAGCGCTATGGTGGCCCGTATTGCATCCGACATAAACATCATGGGGAGGGAAGTGTCACCCTTCAGGAAACAGGTATAATGCCCGTTTTTTACAGCATTCTGGTAAATCTCCACGGCCCAGTCGGTTGTCCCCCCGCCGGGTTCCGTTTTATAGCTGATCAATCCCGGGTACCTGATGCTTCTCACATCAACCCTGTATTTTTTGTAGTAGTATTCACACCACCGTTCCCCTGCAAGCTTACTTATGCCGTATACCGTTGAAGGTTCCATCAGTGTAAGCTGGGGGGCATTTATCTTAGGTGTGCTTTCGCCAAAAACCGCTATGGAGCTGGGCCAGAATACTTTTTTTACATCGTCCACCATTTTTGCAACCTCCAGTATATTCATCAGACTGTCCATATTGATATTCCAGGCCTGGACAGGCAATTTTTCAGCATTGCCAGAAAGGACGGCTGCCAAATGATATATCTGGGTTATCTTGTGGCGGATGACAAAATGGATAAGGTGCTTGGCGTCCATAACATCAAATAACTGAAAAGGCCCCTCATCCTTTATGTAAGCAGGCGGTTCCTTAATATCGGTTGCATATACATTCTCATTTCCGTATATCTTACGCAGCTCCACGATCAGTTCAGTACCGATCTGTCCCGCCGCACCAATGATCATTATTTTTTCCATATGTTTGTTTGAATGTAAGCAGGTAAAATTAATATATTAAAAAATGCAAAAAAATGACATAAATAAGCATTTCTTTCTGAAAAGCGGATAACTGAAACTTGTGCCCGACAAGTCATAAATCTACAGTGATTAAACAATTAAAATTTTTCTTATTCTTTAATTACCGGCATATCAACATATTTCCCGGGGTTTATTCGAAGCTTAAACTCTGGTTTCCGGACTCCTGTCCCAGGTCTTCGGACTTTTGTTACTATCTTTGCCCAAAACACTATATATTATGAGTGAAGAAGTTCGTGCGCGTTTTGCGCCCAGTCCCACAGGCCCCCTTCATATCGGCGGCGTTCGTACGGCATTATTCAATTATCTCTTTGCCCGCAATAACAATGGCAAATTTATATTGCGCGTTGAAGATACCGATCAGGCACGACTTATCCCCGGTGCTGAAAAATACATAATTGAATCATTAAGATGGTGCGGTATTCAGCCCGATGAAGGAGGAAATGCCGGCGGTCCTTATGCCCCTTACAGGCAATCGGAAAGAAAAAACCTGTATGACGGATATGCACATAAACTGCTAAATAAAGGAAACGCCTATATAGCCTTTGATACTCCTGAAGAACTTGATAATATCCGTAAGCAATATGAATCTGAACAACAGACTTTTGCTTATAACAGTTACACCCGCGATAAATTACGAAACTCACTTACCCTTTCACCCGAAGAAGTCAGTGAGTTAATAGATAAACAAGTCCCTTATGTAGTCCGTTTTAAAATGCCCGGTGGTGATACGGTATCTGTTGTCGATATAATACGCGGCGAAGTTACCTTTACCACTTCCATGCTGGATGACAAGGTGCTGTTCAAATCGGACGGGCTTCCAACCTATCACCTGGCCAATGTTGTTGATGACCATACAATGAAGATCAGTCATGTGATAAGAGGCGAAGAATGGCTGCCTTCACTTCCCCTGCATGTTCTGCTCTATAAAGCCCTGGGATGGGAAGATGAGATGCCCCGCTTTGCCCATTTGCCGTTAATCCTAAAGCCCGGTGGGAAAGGCAAGCTGAGCAAACGTGACGGCGAACGGGAGGGATTTCCTGTATTCCCCCTTGAATGGCGGAATTCCGGAGGCGAAATTACAACAGGTTACAGGGAATGGGGCTATTTTCCGGAAGCCTTTGTCAATATGCTGGCCCTCCTGGGGTGGAACCCGGGAACCGAACAGGAGATATTTTCCATGGAAGAGCTGATCAGTCATTTCAAACTTGAACGGGTTGGAAAGGCAGGCTCCCGCTTTGATCCTGAAAAGACCCGCTGGTTTAACCAGCAGTACCTCCAAATGAAGTCCGATGCCGAACTGGCAGATATGTTCCAGGTATGGCTTCAGGAAAACCATAAGGTTATTAAAGCAGATAAGGGCTATATCATAAAAATTGTTGGTATTGTTAAAGAACGGGCTGCTTTTATCCATGACTTATGGGACCAGTCATATTTTTTCTTCCGGCCGCCGGCAGAGTATGATCAGAAGGTTGTTAAAAAATTCTGGAAAGATCATACACCGGGGGTTGTTTCGGATATAAAAAAGATCATTGAAGAAACAGATCCTTATACCGCTGATAAGCTCGAGAACCGCATAAAAATGTATATTACGGATAATGAACTGGGATTCGGCAAGGTGATGAATCCACTTCGTCTATTGCTGGTCGGCGGGAACTTCGGTCCACATCTGTTTGATATTATGGCACTTATCGGCAGGGAAGAAACGCTGAAACGAATCGGCAGGGGCCTTGAGAAATTGCAGTAATATTATTAATAACATGTATATCGATATCCACAGGCACAGTCCGTCACCCGGGGATGAAGTAATCACCCTGCAAAACCTCTTTCCGGGTCAGGAAGGCCAGATAGGGAAGTCTGCCTTTTACTCTGCCGGCCTGCATCCCTGGCATATTGATAACGATGAAAAAAAAACCGAAAAAAGTTTTGAAAATATCCGTAAACTTCTTGGATATGATAAGGTGATCGCTATAGGGGAAACAGGACTGGACAAATCCATAAAAACTGATTTCGGCCTTCAACAAACCATCTTCGATCGTCATTTAAGGCTGGCCGGTGACTACCAAAAACCGGTGATCATCCATTGTGTTAAAGCTTATGCCGATATGCTGGGCTTCAAAAAACAATTCGGACAACAGCTTCCCTGGATAATGCACTGGTTCAATGCCGATGAACAAATGGCCGGGCAGTTGATCAGGAAAAACTGCTATCTTTCTTTCGGCCACATGCTTTTTAAAGAAAACAGCAAAGCATTCAAAACATTTCCTGCTGTGCCTTCCGGCAGAATATTCCTCGAAACAGACGATTCTTCTTATGCTATTCAGGAAGTATACCGGCGTGCAGCGCAACTCAGAGGGATATCCTTATCAAAAATGCAGGGCATTATTAAAAGCAATTTTAAAAACTGTTTCAACATCAATTTATGAACACGTGCAACTGGAAAGAACGCACAGAACTACTGACAGGTAGCAAGGCTCTTGATAAATTAGGTGAAAGCCATGTGCTGGTAGCCGGACTGGGAGGTGTGGGTGGATATGCCGCGGAGCTGCTTTGCCGGGCAGGTGTGGGGAAGCTTACCCTGATCGATGACGACAGGGTACATGCCACTAACCGGAACCGGCAGATCATTGCCATGAAGAGTACCGAAGAAAAATACAAGACAGAATTAATGTGCAGCCGGCTGAAGGATATCAATCCGGACATTGACCTGGTAATTAAAACAATGTTCATCACGGAAGAAAATGCTAAAGATGTTACCGGTTGTGGTGAGCATTACATTGTTGATGCTATCGATACGCTCACGCCAAAAGTATCATTACTCGAATCTGCCGTTAAAAATCATATCCCTGTTGTAAGCTCCATGGGCAGTGGTGGCCGCACAGACCCCACACAAATTACCATAAGTGATATTGAAAAATCCCATCATTGCAAATTTGCTTATATAGTAAGAAAATACCTTCACCGCAGGGGAATATATTCAGGAATACAAGTAATATTTTCGCCCGAACCCGTGCCCGAATCAGCTATCAGGGTGACCGATGGATCCAACCATAAAAAATCGGTAACCGGAACTATATCCTATATGCCGGCCTTATTCGGATGCTATTGTGCTTCGGTAGTTATCAGGGATCTGTTCAGCAAATAATGGCTTGTTATAGCAATTTGATCGCTCTTTCCAGCTTTTCATAAACGCTCCCGGCAATGCCTTCCAACTCATTATTTTTGACACCCTGCATAGAAACAACAGGATTTACAGCAGCAACCTCTGTTTTTCCATCCGCCAGCTCCTGAACAATAATGTTGCATGGAAGCAACGTGCCAATCTTATCCTCAAGTAGCAGCGCCTTATGGGCTAGAGTCGGATTACAGGCCCCCAGAATCATGTATCTCCTGAAATCCACATTCAGCTTTTCTTTCAGCTTACTCTGCATATCGATCTCGGATATTATCCCAAATCCCTCTGTTTTCAATGTTTTTGTAATCCTTTCTATGGCCTCATCAAAATCTGAAACTATTGTTTTTGCTATATAATATTTCATAATTATTAATATTATTTTAAATACATGTTTAATGATTTAGTTAAACAATTTGCCAACTTTGTTAACGGACACTAAATGCATGTACGTAACAATCTTTAATATTAAATGTTTAATCCAAACAATACCTTACTGTATAAATAAGACCTAATCCATCGCTGATTAACCTGCTCTTGTTTAACAGATAAGACATAATACCAAATAAAAAAATTAAATACAACAATCAGCGTAACATAATTCCGGAATAAACGTAAGTAATACAGTTATTAATACAACCTTCTAAACATAAAATTTATTTCCATCCCTGCATTTTTGTACGTTTTTTATAATAAAAATCATTATTACCAAAGAATTAGCGAAGATGAAAAAATTGATTATTGCATTATTGATTTTTACGGGAATTTCTCAGGTTGCAAGTTCCCAGGTTGAAAAAATGCAGGCCATGTTTATCTATAACTTTTCACGACTAGTGAAATGGCCACCTGAAACATCAAAGGGAGACTTTATCATCGGCATATTGGGTAATAGTCCGATGGTCAATACCCTGAAAGAATATACAGCATCCAAAAGAGTGGGCCAACAATTAATTACCGTTAAACAATTTAATTCACCAAAAGATATCAGTTCGTGCCATATCCTGTTTGTAACCGAAAACAAAAGTTCAAGCATGCAGGATATCATTAACTCAATAAATGACATGAACAGCCTTGTTGTAAGTGAAAAAGCAGGATTGATAAATGCCGGGGCGGCTATTGACTTCCTTATAGTGGACAACAAGCTGAAATTTCAGATAAACATTGATAATGCTCAAAAACGGGATCTTGTCATTTCAAAAGCTTTACAGGATATGGCATATATGAACTAATGGTCCTGCCACATCTTTAATTAGTGTCTGTCCATAAAGTCCCATTTGCCGCGTTACGCTTGTCCGAAAATTGCTCATTTTCGACTGGTAAACTCCGCGTTTTCGGACCGCGCGAGCCTTGCAAATGGAACCTTCTGAACAGACACATGTCCGGTAAGCATTTTGACTACTTTATAGACAGACTCTAATTAAGGGTCAGGAAATTATTTTATTAGTACGGCACGAAGGCCGGCTGTCTTTTCTGTTTCGCTTAACTGTGTTAACCCGCAACGTCTTGCGATCCGTAAAGAATTATGAAATTCCTCATGCGATACGTGATTGATTGGTTCAATAAACAGTATTTTTGCACCCGGCTTCATAGCACTATATATCTGTCTGAAGAATTCCTCCTGATCAACTGATTCATGCACCACAGCCATGAGCAGCACAAAATCCACAGAATTGGCAAGATCGCCTATACCGAGATGATCAGAAGTGGCAAGCCTTGCTATTATCCGGTCGTCAAGATTTGCAAGTTCGGCCCTTTCAATTAGCCCCATGATCATTTTTTCCTGTATATCCACACAAATTACCTTTCCTTCTTTACCAACAAGACGGGCCAGTGGCAGCGAAAAAAAACCCATGCCACAACCGGCTTCCAGTACCCTCATGCCTTTTTGCACAAAAGGTCTTAATAATTTTTTCGGCGGTTGCCATAATTTGCGCAGTGGACTTACCATAAACCGGCCTACCCACAAGGGACAGACATGTCCTTCTGATTTTTTCATCAGTCTATTCCTTAAAATAAAAAAACTCAGTTGCTAAGCTGTATTATTCGTAAAGGTCAATTAATTTCTGTACCAATACTCTCACTAAGAATTCCCAAAAATATCACTTATCATGTCTTAAAACAACCCGATTTTTACAGCTATCCATCATTTAAGGATCAATGAAAATATTACTTTGATAAAGTATGATTTTAGACTGATATGTTTTTAAAAAAACAACATCAATAGATAACAATACTTTTAGCCCGGAAGATAAAACAACGCCAGTATGAATAATAAGGTGTCCACAATAAAGATAGTAGTACCCGGCAGATATCAAACCCAATTTCCATATATCGGATCAACTGCGGATTTTACACACCGTTACCTTATCCTCACACTGATGTTTTCGGCAATTTGAAGTGCAGTTGTGATAGTGCTCAGGTCGGAGTATAATTCACCGTTCTTTCCGGAATAGTGGCTGTGACCAATTACTTTTAGCTCATATTCGTCCCTGTCATCCTGCATATCAATGCAGGCATGGTACACTAGCGCAGGCTGACATGATGATTTATACTCTTTATCATCCGGGTATTTATTATTGGTCCAGAATTCATTCCAGTCCCAGCTCTGGTTGATCTCAAAATACAGGTCAAAAATCAGCAGCCCGTGGTTATCTGTTGTTGCATTAAGCACGAAATTATTCACCGGTGTAGCGCCGCTGTAGGCATCGGCAATCGCTGTCTTTTGCATGGGAACATACAGACCGTCTTCTTCTCTCACCCCCCTGCTGTGAGACCAGTAAGGCAATGCAGCAGGACGGCGTATAGGGCCGGGCATCCATTTACCCTCTCCTGTTTGTCCGTGCTGAAAAACCCCTTTAGCGATCGATTCTGCCACGTACAGGGTTTGTAAATAATTACCAGCGGTATCTTCGATCCAAACCGCCATAAGCGGATAATTATGTTCAGGCCCCTTTTTGAAACTTATCTCCAGTTCATAACCATTTGCCTTTTTGTTGACAAACAATGTGTCAGTTAAATTATCGGCTGAGGTTTGTTTTGACGGTCCACAGGCAGATAAAAAAACTAATGCCAGTGTTGCAAAAAATATTTCATTAATCCATTTGTTAAATGATCTCATGTGTCTCGTAATTTAAAATTCAACAATGATCCCGACTGTCGGCAGAATGGTCCCGGTACCACCGGTTTCGATCAGTTCCAGCTTATAGCGTTCAGTATCATCACCGTCAATATAAATGTCATCAACTTCCGGATCAAGGAATGACCTTCTCACCAGCCTGTCAGCCTCATCAGCTTTGTAATTATATACATTCTGCACATCAACATAAAGCATCAGTGACCATGTATCAAAAAAATATTGCTTATCCACCCGGATATCCAACTGATGAAATCCTGTCAGCCGCGACTGATTATATCGAGAATAATCCAGGTAAGGCCCACCCTGTGCATCCCACACATCACGCCTGCTGGATCCTTCAGGGTCAAAAGGCGTATATGGTGCACCTCCGACAAACCGCCATTTGAATCCGGCATCCCAGTTATTTTTAAACACCCGGGTTGCCGTGATATTTAAAATATGCCGGTTATCCCAGGCTGTAGGAATAAAACCGCTACCGGCAGCAGTAACAGATGATCGCAAATCATCAAACTCACTACGCACAAAAGTGTATGAAAAGATACCGTTAAATCCGAAAAGATCCTGTGAGCGGCCGAACAGTTCAAAACCATAAGCCCTGCCGGATGCCACGGGGATAACCTCTTCATCACCCACCACTCCGTAATCCGCCCCCTTGCCGGCAAGGGGAACGGAATCCTTCACTGAAAAAGGATAATCCCGGTAATATTTTAGAAAACCTTCAATCGTAATCTGTGATCTCTCATCAGGGCGGAACTCAACACCCCCTACCACATGATCGGCAGATATATATTTCAGTCCGTTCTCCCGGTTCAGAAACACTCCGTTATTGTCTTTATATCCCATGGTGGTATATGGGGGCCTCTGGTAATACCTGCCCGTGTTGAAATTCAGGAAATATCTGTCGGATAAAGCATAAGAGGCCGAGAAACGTGGTGAAAGCTGTTCAAAGGGATTTTCCATAGCTTCCGAATATGATGAGCCGTCTATTCT
This sequence comes from uncultured Bacteroidales bacterium, assembly GCA_964492185.1. Lineage (GTDB taxonomy): Bacteria > Bacteroidota > Bacteroidia > Bacteroidales > UBA10428 > JAFGSZ01. The sequence goes on along the minus strand of CAZBJH010000011.1, from coordinate 33,266 downwards.
CAATCCCACGGAAAGGGACAGGCGGTTTTTAAGAAATCCCCTGTTGATCTGTCCGAAAGCCCCGTAATGAAACATATCAAGGTAGGCATTATAAACCTGATCAATTAGTGAATCTCTTAAAAATAACTGACGTTCGGTTTCATTCAGGTATTTTGCGAATTCGAAGCTTGCCCCCCCATTCAACTCGAATCCGTTATTTAGTGAAGTATTTCGCTCATACCTGAACTTATTCTCAATCTCGGCTGAAGAATAATCAAATGTTTTTCCCAATTCTTCGTCATTATTCAAATACTTGTAAGCAACATTATTCAGGTAGTTCCTGCTCAACACCCAGGTATCGAATCCGTTATCCCTGAAATGCTTATAAACCGCACCAATCGTATAATTCCATTGCTCATTTACCGGAAGGAAGCTAAGGATATATCGCTGATCTGCTGTTTCATTGGCATCCAGGTTCAGTGCAAACCGGTCAATAGCCCCCAGGCCGATTATTGTCAGTTCACTTTTATCATCAAGTTTTGTCTTTGATTTAAACTGAAAATCAGTATATGTGGGGAGGAAGGGAAGCTCAAGTGCCGCGAACAAAAATTGCAGATATGATCTGCGTGCTGAAAACAAAAAGCTTGTATTGTTATTTACCGGCCCGTCAAGAGTAAGTGCCAGATCAGAAGCACCAACCGTAGCCCGGAATTTAAGCTTTTCCTTATTGCCGTCCGCTTGTTTGAAATCCAGCACCGAACTAAGAGCATTGCCCCTGTTGGCAGGAAAGGCACCAGAATAAAAATTTACCTCACGTATGAAATCCACATTAATAATCCCCGTGGGTCCACCCGAAGCTCCCTGGGTGGCAAAATGATTCAGGTTGGGGATTTCCACCCCGTCAAGATAAAAACGATTTTCGGCCGGACCGCCACCACGTACTATAACATCATTGCGAAATGCAGGAGTGGATGCTACACCCGGAAAGGTCTGCAATACCCTGGATATATCCCTGTTCCCCCCCGGATTTCTTTCGATCTCCGCTATACCGATCCTTCGCAGGGAGAGAGGGCTTTCTTCCCGGCGCCTGTAGGGTGAAGCCTTGACCACCACCTCCTCCAGTTCAACTGAAGTCTCTTTCATGGCAATATCAACAAACACCTTTTTTGCATTGGTCACCATGAACTCCTCTGAAATGGTAGTTTCAAATCCTACTGATGAAGCAGCTAGCTGAACAAAACCAGGAGCAATGCCGGTAAATAAAAAATTTCCGTCCAGATCACTCACCGACCCGATATTACTACCCCATACTATAATATTTGCAAAGGGAACCGGTTCATTATTACTTGCATTGTATATCCTTCCTTCAATGGTCCCCTTACCGATTTCCTGTGCAAACCCGGCGGTATGGAATGCCAGCAGAAATGCAAACAACAAAATGATACACGTTAATCGATCTTTCATAAATCAGCATATTAAGACCATATAAACAAATGAAAAATCTTTTTGTTAAACAATCACTTTTTTTAAATAGGGTCTGCTGAAAAAGTCTGTAGTGCATCAGATACAAGGCGGCAAAGCGAAGCTGTATAAGAATACCGCGAGCTGCAGCCAACGCGGTAGATGATGTGCTACAGACTAACGAAATATTAACCTTAAATAAATGCAAAGGATTTTATTAGCATGAGTTAAAAACCTTGCACTTAACAAACAATTAGTTGCTATATTATGCTGACTATTAATCTATTTCGTGTTTTTCAGCAGGCCCTAAGTAAACAAAATTACCAGGTAAGCCTTCCATGGAGGATTCCAATTTCTTTTGAGAAATCGGTGAAATTATATTGCTTTTCGAGGTTCCGGCATTTTTCAATGCTTACTGTTAACAATTGCTGATATTCATCAGATCCGGAATAAAAGGGACGGTGTTCGATAATTTTCCTGATCCTTTCAATTTCCTTCATTAACCCCTGTACCGAATTATCAATGAATATCTCTTCAAACCTTTGCCATGTATATGCTATACCACTGGCCGAAGGATGCAGCATATCTTCACTATAAAAACGATAATCACGCAATTCATCCATAAAAATCTCGTATGCCGGGAAATAATAAACATTCTCATGCTTGTTTACAAGCTGATGTGCTGCAAGCAATAATGTAGCTTTACTGATCTGGTTACCAACGGCCCCATCTTTCAGGTGCCTGACAGGACTTACCGTTAAAATGATATGAATACGCGGGTTTCTGTTTCTTATTTGTTCAATAAGGGTATTATAGCTTGTTACAACCTGATCTGCACCAAGCAGGTACCTGTTGAATTCTTTTGCAGGAATTTTATGACAGTTAGCTACTATCTGACCGGTCTTTTTATATTCAAACACCCATGCCGTACCCAGTGTTATAAAAAGGAATTCAGCATGATACAAATGTTCGGAAGCAGATTTTATTCCCCGGTTTATCTCATCCAGACATTGCTGCCGGCCGGAACGTGAAAAAGCCGTACTATGCGAAAAGCTGAACCATAAGCCCTTATAAAACCCAAGATCCTCAGTGGTAAAAAGCCTGCCACTAATAAGTCTGTCAATAGCTGATCTTACGGATGCCGGATTATACAAAACACCAAAAGGATTATGAACAACCGGAAATTTATAACTACTAAGCCGGTCACCTATATAATCTGTAAAACATGATCCCAAAAGCATTACAGGAGTTTTATATGTAATTTTCTTACTATGCTGTTCGATCCCAACTATCGTACGAAAAGTATCCATATTTTTTGCTAATCGTTAAATAATATATAGTAATAAGAAAAACAGTTTGACATTACTAAGCTGTATTAGTATTTTTATATATAATTAAATAAAAATAACAATATGCAACAAACAATACAAATAGCCACGGATAAACATAACGGACTTTACGACATTACTCAACAGGTAAGTGATATAGTTTCATCATCCGGTATCAAAACCGGCTTTGTAAATGTTTATGTCCAGGGCGCAACGGCAGCAATTATGATACAGGAAAACTGGGATCAAAGTGTTCAGAATGATGTTGTTAATATGTTGCGCGAGCTGATCCCGGCAGGTGTGTGGGAGCATGATGCCCAGGATAATAACGGTGATGCCCACCTAAAAGCCGGCCTTATAGGACCAGGCGAAACCATTCCGGTTATTAACGGAAAAATGGGATTGTCCACCTGGCAGAATATCTTTGTTTGTGAATTCGACGGTCCCCGAAACACACGAAAAATTGTTGTAACGATTGCGAATAGTGAGAAAATCCACTAACATGAAGTTACAGAGCATGGAAGCCTGAAAAATAGTATAGTTCTAATTAGAGTCCGTCTATAAAGTAGTCAAATTGTTAACCGACCATGTGTCTGTTCAGAAGGTTCCATTTGCAAGGCTCGCGCGGTCCGAAAACGCTGTGTTTACCTGTCGTGAATGAGCAATTTTCGGACAAGCGTAACGCGGCAAATGGGATTATGGACAGACACTAATCATCCTGAATAAACTTTAAGTTCCTCATCAGTCCTGAATATTTGGCTCTTTTTACAGGAGTATTTTTAAAAATTTCCTTGTATTTTTCCTCATCAAGATGAAAAAAGTTTTCTTTCCGCATTTCAGTGATCTTCTTTTCAGGCTTTAATTCTTCCATGGTTGAATAAGGTGCTTTTCTGTTCCATGGACAAACATCCTGGCAGATATCACATCCAAATACCCAATTCCCGAACCTGCCCTTATACTGCAGGGGAATCTTTCCTTTATTTTCAATGGTATGATAAGATATGCATTTGCTCCCGTCCACCACTTTCCCGGCCAAAATAGCCCCCGTGGGACAGGCATCGACACACCTTGTACATCTTCCGCACAGATCTGTGCTCAAAGGAGAATCATATTGCAATTCCTGATTGATAATCAGTGTACCAATGAAAACAAACGATCCGTACCCGGGCGAAATGAGATTTGAATTCTTACCTATCCAACCCAGGCCGGCGGCAAATGCCCAGGCCCTTTCAAGGACCGGTGCCGAGTCAACAAAAGGACGGCCCTCTGTTTCAGGAATAAGTTCTTTAATGTAACTGAATAAACTTTTAAGCTTGCGCTTTATAACGAAATGGTAATCTCTGCCAAGTGCATATTTGGAAATCTTCGGGGCTTGATCATCCTGTTGTGTTTCTTCGGACAGATAACTTGCTATAACGACAATAACTGACCGTGCTCCTTCAACAAGCTTTGTAGGATCTACACGTTTCTCCTGATGTTTTTCCATATAATGCATGGAACCATGCATACCTTTCATCAACCACTGTTGTAATCTTACCGCATCATCATGAAGGTAACATGCACGGGCAATACCACATGCATCAAAACCCAGTTCGTGTGCTTTTTCTTTGATCTTCCGCGAAAGGGCACGAATATCCATTTAACCCTCCCTGTATTTCCATTTCAATGAATATATGACTGAAGGGGAAATAATTTATAACTTTTTCTTTACTTCAACTTCTGTAAAACCTTCAATTATATCACCTACTTTAATATCATTATAATTCTCGATGTTCAATCCACATTCCAATCCGCTCACCACTTCTTTTACTTCATCCTTGAAACGCTTTAATGATCCCAGCTCTCCTGTAAACACTACAATACCATCACGTATTACACGTACTTTGGTATCACGTTTGATCTTGCCTTCTTTCACTACACATCCGGCTATCGTACCAACCCTCGTAATTTTAAACGTTTCCTTAACTTCCAGTGTAGCAACGATCTCTTCCCTGATCTCGGGTGACAACATACCCTCCATAGCTGATTTTAATTCATTTATAGCATCATAAATAATGGAGTATATGCGGATATCAATTTCCTCCTTTTCAGCCAATTTTCTGGCCTGCATCGAAGGCCGTACCTGGAATCCGATCACAACAGCATTGGAAGCTGCTGCCAGAAGTACATCGCCCTCCGATATCTGTCCCACTGCCTTATGAATAATATTCACCTGGATCTCTTCATTGGACAGTTTGACAAGTGAATCACCGAGGGCTTCAACTGAGCCGTCAACATCGCCCTTGATAATAATATTTAATTCCTGGAAATTACCAATGGCAATCCGCCGCCCTATTTCATCAAGAGTAATATGTTTCTGTGTTCGTATGCCCTGCTCCCGTTGAAGTTGTTCCCTTTTGTTAGCTATATCTTTTGCTTCACGGTCGTTCTCCATGGCATTGAACTTGTCACCTGCCTGGGGAGCACCGTTCAAACCAAGGATCAGGGCTGGTGATGCCGGCCCGGCCTCTTCTATCTTCTTATTCCGTTCATTGAACATTGCTTTAACATGTCCCGTATATATACCCGCCAACACCACATCACCCATATGAAGTGTTCCGTTTTCAACCAGTAAGGTAGCAACATAGCCGCGTCCTTTATCCAGTGATGATTCTATAACAGTTCCCGTGGCTCTCTTTTTCGGGTTGGCTTTTAGTTCCAGCATTTCTGATTCAAGAAGCACTTTCTCAAGCAGTTCCTCTATGTTTATGCCATTCTTTGCCGAGATTTCCTGTGATTGATATTTTCCTCCCCAGTCCTCGACAAGAATATTCATATTTGCCAGTTCTTCTTTGATCTTCTCAGGATTTGCAGTAGGCTTATCCACCTTATTTATAGCAAATACCATCGGTACACCGGCTGCCTGGGCATGGTTAATAGCTTCAACGGTTTGAGGCTTAACACCATCATCAGCTGCCACAACAATTATGGCCACATCGGTAATCTGTGCCCCACGGGCCCGCATAGCTGTAAATGCTTCGTGACCGGGGGTGTCAAGGAATGTGATTTGACGGCCACCCTCCAGTTCAACTCCATATGCACCGATATGCTGGGTTATACCTCCCGCTTCCCCGGCAACAACATTGGCACTTCTTATATAATCCAGCAATTTGGTTTTTCCATGGTCAACATGTCCCATCACCGTCACGATTGGCGGCCTTTCAACAAGATCGGACTCATCATCCTGTTCCTCGTCAATATTTTCCTGGACTTCTGCTGATATAAATTCAACCTTATAATTAAACTCATCAGCCACGATAGCCATCGTTTCTGCATCAAGTCTCTGGTTAATGGAAACAAAAAGACCCAGGCTCATGCAGGTTGAGATTATCTCCGTAGCCGGTACATTCATCATATTGGCAAGCTCACTTACTGAAATAAATTCAGTAACCTTCAATACATTCTTTTCCTCCTCTTTACGCTGCACTTCTTCCTGTAAACGCTGACTTACAGCATCGCGTTTCTCCCGCCTGTATTTAGACCCTTTCGACTTACCTTTTGACGTAAGCCGTGCCAGTGTGTCCTTTATTTGTTTTTGAACATCTTCTTCGCTTATCTCATGCTTATAAGGCTTTTTGGTTTTTCGAGGCTTCTTCCCGGTATCCTTATCATCCTTTTTTACCTGCTTTTGAGCGCCTTTCTCACCTTCAATACTGACCCTTTCTTTATCCTTGCGAATACGTTTTCTTTTCTTTTTCCTGTCAGATAAGCTCTCCCTGCCTTTCTCCCTTCTTTCCTGCTCTTCTTTCGAAAGATTCATCTTACCCAAAACCGTGGGGCCGGAAAGCTTTTCTATGTTAGTTTTAATCTCATCCTTATCTTTTTCATATCCGGGAGTTTGCTTTGATGTATCTTCTTCTCCTTTTTCTTCTTCTTTTTCTGCCGGTCCTTTTTCCTTCCTGGCTGCCAGTCGTGCTTTCCTTTCTGCCTCCTTTTGCTTCTTTGATTTCCTTGGCGGCCTGGTTCGCTGATTCATTGATTCAAGATCAATCTGCCCGACAACCCGTACCTCAACATCTTTCTTTTCTATGTTGGAGATCAATTCTTCTTCATCAATTTCCAGTTCTTTCAGATCACCGGTCTCATCAATTTCTTCTGTATCTTCAACTACCGGTTCTTTCTTCTTATCTTCCTTCTCTTTCTTTTCTGCCGGTTTTTCTTTCTCTTCTTTCCCTTCTTTCTTTTCTTCCGGCTTTTCCGGTTTTTCCTCTTTCTTTTCTTCCTTTATATCTTCCTTTTTTCCCTTTCCCTTATTACTGTCCTCAATATCAATTTTTCCTACAACATTAAGCTGTATATTCTTATCCTTTTCAAGCTTCTTTTCGATCTCCGTTTCATAACCAGGAGATGCCGAATGGTCATTGATGATCAATTCGTCCTGATCGCCCTGCTCCTCAGCTTCTTCTTCATGTACATCATTAATGGAAACAGTTTCATGCTTTTCCCTCAAATGACGAAGATTCACCCTTTCTGATTCCCTTTTGACTGACAGATCGGAACTGTATTCCTGAAGCAACATCTCGTATTGTTCGGGCGTAATTTTTGTATTAGGGTTCGATTCAATCTTTTCGCCCTTCTTATGCAGGAATTCAACTATCGTAGCAATTCCCACGTTAAATTCCCTCGCTATCTTACTCAGTCTTGTTGCTTTGTTCAACGCCATATATAAATACTTCCTATATTTTCCTGATCTTTAATAAAAATCAATAATGTTCGCTAATATATAATTAATACATCGAATTATTCAAATTCTGCCTTTAAAATTTTAATGACCTCCTTTATCGTTTCTTCCTCCAAATCCGTTCGTTTCACAAGATCATCAATACTCAGATCGAGAACACTTTTAGCTGTATCGCATCCAATACCTTTCAACTCATCCAGTATCCAGCTTTCAATTTCATCTGCAAACTCTTCAATGCTGACATCTTCTTCATCTTCAGTTCCTGATTCACGATAGACATCAATCTCATAACCTGTCAGCTGACCGGCCAGTTTGATATTGAGGCCTCCCTTGCCGATTGCCAGGGAAACCTCATTAGGCTTCAGAAATACCTCAGCACGTTTGTTTTCTTCATCAAGCTTAATGGATGTGATTTTTGCAGGGCTCAATGCACGGGTAATGTATAACTGAATATTATTTGTAAAGTTGATAACATCGATATTTTCGTTCTTCAATTCACGAACAATTCCATGTATCCGTGATCCCTTCATGCCAACACAGGCGCCCACCGGGTCTATCCGTTCATCATATGATTCAACAGCAATTTTTGCCCTTTCACCGGGTACTCTGACGATTTTCTTGATCGTGATCAGCCCGTCGAATATTTCAGGTACCTCAAGCTCAAACAATCGTTCAAGGAACACCGGTGAAGTTCGTGAAAGGATGATTAGCGGATTGTTGTTCCGCATTTCTACTTTAATCACTACCGCGCGTATGGTATCACCCTTCCTGAAATAATCAGAAGGTATCTGTTCAGTCTTCGGAAGGATAAGTTCATTACCTTCCTCATCGAGCACCAGAATTTCTCTTTTCCACACCTGGTATACCTCTCCGGTAATTATCTCTCCTATACGATCACTGTAATTCTCAAATACATTGTTCTTTTCCAGATCAAGGATGCGTGATGTAAGGTTTTGACGAAGGGCTAAAATCGCCCTGCGCCCGAAGTCCGCGAATTTCACTTCATCAGTAACATCCTCTCCTACCTCATAGTCATCATCAATCTTTTTAGCTTCAGATAAACCGATCTGCAAATTGGGGTCTTCCACATCTTTATCTTCAACAACCTCCCTGTTTCTCCAGATCTCAAAATCACCCTTATCAATGTTGATTATCACATCAAAATTTTCATCTGTGCCGAACATTTTGATCAACATTCCACGAAAAACATCTTCAAGCACACTCATCATGGTGGCCCTGTCAATATCTTTCAACTCCTTAAATTCAGAAAAGGTATCGATCAAATTTATATTTTCCATACTATTTATGCTTTTCCGTTAATACTCTATTTAGTGTCTGTCCATAATGTCCGATATCCGCGTTACTGCTCGCGTTTTAAATCCTCGAATACTCTAGTATACCGCGTTTTAAAATGCTCACGCGCCTTGATCTCGAACATTCTGTACAAACACTATGACTTTATAGACAGACTCTATTTATTAAAAAATACTAAAAAGCTATAACAACTTTTGCCTTTTTTATATCATCAAATAAAATATGATGTTCCTTCTTAATAAGCTGCTTTTTTTTTTCGTTTTTTGGTTTTACTGCTTTCTGTTGTTCAATAATTATTCCATCATCTTCTACCTTAATTAACTTACCTTTAATATCCTTCCCTTTATTATCCGTTATTCTTAATTCCCTGCCCAGATTTTTCATGTACTGAAGATGCATAATAAGCGGTTCATCGAGTCCCGGTGATGACACCTCAAGCTCAAAATCTTCAGTATCACGATCAAGACCCGATTCAACAGCCCTGCTGATATCAACACATTCATCAATAGTGATACCTTCTATACTATCAACCACAATTTTTATTTTATTTGAAGGGGTAACACTTATTTTTACAACAAAACAATCCTTCTTCTCTATCACCTGTTCAACAATCTGCCGGATGTCCCGTTCCCTTATCATAATAATAGTGTAATAAAATAGGGGACAGCCGTCCCCTATACATTTATCATTCCCTTAATCATTTGCAAAAATAAGTATAATCATTGAAAACAACAAACTTATAGGAAAAAAACAGAAGTCACCTCTCCAACAAAATACCTGATAAAAATTATTTACCTTTGCAACCATAGTGGAACAAACTACATATAATAAGAAAAAGATCATCAATGATCCGGTACACGGATTCATAACCATCCCTTTCGAATTTGTATTCGACCTGATTGAACATCCTTATTTTCAGAGGTTGCGAAGAATAAAACAACTGGGTCTCACACATTATGTTTATCCGGGAGCAAACCATACCCGGTTCCAGCATGCATTGGGTGCATCACATCTTATGGTACAGGCCATTCAAAATATACGTCTTAAAGGGATGCATATCAGTAGTGAAGAAGAGGAAGCAGCCATTCTGGCAATTTTATTACATGATATCGGACACGGGCCCTTTTCACATGCTCTTGAAGAAAGCATTATTGATAATTTATCGCATGAAGAGTTGTCTGCCCTGATCATGAATAAACTTAATAATGATTATAACGGCAGACTTGAACTTGCTCTGAAGATCTTTAATAATACATACGAAAAAAAATTCCTTCACCAGCTTGTATCCGGACAGCTTGACATGGACAGAATGGATTACCTGAAAAGGGACAGCTTTTTTACCGGAGTAACCGAAGGGGTTATCGGTTCCGACAGGATCATCAAAATGCTGAATGTGGTGGATGACCAGTTGGTTCTTGAAGCAAAAGGAATATATTCCATAGAAAAATTTTTGATTGCCAGGCGCTTAATGTACTGGCAGGTATATTTCCATAAAACCGTTCTTGCAGCAGAAAATTTGCTTTTGAAAATGCTTAAGCGTGCAAAGACACTGGCAGTAACAACAGGCAATGTGTTGGGTACCGATGCCCTGAACTACTTTTTATATAACTCATTCAGGGAAATCAAAAGTGAAGATATTCCCGCCATACTGGATCACTTCGTGCAGCTTGATGATGATGATATTATCGTGTCGGCAAAAATGTGGGCATCACACGGGGATCATTTACTATCAACCCTTTCATATAATATGATCAACCGAAAGCTGCCCAAAATTATAATCCAGGATAGTCCTTTCCCAGGGGAACAGATCAGAAAAATTAAAAAAAGTGTATTGAAAAACCATCCTGTATCAGAAGAGGATATACATTTCCTTGTCTTTGAAGGCAACATACTGAACAATGCATATAATGTACTGGATGAAAAAATACAAATTTTGTATAAAAGCGGGAAAATCGTTGATGCTTCGGAAGCTTCGGATATTCTTAACGTTTCATCTCTCTACAAAACTGTAAAAAAATACTTTATATCTTATCCCAAAGATTGTGGAGTAAAATTATAATAATTAGTTTTGTGCGCAAATCTTTACGAACATGGAATTTAAAGCCAGGAAAATTGCCGAATTCTTAGACGGAGAACTGACAGGAGACCCCGAAGTTTTAGTAACAAACGTTTCGGCAATTGAGGACGGTAAAAAAGGAACATTGTCCTTTTTGTCCAATCCCAAGTATGAAAAATACTTATACACAACTCGATCATCCGTTGTACTGATAAACAAAAGCCTGCAGGTAAGTAAAGGCATCAAACCCGTGTTGATACGCGTTGATGACGCCTATAAAGCATTTGCCATGCTGCTCGACCTTTATGTACAAAACCTGCCCGAAAAGTCCGGAACTGATAAACCGGCCTTCATTAGCCCGACTGCAAGTCTTGGAGGGGAAAATTATATAGGGGCTTTTGCCTTTATCGGGGAAAACGCTATTATTGGAAAAGGTGCAAAAATATACCCTCAGGTTTATATTGGTGATAATGCCCGGATTGGTGACAACACCATTATTTATCCGGGTGTTAAAATTTATCATGATTGTATTATCGGGGCTGATTGTATTATTCATTCGGGCACTGTGATCGGATCAGACGGATTTGGTTTTGCTCCACAGCAGGATAAGAGCTATAAAAAAATACCGCAGATAGGAAATGTTATTCTTGAAGACGATGTGGAGATCGGCAGCAATGTATCCGTTGACAGGGCAACCATGGGATCGACCATCATCCGCAAAGGGTCAAAGCTGGATAACCTGATACAGATCGCGCATAATGTGGAGATCGGAAAAAACAGCATAGTAACTGCCCAGGCGGGGATTGCCGGGTCTTCCAAGCTTGGCAGTGAATGTATGATCGGTGCCCAGGCAGGACTGGTAGGGCATATTCAGCTTGCCAGCGGAGTTAAAGTGGCGGCCCAGTCGGGAGTAACCAACAATGTAGAAAAGGAAGGAACTGTTATCATGGGTTCACCGGCAACAAACTTTATGGACAATAAAAGGTCCCTGGCAGTTTTCAAGAATCTGCCGGATATGTTCCAACGCCTCAACAAGCTTGAAAAAGAACTTAATGAACTTAAAAAAAGTCAATCTCCAGACGAAAAGTAAATTGACCGCGTTTACTATTTTTTTTATATCTTGCGTTTTCTTTAATCGTTCCTAATTTATTAATAAATCAATGGCAGAAAAACAAAGGACCATTTCCAAAGATGTATCTATTGAAGGAAGGGGATTACACAGTGGCGAAAATGTGAAGGTTACATTCAGGCCCGCCCCGGGAAACACCGGTTATATTTTTAAACGGACTGATCTGGAAAACTCTCCTGAAATAAAGGCGCTCGCGGAATATGTTGTAACGACCAACAGGGGCACTACATTATCATTAAACGGTCACACTATATCTACTATTGAACATGTACTTGCCGCATTTTACGGATTAGGGGTTGACAACGCGATTATTGAAGTTAAAGGGCCTGAAATGCCCATCCTGGATGGTAGCTCCGGACATTTCGTCGAATTGATAAAAAAGGCCGGGATCAGGGAACAGAAGGATGACCGGGAGTATTATACGGTTAATGAAAAAATTACATATAATGACCCGGGGAACAATGTGACCCTGGAAATTTATCCGGATGATAAATTAACCATTGACGTACAAATTGATTATAATTCCAAAGTACTTGGATTTCAATACGCGACACTTGAGGATCTGTCAGACTTTGAAAATGATATCTCAAAATGCCGGACCTTTGTATTCCTGCATGAGCTTGAGTTCCTGTTGAAAAATAACCTCATAAAAGGCGGGGATCTCGATAACGCCATAGTGATAATGGACAGGCAGGTTTCCCAGGTAGAGATTGACCACCTGGCCGAACTTTTCAATAAACCAAAAGTTAAAGTAATGCCCGAAGGCATATTGAACAATATTGACCTTTACTTCAGCAATGAACCCGCCCGTCATAAATTGCTGGATGTTATAGGTGACCTGGCACTGATCGGCAAGCCCCTGAAAGGGAGGGTTATCGCAAAACGTCCGGGACATCATGCCAATACCGAAATTGCTAAGATCATCAGGAAAAACATTAAAATAAGCTCAAAAAAACCCTTACCACCGGATTATGATCCGAATAAACAACCGCTTTACAATTTAAATGAGGTCAAAAAACGTCTTCCTCACCGGCCTCCTTTCCTGTTTGTTGATAAAATAACCTATATGGATGAATGGATCATTTGTGGTATAAAGAACGTTACAATGAATGAAGCTTTTTTTGTCGGTCATTACCCCGAAGAACCCATCATGCCGGGTGTGCTTCAGATTGAAACCATGGCCCAGGTTGGCGGGATCCTGCTGTTAAGCAAAGTGCCCGACCCTGAAAATTATCTGCTGTATTTCCTAAAAATTGAAAATATAAAATTCAAAAATAAAGTTGTGCCCGGAGATACCCTGAATATCCGGATGAAGCTGCTTGGACCTGTTAAACACGGGATTGCATTAACACACGGACATATCTTCGTAGGCAACACCATGGTTATGGAAGGGGATTTTATGGCGCAACTTGCTAAAAAGGAGCAAAGCTGATTTTTGAATGGATCCCCTTAGAAACAATAAGATTTATACCCTGCAAAATAAACGTTCAAAAAATCCGTTATATTTTATTTATTTCTTAAATGCAACTATATTATTTATTAAGCACAGCTTTAATATTAAGGCTTATGCAAACTGAAAAAGCGGAAATAGCAGAATATAATTAGTGCCCGTCTTTAAAGTAGTCAAAATATTTAACTGGTCATGTGTCTGTTCAGAAGGTTCCATTTGCAAGGCTCGCGCGGTCCGAAAACGCGGAGTTTACTAGTTGTAAATGAGCAATTTTCGGGCAAGCGTAACGCGGCAAATTGGACTTTATGGACAGACACTAATTAAAAAATGCACTCTATGAATCAATCATTATCCAATATTCACCCCGAAGCAAAAATTGACGATAACGTTACTGTAGAATCCTTTGTAAGCATTTCAAAGAATGTCGAAATTGGTGAAGGCACCTGGATTGGGCCCAATGCAGTGATCATGGACGGATCACGCATAGGAAAAAACTGCAGGATCTTTCCCGGAGCAGTTATCGGAGCCATACCCCAGGACCTGAAATTCGCAGGTGAGGATACCACGGCTGAAATTGGAGATAACACAGTCATAAGGGAGTTTGTTACCATCAACCGTGGTACCAAGGCAAGAGGGATTACCAAAGTCGGCAGTAATTGCCTTATTCAATCGTACGCGCATATAGCCCACGACTGTAATATAGGAAACAGCTGTATTCTTGGCAGTCATGCAGGACTGGCAGGTGAAGTGGAGATTGATGATTATGCTATCCTAAGCCCTTATGCAGTGGTTCATCAGTTTGTCCGCATTGGCATTCATGCATTTATTCAGGCAACCGGTAAAGTGGCGAAAGATGTCCCTCCTTATATCCTGGCAGGCCGCGAACCCCTCTCCTATACAGGCATCAATTCCATCGGACTGCGCCGAAAGAACTTTAAAAATGAAACAATATACGAGATCCAGGAAATATACAGGATCATATACCAGCGCGGACTGAATATTTCCGATGCCATCCGCTACATCGAGGTTAACCTCCCCGCCTCCAACGAACGCGACGAGATCATTCTCTTTGTAAACAACTCAAAACGGGGTATTATCCGTGGGTATTTTGACGAGAAATAGGAATAAATCAAATATTTTGTTTAATTCTGGATCGTTCGAAAAAGCAAAAAAAAGCAGGTTGCAATTTCAGGCTACTCATTGAAACTATCCCAGCCACGGGCCTGTAATTCAATTGTCTGCCCCTGGGGGGTAACAAGGAATTTTCCTTCACGGGCGTCGGTAATGTGGCCGATAACAGAAATGCCGGGCAGGGCACTAACCTTATCGTGCATTTCAACCGGAACCGTAAATGCCAGCTCATAATCTTCCCCTCCGTTCAGGGCGGCGATTATCCCATCCAGATGAAACTCTTCAGCCATTCTTACTGTATCAGGGTGAATGGGAATCTTATCGGAATATACGCGGCATCCGGCATTCGATTGTTTACAAATATGCATCAGATCGGAAGACAGACCATCTGAAAGGTCGATCATTGATGTCGGTACAATGTCCTCTTTTCCAAGCAGCTCGATAATATCCTCGCGGGCTTCGGGTTTGAGCTGCCGCTCGAGGATATAATCATTCCCTGAGAGGTCGGGTTGTGAACCCCTGCTTTCCTGAAAAACCTTCTTTTCTCTCTCCAGAAGTTGTAATCCCATGTATGAAGCCCCCAGGTCTCCGGACACACAGATCAGGTCATTCACCTTTGCTCCCTTACGATATGTTATTCTTTTCGGGTCGCACTCTCCAACCACTGTTATCATTATATGCATCCCGGTAATGGAAGTGGAGGTATCACCCCCGACCAGATCAACATCATAACGCTCACATGCCAAATGTAAACCTTCATATATTTTTTCAAGCATGGGCAGCGATATCTTTCGCGATACAGCAATCGCTACTGTCATCTGCTTCGGCCGTCCGTTCATGGCATAAATATCAGAGAAATTCACGATAGCTGCCTTATACCCCAAATGCTTCATGGGCGAATACATAAGATCGAAATGGACACCCTCTGTAAGCAGATCGGTAGTGATCAGCTGGCAACCGGACTTGTAACCGGTTACGGCAGCATCATCACCGATACCATGAAGGGTACTGCTGTTCTTATTCCTGCTTCCTTTTGTCAGCAGTTCAATAAGCTTAAATTCACCGAGCCTGCTAATACTTTTTTTATCATTCTTTTTATCTGCCATAGGCTTTATTTCTGTTTAATCGACGGATAGTACAATTGAATTTGATCCGGCAGTTCAACAACCGGCTAAAGGGAGTTCAGCGAAGCCGGTTCAGAATTCAACACTCCCTTTTCTTCAATCTCAGATCTCCGGTTTACATTCAAACTCCGGTCTTTGCACTTCGAACTTTCTGTTTTGAACAATCTGCCGCAAATATCCTTATTAATTTGAGATGATTTTGTATATTTACCTTTATTTATAATTATTCTAAATAATGTCTGTCTATAAAGTTGACAAAATATTTAATTGACCATGTGTCTGTTCATAAAGTTTCATTTGCAAGGCTCGTGCAGTCCGAAAATGCTGAGTTTACCTGTCGTAAATGAGCAATTCTCGGACAAGCGTAACGCGGCAAATGGGACTTTATGGACAGACACTAAATAAAAATAAGTAAGCTTACAAAAATCAAAAGGATCAACGGGTATTATTTATATTTTTGCAGGATTATGAAAGTTGAACAGGATAAAATACTGAACGAGGTTACACAAAGTGATTACAAATACGGGTTTGTAACTGATATTGATGTCGATTCCATTCCCAGAGGATTGAGTGAGGAAGTGATCCGTCTGATATCGGCAAAAAAGGAAGAACCGGAATTTCTGCTGGATTTCAGGTTAAAAGCATACAGGCACTGGAAAACCATGAAAATGCCAAAATGGGCGCACCTTGTGGTCCCCCGGATCGATTACCAGGATATCATATATTATTCTGCACCCAGGCGCAAGGCAGCACTTAAAAGTCTGGACGAGGTAGATCCCGAACTGCTCAGAACATTTGAAAAACTGGGGATTCCCCTGGAAGAACAAAAGCACCTCTCCGGCGTTGCAGTGGATGCTGTAATGGACAGCATCTCGGTAAAAACAACTTTCCGTGAAACACTGGCAGAGCTGGGTATTATTTTTTGCTCATTCAGTGAGGCCGTCCGTGAATATCCCGATCTTATAAAGAAATACATGGGATCAGTTGTTCCTTATACCGACAACTATTTTGCAACATTAAACTCGGCAGTTTTCAGTGACGGGTCATTTTGCTATATCCCAAAAGGTGTGCGTTGCCCGATGGAACTGTCAACCTATTTCAGGATTAATGCCGCTAATACAGGCCAGTTTGAACGGACGCTGATCATTGCCGAAGATGACAGTTACGTGAGTTACCTTGAAGGTTGTACAGCACCCATGCGCGATGAGCACCAACTGCATGCAGCTATCGTTGAAATTATTGTTCATGAAAATGCGGAGGTAAAATATTCAACTGTGCAAAACTGGTACCCGGGAGACAAGAACGGTAAAGGCGGCATATTCAACTTCGTTACCAAACGCGGCATATGCAAAGGTGATAACTCAAAAATATCCTGGACGCAGGTTGAAACAGGCTCGGCTATTACCTGGAAATACCCAAGCTGTATCCTGAAAGGGGAAAATTCGACAGGAGAATTTTATTCGGTGGCTGTGACCAATAATCACCAGCAGGCTGATACAGGCACTAAAATGATCCATATCGGTAAAAATTCAAAAAGCACTGTTATTTCCAAAGGTATATCCGGGGGATATAGCCAGAACAGCTACCGCGGACTGGTAAAGGTTGCAAAAAATGCCTTCAACGTGCGTAACTTTTCGCAGTGTGACTCGCTTCTGCTGAGTGATACCAGCGGTGCTCACACATTCCCCTATCTTGAAGTGGATAACGATACTGCTATTATTGAACACGAAGCAACCACCTCAAAAATCGGCGAGGACCAGATCTTTTATTGTAACCAGCGGGGTATTGATACGGAAACGGCTATAGGACTGATCATTAATGGTTATGCCAAAGAAGTGCTTAACAAACTGCCTATGGAATTTGCTGTGGAGGCTCAAAAGCTCCTTCAGATAAGCCTGGAAGGAAGTGTGGGATAGTTTGTGTTTTGAACTGCATAATAAAACAACAATAAGATCTTATTTAAAAAATATGAACCATGTCAATACTGGATATAAAGAACCTGAAAGTTGAGATTGAAGGAAAAGAAATACTGAAGGGAATCGACCTGACTGTAAACCCCGGTGAAATACATGCCATCATGGGGCCCAACGGATCGGGCAAAAGTACCCTTGCAGCCGCTCTTGCAGGGAGAGAGCTTTTTGAGATAACTGCAGGGAGTGCTACTTTCAACGGGGAAGACCTGTTAGAAATGGACCCCGAGGAACGCGCGCTGAAAGGCTTATTCCTGGGTTTTCAATACCCTGTCGAAATACCCGGTGTAAGCATGGTTAATTTTTTAAAAACCGCTTTAAATGAAAAACGGAAACACATGGATATGGCTCCCCTGTCAGCCTCTGATTTTCTTAAGCTCATGCGGGAAAAAACAAATCTTGTGGGCATAGATACCAAACTGACCAACAGAAGTGTAAATGAGGGGTTTTCCGGAGGTGAAAAAAAGAAGAATGAAATATTTCAGCTTGCCATGCTTGAACCTCAGCTTTCCATCCTTGATGAAACAGATTCGGGCCTGGATATCGATGCCCTGAAAATTGTTGCACAAGGGGTGAACAAACTACGGACAAAAGAAAATGCAACCATAGTGATCACGCATTATCAGCGCCTGCTTGATTTTATCATTCCTGATTATGTTCATGTGCTGTATAAAGGCAGGATAGTCAAATCAAGCGGCAAAGAGCTTGCTCATGAGTTGGAAGCCAAAGGCTATGACTGGCTGAATGAAGAAATAACAATATAAGCAGTGTCTGTCCATAATGTCCGATATCTGAGTTGTTGCTAAAATTTTAAATCCTCGAATACCTTAGTATACTGCGGTTTAAAATTTTTGCACGCCTTTATCCCGAACATTCTGAACAAACACTTTAAGTATATTGACAAACACTAAAGTAAGAATATATCGATGCAGGATACATTAAACAAATTATCGGAAGAGCTTATAGAACTATATTCCAAAAATTCGGACACCATCAGGAAAGACAGTCCGGAAATCCTCAATGCATACCGGCCTAAAGCATTTGACACCTTCAAAAAGCTCGGTTTACCCACCAAAAAAAACGAATCGTATAAATATACAAACCTTGAATCCTATTTTAAGGGTAAATACACCCCGGTACTATCTCCTGAGAAATACAGCGTTAACCTTTCAGATATTTTCAAATGTGATGTTCCCGAACTGGATACACACGTTGTACTGATATTGAACGGGTTTTACTATCATCTGAACGAATTTCCGGACCTTCCCGAAGGAGTTACCATATCCAGTCTTTCCGAGGGTGCCCGGAAACATCCTGATATCTTTGAAAAACACTATGGGAAATACGCCGAAACGGATACTGAAAGTCTGGCTGCCCTGAATACCCTGTTCACACAGGATGGTGTATTCATTCATGTGGATAAGAACACTGTTCCGGATAAACCTATCCAGATCATTAATCTCTGTTATTCGAACAGGAACCTGCGGGTCAATAACCGTAACCTGATCGTAACAGAAAAAAGTGCCAAAGTCAAAATAGTTGTGTGTGACCACACCCTTACACACAGGGGCTATCTTACCAACTCGGTAACCGAGACCTATGCTGCTGAAAACAGTATCGTGGATTACACCAGGGTCCAGAATGAAAACAGCAAATCAACACAGTTATCAAATATCTTTGTACACCAGGAAAAGAACAGTAAAGTAACATCCAATGCCATCTCCCTTCATGGCGGTTTGATCCGTAACAATGTATATGTCACACTTAACGGCGCCGGATGTGATAACCATACTGCGGGACTGTTTTTATGCGATGATCATCAGCATATCGCGAGCTATACCGAGATCCGGCATCTTAAACCCCATTGTACCAGCAACCAGCTGTTTAAGGGGATCCTTGATGATGAAGCCACGGGAGCTTTTAATGGTAAAATATATGTGGCTAAAGATGCTCAAAAAACAATGGCATACCAGCGAAATAATAATATACTGCTCTCAAAGAATGCACGCATGAATTCAAAACCCCAGCTTGAGATTTATGCCGATGATGTGAAATGCAGTCACGGTGCAACAGCAGGGCAACTGGATAATGAAGCCATGTTTTACATTCAAACACGCGGTATCGGTAAGCATGAAGCCAGGCTCCTTTTGATGTATGCATTTGCCAACGAGATAATTGAACATATCACGATTGATCCTCTGAAAGAAAGGATAACGGATTTGGTTGAAAAGCGATTACGGGGAGAGTTGTCGCGATGCAATAATTGTAATGTAAAATGCGGTTAGCAAAATACCCTGTTCCTTTGTTCAGGGTATTTCGGTATTCGACCTGAAAAAATGCATAGCTTTGCAAAAAGAAATAAAAAAAGGGAACAAAAATATAATTCCTGCTAAAAGTCATATAACATTGAAATTCAATATAGAAAAGGTCAGAAAAGATTTCCCCATACTTAACCAGATGGTTTATAACAAACCCCTGGTTTATCTTGACAATGGTGCAACAACACAAAAACCTCTTGTTGTCATTGAAGGTATTAACCGTTTTCATTCGACACTTAACAGCAGCATTCACAGGGGAGTCCATTTTCTGAGTGAACAGGCAACAGTGGAATATGAAGAAGCACGTGAAACCGTGCAGAAATTCCTTAATGCCGAACACTCCCACGAGATAATATTTACCAGCGGCACCACCGGTTCAATTAATGGAGTAGCCTATTCATTCGGTGAAAAATATCTGAATGAAGGTGATGAGATAATTCTCACCGAAATGGAGCATCATGCCAATATCGTTCCCTGGCAAATGGTATGTGAGCGGAAAAAAGCAAAACTTAAAGTCCTGCCTTTCGATGATTCGGGAACACTGATGATCGAAAAACTTAACCAGTTGATCACGGAAAAAACAAGGATGATTGCTGTTGTTTATGTATCCAACTCACTTGGTACCGTCAATCCTGTGCAAGAGATCATAAAAAAAGCACATGAAAGGGCAATTCCCGTTCTGGTCGATGGTGCACAGGCAGTCCAGCACCTTCCCATTGACGTGCAGCAACTTGATTGTGACTTCTTTGCTTTCTCAGGTCATAAGGTATACGGCCCGACAGGTATCGGTGTTCTCTATGCTAAAGAGAAATGGCTCGATGAACTTCCTCCTTTTCAGGGGGGTGGTGATATGGTAGATGTTGTAACTTTCGCGAAAACAACCTACAATAAGCTGCCGTTTAAATTTGAAGCCGGGACCACCAATTATATCGGTGCAATAGGCCTTAACGAAGCCCTTCTTTATATCAGCGAGCTGGGCATTGAAAATATTGCAGCTCATGAAAAAGAACTGTTATCATACGCCACCCAAAAAATTGAAAATTCAGGAGGTATCACCCTCTATGGGAAAGCAAAACATAAAACATCCATCCTGTCATTCCTGATTAACGGTATTCATCAATACGATGCCGGCATGGTCCTTGACAAGATGGGGATAGCAGTACGAACCGGTACACATTGCACACAACCGGTCATGCAGCATTATCATATTGACGGAACAATACGGGCATCTATCGGTTTATATAATACAAGGGAAGATATTGACCTGCTGTGTGAAGGCATTGAACGGACAAAACAAATGTTTTTATGACAGATACAAATAAATCACTCAAGGAAGTACAGGACGAGATTATTGAAGAATTCCGGATGTATGATGACTGGATGGACAGGTACAATTACCTTATTGAATTGAGCAAAGATCTCCCCCTCATTGATGAAAAGTTCAAAAACAATGAATACCTGATCAACGGTTGCCAGTCAAAAGTATGGCTAAATGCCGGATTTGATGAAAGCAAAGGTGTGATAAGGCTTTCGGCAGACAGCGACGCGATCATCACTAAAGGGATCATCGCTTTGCTGATCCGTGTGTTATCAAACAGGAAACCCGAAGAGATCATGAATGCCGATCTGTACTTTATCGATGAGATAGGGTTGCGGCAAAACCTTTCGCCAACACGCTCAAACGGTTTACTTGCAATGCTGAAACAAATAAAATTATATGCACTGGCATATCATTCCAAAATGACAAAATCATAAACTTAATTGATTTGTATCATGGAAGATAAAAAAGAAATGCTGCACCTGGAAGCAGAAATTGTTAAGACACTGAAAAATATATTTGACCCGGAGATCCCTGTTAATATTTATGATCTCGGCCTCATATATGATATAGATATTGATGATGAAAACAGGGTGAAGATCACCATGACACTTACCGCCCCCAATTGTCCCATCGCCGATGATATTCTTCTTGATGTAAAAACCCGGGTAAGTTCTGTTAAAGGTGTAAAGGAAACCGATGTGAACCTGGTTTTTGACCCGCCCTGGGATCAGTCCATGATGTCGGAAGAAGCCTTACTGGAACTTGGAATGCTATAAAAAAACAGGGAAACCGGATGCAACATGCATTATTTAAATACAGGCCAAAAACACAATTATTAAATAACAAACATTATTCTTTTTTTTTCGTACATCTGTTAGGTATGATATTTGTAACATCTCTTACAATAAAATAAAAGGTAAGAGTCACAAAAGTTTATCAGTTAATCTGTTTTCATTTTATTATTAAATCTTAAACAAATGAACAAAATTATACTAATTATCAGCATATTAGCAACTTATAACATTGCACTAACTGTTGCACAGGATGATAGTTCCAAAAGAACAGATCAGATCTTCAAAAATGAAGCCACCTCTCAGCCCGAACTAAAAATATCGGTTTTTCCTAACCCTGTTACGGATAATATGATCACGATCATTTCCGAAGCAGGATTTTACAATATAGAGATACTCAGTATTGTTGGAAAGAGTGTATTCAATAAAGAATACGAAGGGGAGAATAAAGTCATCCTTCAACTGGATGAAATTGAAAAAGGTATTTATATTGTAAAGGTCCGGTTAAGCAAAACAAAGACACATACGGAAAAATTATTGGTGAAATAATCTTTTGATCTTTAATACGAACTGGGAATGCACGAATAATTCACTTTATTCGTGCATTTGTTTTTTAGCCTGCATTATTCATATTTCCCCTCATTGTTTCATATGTATATAATATAATTAATGTTCTAGTTTACAAATTATTAATCCTTTAATCAATGCTCGTGGTATTTGTTACCTCGCAAATTAATAATTTAATAAGGTGCTCGGTGAACCGACCGAAGGGAGCTCACGAATACCTTATAAATTATTATTATTATTATGAGTAACCCTCACCAATAACCTGGTTATAAAAATATTTATGTCCTGTTATCTTTGTACCTCATATTTTAAACTCTCTTAATGGTGAGGGTTTCCTTAGTGTAAATAATGAAACGAAATGCTAAAAATTTCGTATACATATCTAATGAATTTAGGCGGAATATATATTTAACTTATTGTATCAGTGGTTTTTACAAAATCAGATATTTTTTGGAGCGCATAAACCTGATAACAAAAAACCATTGGATTAGGGCCGTTAATCAAATTATTCCGTCATTTTATCAACCGGGGCAAAACTATTACACATATGCTGGTCAGATCAGTCATAGCATTTTTCTTTCTGTCCATCTTTTTTCAACAGATTGCCCGTGGTCAGTGCAGCCTGATAACCGATAATTACAGCGGCCAGAGCCCTAACAGCCTTTGTGCACCTGTTGACCTCACAATGGAGGTTCGCTACAAATTCATAACTAATGTTGATCCCGATAAAGTAGAAATACTTTATGTATGGAATGACGGCACGGGAGCTACAACAACTGTACCCGGCATTTCACAGGGAGACACCGTTTTCACTGCTTCACAGACCCATACTTATCCCCCTGCCGATAATTGTTCCTATACCGCTGAGGCTTATGTTATTTACGACGGTGTCCAATGTGTGAGCAGCAGCCGGCAGGAGCAAACCTTCAGCGCATGGGCACGGGATAATGAGAATGGTGCGGTGATAACAACCGAACCCGTTGTTGCACAGTTCTGCGAAGGTGATGACATTGTGGATGTTACTTTTGATGATAATTCAACATTCAATTGCAATATAGCTGTTGAACCGGACAAACCCAACAGGCTCACCCGCTGGGTTCAGTTCATCTACGGAACACAAACCATTGGGGGTGACAGGATACCGCTGATAACGGTCACCGATCCGCTTGGTAATACTTATCCGATGACAGATGCCTCGGGAAGTTCATCTCCACAGGTTGCCGGTCCGGTGATTGAAATCCCCATCCCTGCCGATGGCCCGAACCAGACATCATGGTCGATAAGCGCACCGGCCGGCGGTATTGCCGGGGATATTTTCGAGATAACCATGCGCAACTGGAACATCTGCAATCCTTATGATGCAACACCCTTTGACAGCCTCCCGGCAGGTGACACGGTAGACGGCGATTATGCCCCCATAACTACAACAGCACTGATAGAGATCATTACCACACCGCCGAGAATAACCAATCCTTCACTTGAATTCTGTGTCGATAATCCTGTTAATCTTACCCTTTCCACTTCCGGGGGGGATATTCAGTGGTATGCCGATTCCGGTCTTACCATGCCTGTTCACACGGGCAATTCATTTGACCCTACCGGGCCACCTACCTATTTAGATAACAGTATTGCCGGTGAGCATTCTTTCTGGGTAACAGAAACCATTGGTGAATGTACCAGTGCACCGAGCAGAATTTCCTTTGAGATTTTTGATAACCCCACACCACCATCTGATGCCGGTGCTGACCGTGCCATATGCAACGACACCACATCATTGTCAGGAAGCATTCCGGTAATCGGTGAGGGAATTTGGACTACTACAGGAGGAGCAGTCATAAGCGACCCCCTCGATCCGGCTACCCGTGTAAGTGATCTCGATCCCGGGCCCAACCTCTTCAGATGGTCAATACATAACGGACCCTGTGTATCTGTTGACGAGGTTATCATCACCCGCGACCTGCAGCCGGGGCCTGCATCAGCCGGCACCGATCAATCATTTTGTGACAACACCTCGGCTGTCCTTAATGCAAACACACCCGATAATGACGGAGAAGGGACATGGACCATCATCAGTGGCGGCGGAACGATCAATAACCCTGCCAGCCCGTCAGCAAACATCAATGACCTGCCCGGCGGATTCACCGGACTGGTATGGACCATTGAGAGCCGCTACTCGGCTTGCGAAACAACAACCGACACGCTGGAAATCCTTCGTGATGTTACTCCCGATCCGGCCAATGCCGGGGCCGACAGGGGAGTTTGTGATTCCAGCCGGATAATGCTTAACGGAAATACAGTTACCGGCGGAGGCAGCGGCATGTGGACGGTGTTGAGCGGCAATGGAACCCTGGCCGACCCTGACCAGCCCAATGCCATTGTATCCAACCTTAGCTTTGGTGATAATACCCTTCAATGGGAGATCAGCAGCCATTTTGGCATATGCCCCGGATCTTCTGATGAAGTCACTGTCACGCGTGATGAAGCCCCTGACCCGGCCTTTGCAGGATTTGACCAGTCCCTGTGTAATGTTATAACTACCCCTCTCGGGGCAAATCCGGCATCGGCAGGAACCGGTACCTGGACAGTCGTTACCAACCCCTCGGGCACAACGCCCGACATTGCCCCTTCCATACATAATGAAAATGCAACTATTGAAATTCAGCCGGGTAATGAAGGTGTCTATGAACTGGCATGGACCATTGTTAATTACAGTTGTGTAACCAGCGATACGATAACTATTGATTTTGGTGTTCCTACCATACCTGCAGATGCAGGAAACGATGATTCAATATGTGGCTATACAGTACCGATGAACGCGAACGACCCTGGTATTGGCACCGGTACATGGTCAACAGTCAGCGGACCCGGGACAGTTACCTTTTTACCGAACCTGCATACACCCAATGCTATTGCAAGGATCAACCCGGGAGATGAAGGCCTGTACCTGTTCGAATGGAAGATCAGCAGTGGCTCATGCCCTCCCACCTTCGATACAGTGGCCATCTACTTTAAACCCTTGCCGGGCATACCATCGGCAGGTGATGAATCTCTTTGCGGGCCCGGCCGGGTAACACTTAACGCTACGATCGGCATCAACGGAAATACAAATCACTGGTACGATGCAGCCACAGGGGGTAACCTGCTGGGCACAAACCAAAACTATACCACGGATGTACTTACTTCCAGTCAGACATTCTGGGTAGCTTCATACAATGATACAACAGGATGTGAAAGCATTCGCAGACGGGTTAACGTTAATATTCACCGGGTACCTGATGCACCTGTTACCCTGCCTGTAGAAAATTGCGGCCCGGATAACTTTACTGTCCAGGCAACCATTGGTAGCGGGGGAACGAATAATCACTGGTTTGATGCTCCCTCCGGGGGAACACTGCTTAGCGCATCAAAAAACTATAACACCCCGCTCATAACCGATTCAGCTAATTATTGGGTAAGCACCTTTAATGACACTACAGCTTGTGAAAGTGACCGCACAAAAACAAGTATCATCATTCATCCGGTACCGGATATGCCTGTGGCAAACTCACAAAGCATCTGCGGCCCGGGAACCCTTACCCTGAATTCATCAATCGGAATGAACGGGAACCGGAATAACTGGTATAATTCTTCAACCGGCGGAATGTTGGTAAGCAATTCACCAGCCTTCACCACTCCTCACACGGATTCAACTCTTACCTACTGGGTTTCAAGCAGTGACACGGTCACCGGTTGTGAAAGCAGTCGCAGGGAAGTACGTGCCATCATCCATCCTGTCCCGATGCCACCTGTTACAAGCGATATTGATCATTGCGGACCCGATTCGCTTGAATTAATGGCTAGCCCGGGAACAAACGGCACAACAGTACGTTGGTATGACAACCTGCTAAACGGGAACCTGCTTGGTGAAGATACCCGTTTTCTAACTCCATACCTGAGCTCAGATGCCGAATACTGGCTGACCAGCTATAATGACTCAACACAATGTGAAGGCAGTTTCACCCCTCTACATATATCCATACTTCCCGTACCGGGGGTGAACCCTATACTGGGAGCCGGCCAGGCAGGAATAGGGCAGACAAATGTTATCTACTCCGTTGCCTACCACGAGGGATCAACATATAACTGGGATATTCCGCCAGGGATCAATCTCCTTCTGGAAAATCAAAATTTTGTGATCCTGGAATTTCCAAATCTCGGGACATACAACATTTCCATGCAGGAAACCAATAGCTTCGGATGTCCGGGGCCGGTCGAAACAAGAACAATACAAGTACTGGAAGATATACTGTTTATCAATTTGAATATACTCAGCGGTGAAATCTGTGCCGGCCAGCCATTGCAGATCAACGCGGAGGCATCGGGAGGTACGCCCTCCTACACTTTCGAATGGACGGGCGACACAGCTTTCCTCAATACCAAAGGCAGCTCAGATCCTCTCTTCAGTGCAGATGCACCCGGCAATTACAATCTCTTTCTCAGGGTATATGATGTGAATGGAAATGATGCCACTGAAAGCCTGGCCATAACCGTACATCCCAATCCAAATACCAGTATCATATACAATGATACTATTGTATGCGCGGGTGATGAGTTACCCCTGAATGCTACTGTAAGCGGTGGTTCGGGTAACTATGAACAATACAACTGGGAAGGCGATATTACCCCCTTATCATCAACCGATACACGGCACACTGTATTCAACTCACTGGTTAACGGTCGCTACGACCTTCTTTTCACCGTTCAGGATGATAAAGGATGTACCGCCCGGGACTCGGTCAGCATATACAATAACCTTCCCCGTTCAATGTTTGCTACCGATGCTTATCCAGCCTGCAGTCCTGCAACATTCAGCTTTTTCAACCAGTCGGAAGATGCCGTTGAATATCATTGGGATTTCGGTGACGGAAATACTACGGGCGAACCGGATCCGACTCACGAATTCCGCAATACTACCACATCAGTTGAATATTATAATGTTACCCTTACCGCGGTAAGTGAATATGGCTGCTCACATACTGCAAATAAATATATTACAATTTATCCCAATCCGGTAACCGGAATAACCACCGATCCCCTTCATGCATGTAACCCGGCCGATGTGCTTCTTTCCGCCACACCCGGGGGGTACACTTACAATTGGGATTTTGGTGACGGCAATACCGAAGAAGGTGGATATAACATACTGCACAGGTATACTAACGAATCGGGAAAAGATACTTCCTATTTTATCACCCTGATCACAACATCTTTTTTCAATTGTTTTGATACCTCATTTGCTGAGATCACTGTATACCCGTCACCGGAAGCCGTCTTTGAAGCATCACCCGAATGGCAGATGTATCCCGACAGAACGGTGTACCTTGATAACATGACGGAAGATGCGAACTGGGACTATAAATGGTATTTCGGCGATAAAACCATCTCATATGAAAAAGATCCGGGAGAACACTTTTATGGTGAGGCAGATGAATACACTATCTCACTGGTTGTGAAAAGTGAGCATTGTTACGACAGTGTTTCCAAAAACATTGAGATTGTACCCCATCCGCCGGTAGCCCGGTTTAACCCTGTACAACCGGGATGCATGCCACTCACCATCCGGTTTGAAAATACATCTTCCTACTCCACAACATTCCTTTGGGAATTTGGTGACGGGGCAGTATCCAACAAACCCAATCCGGAATACACTTATTATGAGGCCGGCAAGTACAATATCAGGCTGAAAGCAACAGGGCCCGGCGGTACAGATACTTATTCAACCATAAACAGTGTTTACATACTGCCCAATGCCTTTTTTGACCTTGCTCCGCGTCATGTATATGTAAATGATGAAGAAGTACACTTTTTCAATCTTTCGGATAATGGTGATATTTATGAATGGGACTTTGGTGACGGGACAACATCGAATGAATTTAATCCCACCCATATGTATACTGAAGAAGGAGTTTATGATATTACTCTCAGGGTATGGACCGATAAAGATTGTTTCGATCTGTATGTAAAGCAAAACGCGGTTTTTGTTGAACCAAGCGGTAAGCTGATCTTCCCGAATGTTTTCCGCCCCGATTCACCTCTGAAGGAAAACAGGGTGTTCAAGCCAGGTGTTATGGACCAGGTGAAAGAATATCATCTGATGATCTTCAATCGCTGGGGTGAACTGATATTTGAAAGTCATGACAGGGATATTGGCTGGGACGGCTATGTTGACGGGAAAATGGCAAAACAGGATGTCTATGTATGGAAGGTTGAAGGCAGCTATACTAACGGGCAGGCTTTCGTTGACTCGGGCGATGTGACACTTTTACATTAACATTAACAGGGAAACAGGGAAATGTTTAAACGTATATTCATATTATTCATATTGATACTTATCTCATTGATAACGATCGGGCAGGATCCCCAATTCTCGCAGTTTTACTCAAATTCCCTGTACC
This sequence comes from uncultured Bacteroidales bacterium, assembly GCA_964492185.1. Taxonomy (GTDB): domain Bacteria; phylum Bacteroidota; class Bacteroidia; order Bacteroidales; family UBA10428; genus JAFGSZ01. Next base: position 4,173 of record CAZBJH010000011.1, on the reverse strand, counting down.
TCGCCCCTTCATTTTCAGGAATAACAGGATTGAACCGCGTTTCGCTTAATTACAGAAACCAATGGCCGCGGATCCCTAAAGGATTTATAACCTATTCCCTTTCACTGGATCGCCATTTTGATAAATTCAACAGCGGCCTGGGAGTGCTGATCTTCAGCGATCAGGCAGGCAGCGGACAGCTAAGCACTACACATATCGGATTAATGTATTCATATGATTTCAGGCTATTTAACAGGCTTCATATACGTCCGGGAATGCAATTTGCCTATGTGGAGCGCGATATAAACTTCGAAGACCTCCTGTGGAATGACCAGATCTCCGCGAGTGGCAATGCCCCGGTATCGGGTGAGGTTATGCCGCTTGAGAAAGTCGGTGATATAGATTTTACGGTTTCTGCGATGGCATATAGCGAACATTTCTGGATTGGAATGAATGTGGATCATTTACTTCGCCCCAACCAGTCGCTGTATGATCATGAACAGGAAGAAGGCAATATGGGCCTTGTGCCGGTCAAATATGCCGTTTTTGGCGGTGTAAAGATCATCACACGCCAGGAACTCCTGAGGCCGGTACCCACCAGCGTTCAGTTGGCATTCATTTACAAACAACAGGATCAGTTCAGGCAACTTGATATAGGTGCCTACTGGAACAGGGAACCCATTGTACTGGGACTATGGTACCGGGGAATTCCATTGTACAAAGAAGTCTTTAACCGTGATGCTTTAACCCTGCTGACAGGTTATAAAATAAATAACCTGAACATCGGCTATAGCTACGACTTCACCATCTCACGGCTGATCACCAGCACAGGGGGCTCACACGAAATTTCACTTTCCATACTCTTCAAAACAAAAAAGATTAAAAAGCGCCGGAAAATGGTACCCTGCGTGGAATTTTAATAAAAAACCGGGAGCCCGGAAAATTTAAGCAGCACCAGGCAATCACCTTCCATCAGGAACATCATTCCTGTTACTGCTACCGGCTTTGGTTTTTATCCTCACTGCCCAATAAATAAAAGGAGTATCAGCAACAGCCACAACCCACTTTAATACATATGTTGTAGCAAAAATTTCAATTAAGACACGCCCCTCAAACACCCCCCAGAATGCTATCACCGTAAAAACCAGACTGTCTATTAATTGTGAAACCAATGTGCTCAGATTATTACGCAGCCAGATAAATTTCCTTTTTTCATACTTCTTTTTCCAGAAATGATACGCCCATATGTCATGCTGCTGGGAGATCAGGTAAGCAGTGAGACTGGCAATCACGATCCGGGGCATAATACTGAAAATGGTATGCAGGCTTTCATGGGTTTTTTGTGCAAACAGATCACCGGAAAGAGGTGCAAACAATAATGCCAGATTCATTAACACCACCATAACAATTACACTGAAAAACCCGATCCATACGGCACGTTTCGCCTCTTTTCGCCCGTAAAGCTCCGAAAGGATATCCGTTACCAGGAAAGAACTGGCATAAACAATGTTACCCAGTGTAGCTGCAAAACCAAACAGCTCTATGGCCTGTATAACCTGGATGTTTGCTATAATGGTAGCTATGGGGATCCATATAAACAGGCCCTGTTTGCCAAATAACCTGTATGAAATAATGATAAACAGAAAATTGACCAGCAACATTACCAGCCAGAACAATTCATTCATGATATATAAATATTAGTTATTAATAATTTAACCTGCATTATTCATGCTTTAAGTCCGGGCAGATGCAAAACACCGTATGCTGAAAACAATATTCAACATTTTACACGATTACTGTATAAACCTATACACGGCATAGTCAATTATGCAGGTTAAAATGCTGCCATAAGCAGGTCAATATCCTTGGACGGAATATTATAAATATTTCCAATATATTCACGTGTAAGTATACCGTTATACAGATAAACACCCTGCCTTACATCAGGGTTTGATTTCAGGAAAGGTGTGATCCCCCCTGAATTTCCAATGTTCACTAAAATGGGGGATATGATATTACTAAGAGCTATAGACGCTGTCCGTGCCACCCGTGAAGGCAGGTTTGCAACAGTGTAATGAATAACCCCGTGCCTTGTAAATGACGGATTGTTATGGGTACGGTATTCCGATGTTTCAATACAGCCCCCCTGCTCGATACTAAGATCAATTATTACAGATCCCTTCTTCATTTTCCTGACCATCTCTTCAGTCACAAAATACCGGGGCCCCGAATCCTGCAGATCAATTGCCCCGATAAGCACATCAGCTGATTTTAAAGTTCGTTTTAATACCTGCGGGTGAAAAATAGAAGTGTACAACCGTGCACCAAGGTTCTTCTGTAATTGTTCAAGCTTATGGACAGAAGTATCGAACACCTTAACGAATGCACCCAGTCCCAATGCTGCACGCGCTGCAAACTCGGCAGTTGTTCCAGCACCAATGATAATAACTTCGGTTGGTGTTATTCCTGAAATGCCTCCAAGCATTACTCCCTTGCCATTGTTATTATTACTAAGATATTCACCGGCAATGATAATTGCAGCATTCCCGGTAATGGCATTCATGGACTGTAATACCGGAAAACGATCAAATTCATCCTTTATATATTCAAAGGCAACAGCTGTAACCTTATTCTGCATAAGCCCGCGAATATACTTATCATCTTGATTGTAAAGCTGTAAGGCAGATATGAGCACCTGGTTACCCCTGAGATTTTCCATATCACCAGGATCAAGGGGAGCTACCTTTAAAATTATGTCGGCCGTGAGTGTTTGTTTCCTGTTCTCAACAATAAAACCACCACGTTCACTATAATCGGTATCTGAATATCTGGCACCTTCACCGGCTTTTGTCTCAATAATAATATCATGGCCGTTATTGACCAACACCTCAACAGCCTCAGGTGTAAGCGGTATTCTGTGTTCGATATTATGGTTCTCCCTGGGTATACCTATGACCAGTTTTTTCTGTTTTTTTCCTATTTCAAGCATTTCTTCCCTGGGTAATAAACCTGTGTACATCAGGGGGGTACTGCTCGTTTCGGATTTCGGGTCTACCATTACAAGTATATTTAGAGTCCGTCTATATAGTAGTCAAAATGTTTTACCGAACATGTGTCTGTTCAGAAGGTTCCATTTGCAAGGCTCGCGCGGTCCGAAAATGCGGAGTTTACTTCTCGTAAATGAGCAATTTTCTGACAAGCGTAACGCGGCAAATGGGACTTTATGGACAGACACTATTTAAGCCGGATAAAGGCTGACTAATTTAACACAATTTCAAGGATTTTTCAAAATTAAGACTTTATCCGGGTAAAACGAGCCCCGGTAGAGGTAAAAAAATTGAAAAAATGAATTCTAAAAGATAACCCATCAGTCATCCGTTAAAATGGAAATCTTTCTTGCCCCGTTTCCCGTTTCTTCAATATAAACCTTAACGATATCATCGGGTAATACTTCCTCCGCTTTGTCAGGCCATTCAATAAAACAATATGACTGATCGTAAAGGTATTCTTCAATCCCGATATCATAGAGTTCATCTGAAGAATCAATGCGATAAAAATCGATGTGGTAAATGTTATCCCCGCTTGTGGTAAAATACTCGTTTATCAGGGCAAAAGAAGGGCTTGTTGCTGCATCCCTTGCACCAAGCACCCTGCAGATAGCAATGATGATGGTTGTTTTCCCTGCCCCCATCTCTCCGTAAAATGCGAACTTTCTTTTCCCTTTTACTCTTTCAAGGAAATCAACTGCTACCCCTGGGAGCGTTTCGGTACTATTTGCAAAGAGTGCGATCATAATAATTAGTGTCTGGATAAACATTCTACCAACTTTATTGACAGACACTATCTATGCGAAAGAGGTCTTTGTTCATTTAGTTGAATTATAGGCAATATAGTAAAAAACACTCTTTTAATTCATTAATTATCAATACTATTTATTAAATAGTTATAAACATCTCTTGTCGATAAACTTACTGGCCTCGATCGGAATAATTACACCATTACAAGTGACCACCGAGTTTGTTGTTAGTATTCCCAGCGAGGGAGGGGGGGATTTGGCAGGTAATTATACAAATATTTAAAAATAAGAATAAATAAATTAGAAATGCTTTATACATTATTGGCTTATAAAAGAACTACGTATCTAGCGTGAGTTTATCACGAATTTCAATTTAAACTTTTTTTTAAGAGTTGAAC
>CAZBJH010000010.1:0-48233 GCA_964492185.1 uncultured Bacteroidales bacterium | reverse complement strand
ACTCGGTAATAAAATGCTGCATCTTATGATAGTCAGCGTTCAATGCTTCGCTTATGCGTTCGATGTTCTTCAAATCACTCTGTACCAAACCTTCGACATATTGAGTAGCCTTGTCGTAATTCGACTTTGTCCTGTTTTGGAAAAAATGTTGATATTCAGTTAAATACAACTCAAGGCGGTCATTAACGGTGAGCAGTGTTTTACCATTATCAATTTCGTTTTTTAAGCTTTTCGCTCGTTACCCATTGCAAACTTGGATTATTCTGTTAATTTTGATTGCAATTTACTAAATAATAACGACTTAACAATGATTATGTTGTAAATAAATAGCATTTTTTAATCTGCTAAAGTAGAATTAGTTATATATTTGTTGCTCAAATATTCATTATATTATAAAAGGATATGATTTGCACTTTGACAAAAATGAAGGAATTTCTTATGCTTTTACTTTGGAATATAAACAAAGGAGTAGTTAAAGATATTCTTCAATATACACCTGAACCAAAATCAGTATACAATAATGTATTGACTTTTATCAGACTGTTGGAGTCAAAGGGTTTTGTTAATCATAAAGCCCATAGAAGATCTTAGGTCTATTATCCCGTGATTTCAAAAGGAGAATATTCTGGTTTTAAAATAAGAAAAATTGTTAAAATATTTCAAACCTCGTTCGATAATAAAATCTCATAATAGAAATAATAAAATAACGGACAAAACCATTTTCATGAAAACTAATATTTATCGAATTATTACCTTTATATTTCTAATTCATTACAGTACTGAGTTTTTTGGTCAGAACAACTACGAACTGTTATATCTCAATAATGATTTTGACAGGATTATTACCCGTGCAATTAATAAAAATACAATTGAGGATTATTATTGGCTTTCGTTGATCCTTAACAAACAAGGAGAATCTTTAGCCGCTGTAAACACATTAGAAGAAGGTGTTGAAAAATATCCTAATAATGAAAAGCTTGAAATCCGACTAACTAATTTGTACTATGAGACAGGTAATTATGTTGCAGCTCAGCCTTATCTTGAAAGATACCAGGTTATTCCTGATATATTCATAAAATATATTGATGTAATTGAATTTCAGGAGAATCATATTCTCGCAATAAAATTACTTAAAGAAAAACTTGTCAGGGATTCTTTGAATTTGAAATATTTAAGCCATTTAGGAGATAATTATTTTAATATTGATAGTATTGAGCCAGCCATAATTTACTATGATAAAATACTAAAACAAAATCCAGATGACCAATCCACAGCAAAAAAACTTGCCAGCTTATATTTGAAAACCAAAAAATACGGTAAATGTATAGAAGTCTGTGATACTATTCTTGCTTCAGATCCATCGAACTTAAAATTTATCAAATATAAGGGGATGGCATATTTCAATAAGGGGGATTTCCTGAAAGCTGAGACTTGTTTTAGTTATATTTATAACAATGGTGATTCAGCTGAATTTATTTTAAAGCATCTGGGGATATGTGAATTTCATAATAGTGAATTTAAAAAGTCGAGAGAGCATTTGACTGATGCATTCAAATTAGATTCGAATGATTATGAAACATGTTTTTTTATAGGCAAAGGATACTTAAATTCACCTACTCCTGAAAAGGGATTATATTTCTATAATCGTGTTGATTCATTATTAAAAGCTGACCCAAAGATTATCTCAACCTTGTATGCAGAGAAACAATCAATTTATAGTGCTATTAATAACTATGAGGAAGCCTTAAAGTGTTATAAGCTTGCATATAAATACAATCCAAAACCTGAGTATTTGTTCTTTATTGCTTCAATGTACCAGAATAATTTGCAAGACAAAAAAAGTGCATATAAGTATTATAATTCCTTTCTGGAAAAACTTCCTCCAAAACCTGATTCAGACCACATTTACGGGGAAAATCAGATTACGGTTTCTTTAAGAAAAATTGCTGAAAGCAAAAGCCAAAAACTTAAAGAGGAGCTGTTTTTTGAAGGTAAATTACCAAAATAATGGATTTATGATAAGATATATCTTAAAATTAGGCTTTCGAAATCTTTTAAAAAGCAAAGGAAACACATTTACAAATATTTTTTGTCTTACGCTTGGGCTTACTATTTTAATACTTATTGCAGTTTTTGTAAGTAATGAGCTGAGTATTGACAATTTTCACTCAAACTCATCAAATATTTATAAAATATCCTATGGTAAATCAAGTGGAACACCTGGTCCTCTCTCTTCGTTGTTAAAAAGTAATTTTCCTGAAATTCAGCAGGCAACACATATCGAAACACATCAATTATTTGCATTATCACCTGTGTTGATGAATGATATAAATGCATTTGAAATTAAGGATTATTACACTGCTGATTCTTCTTTCTTCAAAGTTTTTGATTTTCAGGTATTGCAAGGTAATATAACTGAGGCACTAAGTACACCATTTTCGATTGTTCTAACGGAAAGTGAGGCCAACCGGATTTTTAAAAGCGCAAATCCATTAGGCCAATCTGTGACCTGGAAAACACATCAGGATTTTACTTTTAATATTAAAGCAATCATTAAAGACCCGCCGTTGAATTCCTCAATACGATTTAACGGGTTAATTTCTGAAGCATCAGTAAAAAGAATGACTCCTTATTATCCTGACAACTGGGGGTTTGGCGTTTATGAAACCTATCTTCTTTTGCAACCAAATATTAACATATCAAAATTTGAGCAGAAACTAAGGGGTTATCTTATAGAATATTACAATACTAATTTATCAAATTATGCTTGCCATGATGATGCAAAACTGACACCTCTAAATCTACATCCTTTGAGAGAAGTATATTTTAATAAAAGTCTCACCAACGATTCAACAAACAATGGTAATATATTTCTTATAAAAGTCCTCATAGCCATTGGTGTACTATTAATGCTATTGTCGATAATTAATTATGTTAATCTTTCGACCGCAAGAGCTTCCATGAGAAATAAGGAGATAGGGGTACAAAAAGTATGTGGTTCAAACAAATCAAACCTTATTTTTCAATATTTAACCGAAACTACTATAGTGAGTTTTTTTTCCGTAATCATTAGCTTTTTGTTTACATTACTTTTATTGCCTGCATTTAGCAATTTTATGGGATATAGTACAGCCTTAAGACTGCCTTATGCTTATGCATTAATTGCAATTCCCGGAACATTATTAATCGGAATTATCGCCGGATTATATCCAGCCCTTTTCTTATCTTCTCAAAAAGTTACCGGGATATTAAAAAATAATACCGGAGACCAACGAACTGGTATTAAATTGCGTTATGCTCTTGTTGTATTTCAATTCTTTATCTCTATTTCATTAATCACTTCAACTTTCCTTATCTTTAAGCAGGTTAATTACGTTAAGGATAAAGATATAGGCATTAAGCAAGAACAAATAATATATGCAAAACTGCCATTTGAAATAATGCGCGGGGGAAAAAATGTATTAAAAGAACGTTTGTTAAGTTTACCTACCATAGATAATGTTGCTTTCTCAAGCACTATTCCGGGAAAAATTGAGGGTTTAAGCAGTCAGGAGATAAATGGAAGAACATTTGATTTTGCTTCATTATGGGTTGATCCTGAATTCCTCGAATTGTATGACCTACGTCTAAAAAGCGGCAGATTTTTTTCCAAAGAATATCAGAGCGATATAAATAACACAGCACTTATAAATGAAGCTGCTGTGCGGGAATTCGATTTGGAAGATCCTTTAAAGCTCGAAATAAGTGTGCCTGGAGGAAAGGCAAAAGTTATAGGTGTTGTTAAAAATTTTAACTTTCAATCGTTGCATCACCCGATAGAACCTATGACCATAGTTTATTTACCGGGACAGGGTTCTTTTGTGAACATTAAAACATCTGGAATAGATATTTCGAATACTCTGGCTGAAATAGGAAAAATATGGGAAGACCTTGCACCTGATATTCCATTTAGTTACCATTTCTTAGATTCAACTTTTGAACAATTATATATGAGTGATGAAAAGATGGGCAAAGCCGTATCGTTTTTTTCTTTGATTGCTATATTAATTGCAATTCTTGGAATTTTAAGCCTGACAATCTTTTTATGTGATAGCAAAATAAAAGAGATTGGAATTCGGAAAATAAACGGGGCTAAAATACAAGAGGTAATCCTGACATTAAATAAGGGATTTTTATATAATTTGTTACTTGCATTTTTAATTTCATGCCCAATTACATTGGTGATTATTAGAAAATGGTTAGATAATTTTGCGTATAAAACCAATATTGACCCATGGTTATTCATTATATCCGGAATAATAGTTGGAATTATTTCATTGAGCATTGTGACTTGGCAAAGTTGGAAATATGCTACTATGAATCCGGTAAAAACTTTAAGACAAGAATAAATTATGAAATCGGTGTAAGACCTCTGTACAAATCGGGGTAATCAGAAAGTGATTTGGATAACATATTGAAAATGATTAGAATAAAACTAATGAATTAGAGATTGCTAATTGGCGAAAGAAACTAAGGTTTGGAATTATTTAAAAAAGAAAAACGTGACGAAAAAAAAAGTATTATTATTTCTTGCACAAGGATTTGAAGAATATGAAGCAAGTGTTTTTACTGATGTTATTGGTTGGAGCCGGGTTTTTGGAAAACAAGCTGTTGATTTGGTTACAACAGGACTTCGATCAGAGATAAAATGTACGTGGAATTTTATTGTTCGACCGGAGTTGGAATTTGAAAAAATTAATGTTCAGGATTTTGATGCATTAGCTATAGCTGGTGGATTTGAAAAGGCCGGATTTTACGAAGATGCCTATAACGAGAGACTTTTAAACCTGGTTCGGGAATTTGATAAGGGAGGGAAAATAATTGCTGCAATATGTGTTTCTGCCCTGGCCGTTGGCAAATCCGGAGTTTTAAATGGCAGAAAGGCGACCACATATGATTTATTAGATGGAGTCAGAAGAAAACAACTTGCAGATTTTGGGGCAATAGTTCAGGATGAAAGTATTGTGATTGACAATAACATTATTACATCAACAGGGCCTGCAACTGGAATAGATGTGGCATTTATTCTACTTGAGAAGTTGACAGACAAAGAGAATGCTGATATGGTAAAAAAATATATGAGATTTACAGATTAAGAACAATTAAGCTTCAAATGGATATGAAATTAATCCCTTATTCTTAATATATGTTCGTTATCCATTAGGAATTTCAATGTATCCAGGATTGCTTCCCTGATCGAATAGCGGGGTTTCCAACCCAGGTTTCTGATGCGGCCGGTATCCAAATGGACAAAAGGGGTGTCACCCACCCATCCCCGGGAACCACCTGTGAAGCTATAATTAACGTTATGCAGATCGAGCTTGTCGCAAACGATATTCGCGAGATCAACCACATTCATATATTCAGTGTTGCCGAGATTGAAAATATTAATTTTGTCATGTGACTTTTCAATGGCATGCATAATGGCATTGACTCCGTCTTCTACATGCAAATAGGATTTTTTTTGTTTGCCGTTGCCCAGGATCTTTAATTCACCCGGATCGTCCCGAAGCTTTTTAATAAAATCATATATCACACCATGAGTATAACGCGGACCTGTAAAGGATACAAAACGGAAAATCCAGCTTTGCATACTGAAATATTCACAATATGCCTGTATAAGGCTTTCGGCGGCAACTTTTGAAGCGCCGTAGATAGAGGTTTGTATCAGAGGAATATCCTCAGGTGTCGGAATTATCGCGGGTTCACCGTAAACTGTGGCTGAACTGGCAAAGGCAATCTTTTTTATATTATGCACTTTCATTGCTTCCAACACGTTATGTGTCCCGATAATGTTCTGCTCTACATCAATAGTTGTATTATTTATACCTCCGCGCACATCGGCATTGGCCTGAAAGTGGAATACCATATCACAACCGTCCATGCCTGCCGAAAGAGCTGTCCGGTTGAGTACATCATCTTCTATAACTTCATAGCCGGGATTTGACAGGTTATGTTTAATAAACTCATGCTGACCGGTGGTAAAATTATCATATATGATCACCTTATGTCCCAGGGTTATAAGTTTATCCGCCAGGTTACTACCTATAAAACCTGCCCCTCCTGTTATAAATGCTTTCATAGGCTATTGGTTAATGCGTTTGTCGTATTTTTCACCCATGGAGAATTCTTGTCCTTTCACCCTTCGGTTTATCTCCTGCTTAATGGAATGGAAGATTATGGTGTGCACATCTTCTGTGATTTCCATGTCATTTACGGGGGCAGATATGACAAACTCCGCCACAGATGCAAGCTTTCCACCTGTATATCCTGACAGTCCTATGGTTTTAGCACCCTTGGCCCGTGCCCATTCAATAGCTCTAATTACATTGATTGAATTACCACTTCCCGAAATGCCAATTACGATATCCCCGGGCCTGAGGTAGGTTTTGAGTTGTTCGATGAATATTTCATCATACGACAGGTCGTTTGTAATGGCTGTGGTACCGGCAATGTTATCATTCAGGCAATGTGTACGGAATCGTTTTTCCATACCATAAGAGATACCTTTCAGGAAATCACCGGCAATATGTGAAGCATTGGCCGCGCTTCCTCCATTTCCGAAAATATACATGGTTCCCTGATCTTCACGGCATTGCATCAGGATATCAACCAGTTTCTCAATCATGGACTGATCTAGCTTATCAAGGGTACTTTTCAAACGGTTAAAATAGTCGGCATAAGAATTAACAGTATTCATCGGCAAAGTAGATTATTTTTGAACCGTCACGTTCAAATTTAAAATCAATTGTTTCGTATTGTTTTAAAGCAGAGATCAGACCGGGTTGTTTTTCTTCCGGGCAATAAAATAACATGAAGCCACCTCCCCCGGCCCCGAGTAATTTACCACCTGTAGCCCCGTTCTTCATTCCGGTGTCGTAAATTGTATTGATCTCCGGATTACTTATCCTGGAAGCCAGTTTTTGCTTAAGCAGCCAGTTTTCATGAAGGATCTTACCGAAGTCTTCAAGGTTTTCACCATACAGAACACTACGAAGATCATCGACAAGACTTACCATTTGTTTAAGGGTATCGTACTTAGCTTCCTGTGAAGCATTTTGCTTTTGTTCGGCAAGTATGTTTGAAGCTTTACGTTGATTACCAATATAAAACATAATCAGGTTATCCTCAAGCATTTTGTATACCGACTGTTTAATATACAATGGTTCAACACGAACACTGCCGTCGCGGTTAAAATGAATGATATTAAGTCCGCCGAAAGCAGCAGCATATTGATCCTGTTTACCAATGGGTTCTTTCAGTATGTCTATCTCAATCTCACATGCTTCGTTTGCAAGGTCCTCATGAGAAATGAATTTCCGGTTTATGGCATAAAGATTATGTAACAGGCCCACGGTAAAAGATGAAGATGATCCCATGCCTGTGCCTGAAGGGATGTCGGCTATGGAACTGATCTCAATACCGCCGCTGATACCTGTTTTCCTGAGGGCTTCACGAAGCAGGGGGTGTTGCAGATCATCCAGCCGGTTTACGGTTTCCGTTTGGGAATATTTAACCTGTATCTGATCCCGGTAAAAGTACCGGTGTGAAGAAATGTACATGTATTTGTTAACAGAAGTGCTTAGTACTGCCCCCTTGTGCCTGGAATAAAAGGTTTCCATGTCAGAACCTCCGCCTACGAAACTAACCCTGAATGGAGTTCTGGAAATGATCATATTTGCTTATTGTTAATTACAAAATCAGCAAATTTACTCTCTTTTTCTATTAATTGATATTCATCTGCTTTTCTTTTTTCAAACAGTCGCTCAATATCAGACGGTTTTTTACCCCTCCAGGCATAATATTCCATTATCCGTTTTTTGTGAAGGGAGGTTGATATTGTTAAAAAAACTTTTGCATGTGCTGCTTTTCTGATTAGTTTACTGCTTAGAGCAACTATCCCTTCAATAATTAAAATATCATGGCCTTTCAATTGGTAGTTTATTGAACGGGTTTCTCTTTCCGGATGATTAACATATGTATTTAATGTTATTTTTCTCCCTTCAAGTAATGAGGTGATGTCCTTTTCTATGTAATCAATCTGGAAACGCTCATAAACATTGTCTTTTGCTTCCCGGGTTTCTTCCGGTTTTATCCAGTTATCAAGTGGGACACACAACGTGGGGTGCTGGTTTTCTTCAAATTTCATTTTCAGCCAGGCAGCTAAATTGCTTTTTCCCGAACGTGCATTGCCTGCAATGGCTATAATAAAAGGTTTTTTTGTAGTTTTTATATTTTTTTCAGCCAGATGTTCGAATATACCATTATATGGCTCATTTGTAATAAATGTCACCGCTTCATTAAGATCTTTGAAAAAGAAGTCGGGCAGCACACCGGTCTTTTTAAGCCCGTATCCGGTCATAACCCCAACGGTTTTGCACCCTGCATTTCTGCCGGCAAGGATATCACGTTCGGTATCACCTATCATGAAAGACCGGTTCAGATCAATATTATAATCACCGGCAGCATCCAGGAACATACCGGTCTTTGGTTTCCGGCAGTTGCAATCTATTTTGTATTCGGGATTTTCTTCGGGAAATCCTTTATCAGGATGGTGTGGACAATAGTATATGGCATCCAGTTTTGCCCGTTGGTCGCCCAGGGTGGTTTCCAGCTTATTGTGGATGTTTTCAAGCTCATCAATGGTACAAAGGTTACGTGCTATTACCGATTGATTGGTAACAACGACCGACAGGTAGTCGGAACGGTTGATCTTCCGGATGGCCTCTGCTGTAAAATCATATAAATGGAGGTCCTCCGGCCGGTGAATAAAACTGGTCTCTTTATTGATAACACCATCACGGTCCAGAAATATGGCTTTTTGTTTGTGTTTATAACTTTTCCGTTCAATTCTGCCATCAAGGTAATCCTGCTCAACCTCCTTAAGGCGTTCAGGAGTACCCATATCTTTCAGGTATTCAGAAGTATTGTAACCAAACATGGCTGTTTTACTATATATGGCAGGAAAAATATCCCTGCCAAAATCGGCTTTTTCTCCTTTTTCCAGGTATTTCAAAATAACCGGATTAAAAATATAAGCACCTGCATTCACAAGGTTCCGGTAAAAGCGATTATTGGAATGAGGTTTGGGATGGAATGCTTTTACCCTTTTTTCAAGGTCAAGTTCCACAAGGTCACTATCAAAAGGGTGATCGTTCGGATGCAGCACCAGGGTGCATTCGCTTTTCTTTGTATAATGAAAATGCATCAGCCTTTCCAGGTCCATATTGATCATCACATCACCGTAAAATACCAGGAAATCTTCATCCAACCATTCTTCTATCTCTTTGATGCCACCTACCGTACCCAGGGGCTTTGATTCTTCATAATACCGGATATGGACATGCCATTTCTGACCGTTTCCAAAGTAATCAATAATTGAATCCCTGAGGAAATTTACAATAAGGATGATGTCGTCAATACCGGCGTGCTGTAATAAACTGACCTGGTGTTCAAGAATGGGCCATGGCCCTATTCTGAGCATGGGTTTTGGGATGTCCCTGCTAATACCCGCCATACGCGTGCCTTTTCCACCCGCTAAAATAACTGCTTTCATACCCGGTCTGATGATTTTGTCACAAAGAAAATGAATAATCCTGATTATGAAAACTTTTCTTTCAAAAGAGTACTCACATGTTTATCAACTGGAAATGTAAGATCATTTGTGTTCAGACCCGATATGGAAACCCACCGGAATGACTGGTTTCCGTTTTCCATCTTTTCAAAATCAAAAGGACGTGCAGATATCCTGAAACTTACAGGTTCTTTGAATTGAACCTGATAATAAATGCTGATGAGTTGATTATCAGGGAAAAACAGTGACTTTACAAAAAAATCGGTTGTATAAAAATGCCGGATGATATCAATCTCCTGGCCAAATTCTTCAATAGCTTCTCTTTTTATGCAATCAGCCGGGCCCTCTCCGAATTTCATTCCTCCCCCGGGAAATTTAGTCATTTTTGTATCGAGCATGTATTCATCCGATATCAGTACTTCTTTCTTTTTATTGATAACCAGTCCGTAAACCCTGATGTTAAAATGTTTAATAGTATGTTCCAGCATGGTTTGATTGGATCAGCTGTTTATTATTTAGTATCTGTCCATAATGTCCGATATCTGCGTTGCTGCTCACATTTTAAATCCTCGAATACCTTAGTATACTGCGGTTTAAAATGTTTTTCACAACATAAATTATTTTTAAAGGTGTTCAAGAGCTCACTTCGTTCGGTTCGCGCGCCTTGATCTCGAACATTCTGAACAAACACTGCGAGTTTATAGACAAACTCTATTTAGAGTCTGTCTATAAACTCTGCAAAATGTTTCATCGCTCATGTGTCTGTTCATAATGTTTCATTTGCAAGGCTTGTGCAGTCCGGAAATGCGGAGTTTACCAATCGTAAATGAGCAATTTCCGGACAAGCGTAACGCGGCAAATGGGACTTTATGGACAGACACTATTTATGTTAAAGCTCTGCAACTACCTTGTAATAATTGTATTTTCTACCCCTGAAAGCCGGGATAACTATACTGTCATATAAAGTATCATAATACCGCATGGGTTTGGGAAAGGCTTTCTTTCTTTTCCATTTGGTAAGGATCTGTTTGGAAAGATTACCGTATTCATCCACCTTAACAGCTGAAATATAAGACCTTCTCGGATTACCAAAGCTTTTCATTCTTTTTCTCTCTTGCAGGTTTTTGATATGATCATTAAAGACAAACACCAGCTCGTTTTTGTCAATAGGGGCTATCAGGGCATAAGAACAATAGTGTTCGTTATAAAGATCAAGAATACCCGTATTGCGAATATATTCCCTGTAATACTGGGGTTCTGTTTCGCTGTTTTGCAGGTGCCGGATATCATAGCTTTGTTGTTTGGGTATGACCTGATTCCAGTATATGCTGCCGTCAGGGTTAAAGCAGGTAAGTAAAATGTTGTTGTAAGTATTGTAGGTTTGATTAAAAAACTGCTCGGCTATTAAAATTATCCTGTCATTGTCCCGCAACAGCAGATCAGTGGCCACATATTCGATCAGTTCTTCACCCGAGATAATGGGTTCATTTATTTCGGCCAGCTGTTCAAGGAACTGACTGTTGAAATCTTGCATGCGGTGATCATATATTTGTCCGTTAACCGGATCAATTTTGAAGAAAAAGGTCCCCCGCACACCCGAATTATACATCTCCGAATACATTCCCACACAAACAAGGTCACCATTATCGGCAGCAACAATTTTTACTCCCCTGATATACCTGTTTTCATAAGTTAAGGGATACTGATAAAAATCCTGACCTTCATTGATGATCCTGAAGAGGATGTAGATATTTTTCACTGACCGGAAGAGATCCAGTGGATTCTCACGTTTAAGCACGCTCAGGATTGAAACATTACCATGTTCATCTACAAGATATTCACTTTCCTGCGGTCCCTGGCGTGTATATTCAAATGAATCCTTTCGCTTCCAGAGCAATTTAAGACCCTTGTCAAAGACAAAATATTCATTGAATTGTACTTTGGAAAGGTTCACTTTAGTGGGACAGGCAATCAGTAATTTTGTTTCTTTTTTCGAAAGTGCAAAATGGAAGTCTGACCAGTTACCTTTGATGAACTCCATGGTTGTGATCTCAATCTTTTCTGTTGAAGGCAGAAGGGTGCTTTTATCGATTTTTTGATAATAAAGTGTAATGTTCTTAAATCTGCGTTTTGATATAAAAATATATAGTTCATCATGAAAGTGGACTATCGTTTCAAAGGTATATGTCTTTAAACCTTCATGCAGTTTTATTGGTTCCTCTTTTAACAGATTCAGATCGTTATCCAGTTTTTCCAGGTAGTATTGATTTAACTGGTGTTTGATCACATAAAAGTTAGCAATGTCGTGGCCGATGATCTGATGTATTGAGGTACTGCTGTAGTTAAACTCAAAATCACTTGCTGTGAGGGATATGTCGTTTTCCTGCGGGAGAATTACCTGGCGGCCAAAAAGGACAAGAATAAGCAACCAGAAGGTTTTTTGTATATTATTCATAGTATATACGTTTTTTCCGATTTCACCAACCTGTATTATTCGCACGCCTTGATCCCGGATATTCTGAACAAACACTATAAGTTCATAGACAAATTCTGTATAAACATCATTTATTTTTATGAACCCTGGCCCGGTAAAGCAAATAATGCAGGTTAGCGGTACTAACAATATGACAGGTACTGATCTTTATACCCTTAAAATTATAAAATAAAATTCTTATATCCTCATATATTTTCCTTCACAGCTTATAAAACCCTCACCTTATCTTCTGTTCAATATAATAGATCATGTCTTCGGTCTGTTCAGGTTCAAACCAGGCAATGTCGTTATACCGGTTAAACCAGGTGATCTGCCTGCGGGCATATCTCCTTGTGTTTCTTTTGATAAGTTCTATTGCCCGGTCAGTCGTAATATTATTTTCAAATGCACTGAATAATTCTTTATACCCGACTGTATTTAATGCATTCAGTTGTTTTTGAGGGTACAAATCCCGGGCTTCTTCAATTAGTCCGTTTTCTATCATCTTATCCACTCTTTTGTTAATGCGTTCATATAAATTTTTCCTGTCTGTGTTCAGGCATATCTTGATGCTGTTAAAGGGGCGTTTTTTTCGGGGTTTTGTTAATAAGGATGAATATGGTTCACCGGTTATTAATGATACTTCAAGAGCTTTAAGCAAACGTTTTGAGTTTTTAAGATCCGTTTGTTTATAATATGCGGGATCAAGTTTCTTAAGCATGAGGCGCAGGCTTTCTATTCCTTCGTTGTTCAATATACCCGTTAATTGTACTCTTATGTTCATATCTGCATCAGGAAGGTCGTCAATACCATGCAGGATAACATCAATATACAAACCTGTTCCCCCAACAAGGAAAACAATATCATGCTGTTGAAATAGTTTTTCCAGCACATCAAGTGCTTCCTGTTCATATATGCCGGCATTGTAATAGTCGTGAATTGATTTGTGGTGGATTAAATGATGAGGCACTTTTTGCAATTCTTCATCCGTGGGAACAGCTGTACCTATTCTGAGTTCCCTGTATACCTGGCGTGAATCGCAGGAAATTATCCCGGTATGGTAATAAGATGCCAGTTCTGCACCGGTACGGGTTTTTCCAATCCCTGTTGGCCCACAGACAATAACAAGGTTTTTCATTGTTTATTGACAAACTCTGATTAGTGTCTGTCCATAATGTCCGATATCCGCGTTGCTGCTCACATTTTAAATCCTCAAATACTTTAGTATACCGCGGTTTAAAATGCTCACGCGCCTTGATCTCGAGCTTTCTGAACAAACACATGACTAGTTAAACATTTTGCCTACTTCATAAACAAACTCTGATTTTATGATTAGGTTTGGCTATTCTTATTTTGTAAGCGGATAAGGTTTAGCGCCGATCCTGCCTTAAACCATTTGATCTGGTTGTCATTACAGGAATGGTTTACCGGAATTTCCACGGTCCGTTTGTCGGAGTGGTGAAGGACAACTGTCAGCGGTGTACCGGGAGCAAAATTTTCCAGTCCGGTAATGTCAATGATATCATCCTCTTCAATCTTATCATAGTCGTCTTTATCGGCAAAGCTTAGTGCCAGCATTCCCTGTTTTTTAAGATTGGTTTCGTGAATTCGTGCAAATGATTTTACCAGTACTGCCTTTACTCCCATATAGCGTGGTTCCATTGCAGCATGTTCGCGTGATGATCCTTCGCCATAATTTTCATCACCGACGACAATTGAAGATATTCCATTCTTTTTATACATGCGTTGTGTAGCCGGCACTTTATCATATTCACCCGTAAGATGGTTTTTAACGAGGTTGGTTTCGTTATTGAAAAAATTGACTGCTCCGATCAGCATGTTATTTGAAATGTTATCAAGGTGCCCCCGGTAATGAAGCCACGGGCCGGCCATTGATATATGATCGGTCGTACACTTGCCTTTTGCTTTTATCAGCAGGCGTAGACCTCTTATATCTCCTCCATCCCAGGGTTCAAAGGGCTGAAGCAGTTGCAGCCTATCTGATTTGGGATCAACATGAATTTTAATGTCAGAACCATTTGTTGCAGGTTCCTGATAGCCCCTGTCTTTTACTTCAAAACCTTTTACAGGCATCTCAATACCTTTTGGTTCATCCAGCTTTACTTTTTCACCATTTTCATTTTCAAGGTAGTCGGTAACCGGATTAAAGATGAGTGTACCGGCAATGGAATAAGCTGTTGTAATTTCGGGTGAAGCGACAAAGGCATATGTGTTGGGATTACCATCGTTGCGTTTGGCAAAATTCCTGTTAAAGGAAGTCATGATAGAGTTTTTTTCCTCCTTACTTGCATTGTGGCGGGCCCATTGTCCGATACATGGCCCGCATGCATTTGCCAGTACCACTCCGCCGATCTTTTCAAACACATTTAAAATACCATCACGATCGGCTGTGTATCTTACCTGTTCAGACCCGGGTGTGACAGTGAATTCAGATCTTGCAATGAGTTTTTTATCTATAGCCTGTTGAGCTATGGATGCAGCGCGGGTTAGGTCTTCGTAAGACGAATTGGTACACGATCCTATCAAACCTACTTCGAGTTTTTCAGGCCATCCGTTTTCTTTAACTGTTTTTGCCAGTTCTGAAACCGGCGTTGCCAGGTCGGGAGTAAAGGGACCGTTAACATGGGGTTCAAGTTCAGACAGGTTGATATCTATAAGCTGGTCAAAATATTTTTCAGGTTCAGCGTATACTTCTTCGTCACCTGAAAGACAGGCGGTAATTTTTTCAGCTTCAAGGGCAATATCCTCCCTTCCGGTGTTTTTAAGGTAATCAGCCATTTTATCATCAAAGCCGAATACCGATGTGGTTGCCCCGATCTCAGCACCCATGTTGCATATTGTTCCTTTACCGGTGCAGGAAATAGAACGTGCTCCTTCGCCAAAATATTCAAGGATGCAGCCTGTGCCACCTTTTACACTAAGTATACCTGAAACTTTTAAAATAACGTCCTTGGCGGAGGTCCATCCACTCATTTTTCCTGTAAGCTTAACTCCTATCAGCCTGGGGAATTTCAGTTCCCAGGGCATACCTGCCATTACATCCACCGCGTCGGCACCACCAACACCAATGGCGATCATACCCAGCCCGCCGGCATTCACTGTATGGGAATCGGTGCCTATCATCATTCCACCGGGGAAAGCATAGTTTTCAAGCACTACCTGGTGAATGATACCAGCTCCCGGTTTCCAGAATCCAATACCGTATTTATTGGAAACGGAAGCCAGAAAGTCAAATACTTCTTTATTATCGCGGGTGGCCGTCATTAAATCTTTTTTTGCTCCTGCTTTCGCCTGTATCAAATGATCACAATGCACCGTGGAAGGGACAGCAACTTTTTTCTTTCCTGCCTGCATGAATTGAAGTAATGCCATTTGTGCAGTAGCATCCTGCATTGCAACACGGTCGGGATGAAATTCAACATAGTCTGTTCCACGACTAAAAGCATGATGAACATCCTCTTTTGCCAAATGGGCATAGAGCACTTTTTCGGTTAAGGTCATGGGCCGGTTTATTATTTTACGGGCCGTATCAACCTTATCTTTAAAACCTGAATAAACATTCCTGATCATTGAAATATCAAAAGCCATATTCTGTATTTTTTAAAATGTACCGCAAAATAAAGAAATCATAATAAATTTCTTATTCAAATAATCGGATATCTTGTTATATTTTTTTATGCTCATGCTGATCTGGGAATATAACCGGTTGCCGGATGCTGATCACGGGTGACTACTCAGGTAACATATGCAGTTTATATACTGTTCACTAAAAAACACGTTTTACCCAATATATCCTGTATTATTCATGCGTCAAGTTTGGGGCAGATGCAAGGCGTCAGAAGCTGAAGCTGTAGAACCCTACCGCGAAGCTTTCGCGACGAAGCAGATGCCCTGAAATTGGCGCACTTTGTAAAAATGAATGAAAAATATATTTCACGGTTCTAATTTGTTATTTTAATGTTCTTCAACATATTACATAATTCTCATTCATTTTTATGAACCTTTAGCTCGGCGAAGCCAATAATGCAGGCTATATTGTCATATCCTGTATTATTAATGTAGTTTGTAATGCAGGCTGTTTGAATATTTTCATACAATCAGGTACCGTTATAAATGAAATTGCTTATTTTTAATCCTGAAAACATAGCTTAAACAACCTGATATGAAATACCTGGCTGTTTTACAGGAAATGTACCGGATATCAACGGCATCCATCAGGGCCAATATAGTCAGAACTATTCTTACAGTATTGATAATTGGCTTCGGTATTATGGCTTTGGTAGGGATCCTAACGGCTATTGACTCGATCAAAGGATCAATAAGCAGTCAGTTTGCAACAATGGGTGCAAATACATTTACTATTGAGAGCCGCGGTATGGATATCCAGATTGGTAACCAACGTCAGAGGCGCAGAAATTATGACTATATTTCATATCGTCAGGCACGGGATTTTAAAGCACGGTTTAATATGCCTGCCACGATCTCGATTTCTGTCCATGCTACCGGTATGGCAACAATCCGGCGCGGATCGAATAAAACGAATCCCAACGTTTCTGTTACAGGAACCGATGAAAACTACCTTATTACAGCAGGTTATGAAATTGACAAAGGCCGGTTTTTTACAGAGCAGGAAATTGAAATGAACCGGAATTTTGTTGTTATCGGAAACGAACTGGTGAATAAACTTTTCGAATCGAATGAACCGGTGATTGGAGAAGTGATCTCAATCGGTAATGGGAAATTTAAAGTAATAGGTGTGTTGGGAGAAAAGGGGACAGCAATTAACAGTAGTGATAATGTTTGTCTGTTGCCATATACCGTTGTAAGGCAATATTTTTCGCGTCCTGAAATGAATTATTCCATAAGCATAACTCCGCGAAGTCATACTTTGTATGAACAAACTGTCGGCCAGGCGGAAAGCCTGTTCAGAATAACGCGTAATTTGCATGTCACCGATGAATCGGATTTTGTTATTAACAAAAGCGACAACCTTTCAAAGATGTTCATTGAAAACATAAAATTTGTGACTATCGCTGCCACTGTCATTGGTATAGTAACTCTTTTCGGAGCTGCTATCGGACTGATGAACATCATGCTGGTTTCGGTTACGGAGAGAACCAGGGAAATTGGTATACGAAAGGCAATAGGAGCAAAGCGCGGTTTTATTAAACAGCAGTTCCTGTTTGAAGCGGTACTGATCTGTCAGTATGGAGCAATTATCGGAATAATACTGGGAATAATTGTCGGGAATATTGTTTCGATGGTATTGAAATCACCGTTTATTGTTCCCTGGAAATGGATGATCGCCGGATTAATATTATGCACGGTTGTCGGTTTGATCTCGGGATTTTTTCCTGCCCTAAAGGCATCCCGTCTTGATCCGATAGTCGCGTTACGTTATGAATAACAGGATATTGGCGTGGATGAATAACAGTATTGTGAATTAAATAAATATTATTTATTGATTAACAAGTAGATATGCAGCCTTTACAAATTGAAAAAACAGCTACTACACCCCGGATCGATTTTAATCCCGGCGACGGTATATTAAGGATCGAAGGACGGTCAATTCCGGAAAATCCCGGTGAATTTTTTGAAAAGCTCATTGCATGGATTGAAGAATATTATGATGATCCCGCGGAAAGGACTATACTGGAGCTTAATCTGGAATATGTTAACAGCGGATCATCCAAGTACCTGCTGGGAATATTGAGAATAGCAAAGAAGATGTATGATGATGGGAAGAATTGTGTTATAAACTGGTACTATGAAGAAGATGATGAAGCAATTTTCAGTCTTGGAGATCATTACAAAAAGACAATAAAAGTACCTTTTAACCTTATTGAGTATATTTGATCGGATAAAAAAAGGGACCTGTATATGATCCCCTTTTTGTATGCCTGTTTTTGGTCTTATTTAGTGTCTGTCCATAATGTCCGATATCCGCGTTACGCTTGCCCGAAAATTGCTCGTTTACGACTAGTAAACCCCGCTTTTCCGAACCGCGCGAGCTTTGCAAATGGAACCTTCAGAACAGATACGTGACCAGTCAAATATTTTGACTACTTTATAGGCGGGCACTATTTTACTGAATTCATATACTCGATGAATTCACATACTTTAGTTGAATATCCCATTTCATTGTCATACCATGATACTACTTTCACAAAGTTGGGATTTAACATAATACCGGCTCCTGCATCAAAAATTGATGTTCTCGGATCCCCTAAAAAGTCATTTGAAACAACCGCTTCTTCAGTGTATCCCAGAATTCCCTTCAATTCATTTTCTGAAGCCTTTTTCATTAATTTGCATATCTCTTCATAAGTGGTGGATTTTTCCAGGCGGCAGGTAAGGTCAACTACCGACACGTCCGGGGTCGGTATACGAAATGCCATTCCTGTAAGTTTACCGTTCAGTTCGGGAATTACTTTCCCAACAGCTTTTGCTGCACCTGTGGATGATGGAATAATATTCTGTGAAGCACCCCGTCCGCCTCTCCAGTCTTTCATCGAGGGCCCGTCAACTGTTCTTTGGGTTGATGTTGTAGCATGAATTGTTGTCATTAATCCTTCCGTAATTACAAAATTGTCGTGGAGGACTTTCGCTATCGGTGCCAGACAGTTGGTCGTGCAGGAAGCGAGAGAAATAAAGCTCATGTCATTGCTGTAACTTTTTTGGTTTACACCCATAACAAACATAGGCGTATCGTCTTTCGAAGGTGCTGACATGATCACTTTTTTTGCGCCTGCATCAATATGGCCCCGGGCTTT
The DNA here is from genome assembly GCA_964492185.1 of uncultured Bacteroidales bacterium. Lineage (GTDB taxonomy): Bacteria > Bacteroidota > Bacteroidia > Bacteroidales > UBA10428 > JAFGSZ01. The sequence goes on along the minus strand of CAZBJH010000010.1, from coordinate 29,353 downwards.
TTCTTTAGTAAGGAAAAGACCTGTTGATTCAACAACATATTCAACTCCTATATCACTCCATTTCAGATCTGCAGGATTTTTTTCTGATGTCACACGGATAGGATTTCCGTTAACAATCAGTTTGCCGTCTTTAACCTCAACACTACCCTGAAAGCGACCGTGGGTTGAATCGTATTTCAGCATATAAGCCATGTAATCGACATTTATCAAATCATTGATACCTGCTATTTCAATATTATTCTGATTCATAGCAGCACGAAATACTAATCTTCCAATGCGGCCAAAACCATTGATTCCTACTTTAATTTTTGCCATAGTTTAAATGATATTATTTAATTATTAATAGTAACTTGGGAAAATGAAATGCAAAAATAAAAAAATTAATTCAATTGGTCAAAAAGGATAAAGAGTTTTTAATATTCGGGAAAGTTTGATAATTATCCGGCTGGTTATAATTTAGTTGCTCTTGTTTTCAAAATAGTCATTTACAATAGTAAACTCCGCATTTTCGGACCGCGCAAGCCTTGCAAATGGAACCTTCTGAACAGACACCTGTATATTTAAGCATTTTACCAACTTTATAGACGGGCACTATTTAACAATCTATTCCAAAAGGATTTTGTCAATTTCGTCCGGCTGACCGCGGAATTGGGCATCGATAACTTTTCCAAAGCGGTAGCTTACAAAAAGTGCGAAAAAAAATCTGCTGTCGTTTTCAACTGCCATGATGGGCATTTTTTTCAGAAAGGCATCGAATATAATCCCCGTTTCAATTGCATGAAATACTTCATCAAATTTGCTGAACTCAAATGTAAAACCTATTTTACCATAAGCACCGGGAACAACTGACAGTTCGTCAAAACCTTTGAAAAATGATGCTTTGCCTTCAATATAACCGGTTGATGTATGATTGCTTGTCTCAAATTTTTCTATTTTTCTTATACCCGGTCCCGTGGGATTGTTGTTATCGTAGTACAGGATTTTATAATAAATGGGTTTAAGGAAACCAATTGCAGGGCCGACATTGTAAAAGTAACGGATAGAAATACCGCCACGGTCCCGTTTTCTGAAAATTTCATTTTGTAAACCGATACCGCCGCGTAAGTTGATGAAAAGATTGGTTTTTCCGTAAACAAAACTTCCGCTTGCAGGATAAGTGTTGGTGGAAAGCCGTTCTTCTTTCGGATGCTTGATATTTGCTAATTCAACTTCGTAGGTTGTTTTTTTAAATGCATCGATTCTTTTGGCATACCGGAAATTTGCAGCCATGCCATTTGAATTTAACAGAAATGCAATTGTTCGTTCATTACGGTAGAATATCTTTTCCTGTTCCTCAATTTCACCCTGCCCACAGGCTGGTTGAAGGATATAAATCAACAATATGAGGACATGAACTATACGCATATATCAACCTCTTCATATAATATATGAAACATCTTCATAAGAGGCTAAAATACGAATAAAAAATTAAAAATAAGGAGGGAAAAGTTTAGCTGTTTTCAGTATCTGACTGTTCTGTATCTTCTGAAGCGTAAGCCGGACAAACTTTACTGCTACCACAGGAAATTAAAAGTGCGATAACAAATATACAGGCAACCGTCAGGGCTAACAATTTTTTCATAATATATGTTATTTATTATTACTTTTCAAAAATAAGTAATCTTTTTTGTTATAAAGCAATCTCTATCCGTGATTTTCTACCTGCTGAGGTTCTCCCTTAACATACGCGGGACAAACTTGTTCGTTACAAGAAGTTAATACACCTGCCAACATTAAAGCTGCTACGAAAACTACAATAATTTTTTTCATTACCTGAATTTTTAGTTAAACCTTGTATTAAAACAAATTATCTCCATGGAAATTGTAATGACCGGGAGATTTTTGAAATAATACGATAGCAGCAGCCTTTTGTTACATTTTTTACCTGCTGCATGACAGGTGTTTATATTGTTTTGATAAACGGCCAATTATTAATGTTGGATAAATAATAAAGGCGGATAAAAAATCCGCCTTTTTATACTGTTTTTGTTATGGTTACTTTATGATCAGTTTTCCGGTTATTCTGTCGTTTTCTGTTAGGAAGGAAATATAAAATAATCCTTTATTAAGATCTCCGCTGTTTATCTTAATGAACTCACTATGATTTGTGATCCTGTTCTTATAGACAATGCTTCCGTCCCGCGCGATGATCTCGATGGTATACGTTTGTGGCAGATTATCCGGCAGCCTGATGAAGAATATTCCCTCGCTGGGATTTGGATAGATCAAAATTTCATCGGAGATCAGGAGTTCTTCCGTAGCAACAGGCAAATTAATATAAAAGCTGCCTTCATAATCTGTCGATTTAGGATCATCAGTATCACTGTCGTTTACCGTTATTTTATAATAGACCGTAATGCCCGGATCCTGTGCCGGTATGGTAGCTTCAAACACATCCCCGTTTATGTCTGAACGTTCAATGGTGATCTTGTTCGGATAATCACCTGCTGAATAACCGTAAAACAGGTATACTGAATTGGATTCCACGTATGTATCATCAGTAATGGTCGCGGTTATTGAAATGTCATCATCTTCATAAATGGTTTCGGGTGTGATGGTAACCCCGCTGATCTCAGGTGCTTCATTCTCCGGCACATATTCTGTGATATCATCTGCCGACCGTAAGAGGATCCTGAATCCACCGGTTGAATGGTAGCCTATTCCGGTTACCGTGTAAGTAGAACCGGATACCGGTTCAAAATGGAATATATCATCATCCACCAGCAGGGTATCCTCTCCGTCACTGATTTCCCACATGCCATCGCCGGCATCGGCATCAGTGCATCTTCCATCCAGAATAGTTATCAAAACCGATTCATAGGGTTCTGTAACTTCATCGGGATTAAGCACAACCGGGGGTAATTCATGATCAATCTGATCAACCTGTATATAGTCAATGTTTTTTATTACCGTAAGTCCGGAATTTTCGTCAACAGTACCTGACAGGGTAACCGAGTCGCCTGCCTGAACATCATTATCTCCGTTGTCATAAACAAATATGCCATTCCATGCTTTTACCGAATCCTGAATAAAAAATCCATCGCTTTTAACAGCTGTTACATACCCTGAAGTAGAAACAAACGTTCCCAGGTATGGAGAATCACCTGAAGGATCGGTAGTGAATTGTATATCAGAAATTGACACATTAAGAGGTATTGTATAGGAAGCTTTTTCTCCGGTTGATTCGTTATCGTCATCCGTGGCCGTTATCATGTAATAAACAGTTGTCACGGGTTCCCGGGCGGGTATTGCTGTTTCGGCTGAATAAGCTGTATCTCCGGTTAGGACCATCATAGGGATAATGTTAATGAGGTGACCGGATTCCGTGCCCCAGGCTAATATTGCATCAGTTATTATACCATCAGCATCGGTAATGTAGCTTTTAATTATAACTTCATCAGTTTCATCAGGTTTCTCAGGTTCAGTAAGGATATAATGGATCCCAGGTTTAGTATTCCCCGTTGGTTCGCCGTGGAAACCAAGATAGTCGAAATTATCCTGTTCATATACAACCCATTCCGAATTACCGGCATCTGTTCCGGCGGAAACTGACCAGTCAGTGTTGCCCGAAGTTACGGTAAGCTTACGCGCGAGGGTGTGATCAACTGTAGCCTCGTCCACTCCTGCAACATCCCATGCATTTCCCGGATCTTCATCAGGATAACCAATGGCATCGATCAGGACTTCGTTCTTAAACAATCCTATGGCATCATCACCGTTAAAGGCTGCTATTCGCGAACCGGGAGTACTGTCATCATAAGTTGTTACGGTATCGCCGACCCGGATAATTTCTTCCCGGGATCCGGCATTATAAATAACATGCACATCACCATCAGGCAGGGTGCCGGTAAGCTGAAGCACATATACAACACTGTCCACGGGTGTTTCATCAACCATTATTCTTCCCCATCCGGCACCGTTATTGGATTGTTTCAGGGCATATTCAGAAAGGTCAATATCAGAACCTGTTCCGTTGTAGATCTCGATGGCCTTGTTATTATCGCTGCCTTCGATATATTCGGATATTATGAGGTCGTCCGTAATAACAGGTGTTTTCAGAGTTACTTTAAGAACTCTCAATTCATCCTGAACATTGGGAATGAGCTGATTGTCTTCAGCAATTAGATATACATCATATGCAGCTCCGGCTGTAAGTCCGGTAATTGTGCCGCGGAAAGTAAGCGAATCTTGCTCTACTGGTATGGTACCCCCTTCAAGAACATCCTGTTTTTGGGGTGCCGGATCTCCTGAATTTTGCACCAGGTAATAAATTCTTCCTTTTTCATTGAGCTGAACGGCGATTTCAAATCCTTCTGTTGTAATCTTCTTTATCAACGGGAAAGGATCAATAAATGCCGGGGGTATAAGGTCTTCTTCAGCCTCACTTGCTGTAACCGTCCATTCTTTTGTTGTAGTTCCGTCTTCAGCAGTTACGGTGTAGGTAACCGGATTGGTAAGATCGATACTATCCCCCGAGGCAGGATCAATTACGGCACCCGGTGATACGGTTATTTCGGGGAAAAGGCTGTCAGCTTGTGTCCCGTATAGCAGTTCGACTTCCACGGTGGCATTGACAGAATTGATAACCGCTTCACCCGCTTCCTGATCAAGTATAAAATTCAGGATCTCCGCTTCATTATCAGGTATGGTTGTAAAGCTCCAGGTGTCATTTCCGGCAATACCCGGGAATTCATTATCCTGGAAATCTGTAAAGGTTCCCGGGCTGATCTCCACATAATATTCGGTACTGACATCCAGGGGAACTGACGGACTTATTGTGACCAATTCCCTTGCAACAGTGATCTTTGTATTGCCGATCTGAATAGATTCAACTTCTGAATCATCTGCTTTTTTTCTTATGGTAATTGTTCCCTCATCGCCTTTAAATACTCTTTCGTTAAAAATGATCTCAAGTGAGGGAGAAGTATCCACGTTAACTTCTTCATTGGGTGGAGACAGGCTGATTATTTCAGGATCAATTGTATCGGCCAGATACAGAAATCCGGATTCATCGCAGAAAGTGGTATCCTGCGCATCTGCAATGCGGATGTTTACCGAATCGGTGCCTGCATCAAGCGGTATGGGAAGCTTGTATCCGCTCCATTGTGGCCCGAAAGGGTTGTTGTTAGTAGGATCAAACCAGTGGGGGACCTGGGGGTCATAGATCCATATCATAAAGCTGTCAATATTTGCTGATGTCCATTCGATAACTGCCGAATCACCAACAAAATATGTATTTCCCCCCACGGGGGAAGTGAGATCCAGAGAACGGGGAGGAGTGGTGGTTATTTCGAGTACCGTGGAATCTTCCTGGCAGTCAGGAACGGCTTCATCATTGCATGCCAGTATATAGATTTTATAGTCTGTTTCGGCATCGAGCCCTGTAACAATTACACCCGCTGAATCATTTGCTGTAGCAACAAATGCATCTCCGGCAAGTATTTCCGTGCGGTTAAGGGCCGGGTCGGCGGCCGGCCGTGTAACATGGTATACTGTGCAATTCATATCCATTTGTACTACAAGAGTAAATTTGTCATCACGGATATTATAAGTTTTCGGGTAATCCGGTAAAAAATCCGGTGCCGTTTGTGCATTTATTGAAATAAATGTAAGCAACAGGCTTACTATAAATAACAGAATGGAGGGCGTGGTTTTTTTCATGATGTGTTTTATTTGGTTATCGGATTAAACGGAATATAAAAATAAAACAAAGTATTGATCAAATCAAAAGAAAAAGAAACAGATATGAAAAATAAAAGAATATGTTTTGCGGTGGCCTTTTGAAGTTTTCAATAGTCCCGAAGCTTGCTTTTTTTCACACGGAAATAAACCGGTATACCTGTAAGCACAATAGCAACAGCGATCAATGATTCAACCGGCCGTTCGGCCAGGGTCAGGAACAGGATGATCAGGAAAAGTATGATAAACAATGCTGCGGCTGTTTTATATAACATTCCCGGGGGATTATCCTTGTCTTTAATAAAAAAAATACCGAATGCCGTTATTACCGGAAAGATACTTAATGAAAACCCCATATATGTTAAAATTTGATCAAAAGTACCCGTGAGGATCATAATAATTGAAATTGTGCTCTGGATGATTACTGAATAGTAGGGGACCCGCGCGCGGGGATGAATCTTACCGGCAAAGGAGAAAAAATGTCCGTTTTCTGCCATGGCATAATATATCCTTGGTCCAAGGATAATAAAAGCGCTGATCGAGGATAAAAGGGCTATGGCGACAAACAATGAAAAGATCCTTTCCACGGCAGCACCGAAAAGTTGCCGGGCAGCCAAACTTCCCACAGCCAAAACCCCTTTCATTTGCTCAATCGGAATAGCATAAACAAACAGGTAGTTAAGGGCAAGGTACAGGATGATAACAAGGCCTGTGCCAATTAACAGGGAGAGAGGAAGGTTCCTGTCCGGGTTTTTTATTTCCGAACCCAGGTAGGACGAGGCATTCCAGCCACTATACGCGAACATGATCCATATTAGTGATAAACCGGCAGCTTTTAGTCCTGAAAATTCGCCCGGTAATCCGCTGTTGATGAATACCCTCTGATGATCGCCATTTCCAGTCAGTAATCCCGCGGTAACAAGAAATATGATCAAAAGGATTTTTACGAAAGTAAGTATGTTTTGCACACCTGCACTGGTTTCGATCCTGCCCAGATGGGTCAGGGTGAAGATCACAACAATCATTATGGCCAATCCTTTCCTGAACATGATCGCATTTTCAGGTTGCTGAAAATTTGTTCCCAGTCCGTTCAGGAAATACTCACCGAATGCGATAGCAGATGCGGCAACAGGTGCAGAAAATCCGACTATGAAAGATATCCATCCGCTTAAAAAACCCGGTAAGGGGTGAAAGATGCGGGTGATATATAAATATTCCCCCCCCGCGTAAGGATAGTATGTTCCTATTTTTCCGTAAACCACAGCTCCCAGCAGAGCAATAAAACCTCCGGTTAACCAGAGTACAAGTATGAGAATGGGATTGGGCAGGTTATCCATCAGCAGACCGGAGGTGGTAAAAATGCCCGCACCTATCATATTTGCTACCACGATACCGGCAAGTGACCCAATGCCCAGCTTGCGTTTTAGCCCGGTCTTTCCCATAAAGATAAGGATTGATGATAAATACTATTTTTTAACACTCACACTTATCCCAGTATTATCCATACGGTGAACCGTAGTGATAAAACTCTGGTCTTTCTTGATAATTTCCAGAAAATTACGCATGGAATAACGGTTGGATGATACATTATGGGCAGTGATCACGCCTCCGGGCATAATCCTGTTTTTCAAAAGGTTAAAATATTTGATATAATCCGGTTTCCAGGCATCGATAAAAACAAAATCAAATTCTCCTTCGATTTCCGGTATCTCTTTCAACGCGTCATTGATACGCGAATCGATCACCTTATGCAAACCTGCTTTTTTAAAGTTTGCCCGTGCTTCCTTTCCCCGGTCTTCATTGATCTCAATGGTAATGATCCTGCCATTGGTTTGGCTGAAGGCCAGTCCCAGCCAAAGTGTGGAATATCCGTTTGATGTTCCTATTTCCAGGCCCCTTTTCAGGTCTTTATCCAGGATCAGGTCATGTAAAAATCTGCCGTCCGTTGCCGAAATATTGAAACCTCCATGTTCATATGGCAGGTGTTTCAGCATGGGCAATACTTTTTTATTGGTGATCCCTTTAAAAGGATCTTCTGGTGTTTGAGAGCAAAAAAGTACAAAAGTAAACAGCGATAAACATAATATTGCAAAGGTTTTTGGTTTCATATGTATATAATATAATTAATGTTATAGTTTACAAATTATTAATTCTTTAATAAATGCTTGTGGTATATGTTACCTCGCGAATTAGTAATTTAATAAGGTGCTCGGTGAACCCTCACCAATAACCAGGTTATTAAAATATTCATGTCCTTTTATCCTTTGTACCTCATATTCAAACTTTCTTAATGGTTAGGGTTTCATCGTTATAGCTTTGGTGTTAATGGTTAAACATATTATTACTTCTCATATCCAGAATCAATTTTCTGCCATCGAAATATACAAAATCTATTTGAGAAATCAGGAGACAGGTTTTATGATTTCGGATTAACATGCCCGCGGGTTTCATTAACTGTTGCATCCCTCACGTGATCTTCCATCCGTATTATTGTAGATTTTTCAAATTCCGGATCAGTTTCCGGATCGGCTTTTTTTCCGGAACAGCCGGATTGGAAAGCAGTTTTTCAAGAGTTTGTATGGCCTTGGTGATATCTCCTGTTTTAAGCAGGGAAAGGCTTTTGTTTATTTGTGAGCCAAAGTATAAGCCGCTTTCGGGTTGAATATCTGAATAAGTCAAAACGGCTTTTTCGTATTGTCCGGTTTCAAAAAAGCATGTTCCCAAAAGAAATTGGAGCAGTGAAGGGGAGGTAGGGATAGAATCCTGACTGAGGAGTTGTTCCAGTGCAGGTATTGCCTTTTGATATTGATTGTTTGCTATTGAATGAAAAGCGGAGTCCCACATTATTGTCCCGGAAGACTTTTCATACGAAGAACCCCGCTGTATAAGATCACCGGGAGATGCCGGCACAAAATATTCACTTATCAGTTGATCTGCAGAAGGCTTACCTGAATCTATCAAAAGAAACGCGGCAGCAACAATAATCCCGGCCAGAATAGCAGCTGCAGCAAAACGGACTACCGTGCGGATTAATGATGCAGTCCTTTTGATTTCTTTTTCTTTATCCAGTTTATTTCCAATCAGGTTCAGCTTATCCTTTAACCGGCGGTCAGCCTCACGTTTGATCAACTGTTTTGAGATCATATAATACCTGAACTCTTCACGGAATTGCTCATCCGTATCCATCTGTTCTTCAAAAGCATTCCTTTCGGCAGGCGAAAGCTCTCCGTTTAAGTATTTTTCGATATATTCCAGATTCCCTGACATTATTCGAGTGTTTATCAGTTATATAATAATTTAGCTTTGCAGTACTGCTCACTGTTCACTTTCTCACCCTTCCGCCTCATCCCTGCCGATAGCCGATCACGGACTACCGACTACTGATTACCGACTATCGATTATCGATTACCGACTACTGATTACCGAATACCTTTACGACTCCCCTTCACCATTTGCATCAACTGCCTGAAGCACTTATACCGTGCCGTGCGTGCCGTATGTTCATTTAAAAGGCCGTTCCTTGAGGCGATCTCAAACATGCTATACCCGTCGTTCCAGTCAAGCAGTATTTTTTTGCACTTACCCCGCAATCTGTCCATCAGTCTGTTAAGCAATTCCCATTGCACTCTGGCTGTCAACTTTTCAACTATATCATCGTCCGTGCCTGTATGATCTTTAATATGATCAATTCTCACATAGTTTTTTTCCTGTTTACTCTTATGAGTCGTTTTTTCCCGGATAATGTCAATGCACTTATTGTTAAGAATGCTGAACAGGAAGGTTGAATATTTTGCTGATCCTTTATAAGTACCTTTCATGACATGGTCACTGAACAGAGTGATACTATCGGCATAGGCATTCATTACTTCTTCTTTGGAAAGTGAGTGCTTTTTCAGCATGCTGTAAACCAGGGAAAAATTATCAGTATAGATATCCGTAAGGCACTTTTCACGGTCGCTTCCGCCTGAACGAATAGCAGTAATGATGGTCGGATTGTCCATAAACGCTTTTTCTGTCAAAAAAACAGCAAAATTAATTGATTTGGATCATACTTTTTTCGATTTTTACATTAATTAGTGTTTGTTCATAATATCCGATATCTGCGTTGCTGCTCACATTTTAAATCCTCAAATACTTTAGTATACCGCGGTTTAAAATGCTCACGCGCCTTGATCTCGAACATTCTGAACAAACACTACGAGTTTATTGACAGACTCTAATTAGTGTCTGTCCATAATGTCCGTTATCTGCTTAGCTAATGTCCGAAAATTGCTCATTTACGACTAGTAAACTCCGCATTTTCGGACTGCGCAAGCCTTGCAAATGGAACTTTCTGAACAAACACTAAATTAATAACTAAAATCAGTATTATGAAAAAAAAAGCTAAATTCACCAGTCCTCTAAATTTCGGCACGTTAATTTTATTATTTATTGTAATTTTTTCGTCAGGATGCACAAGAAGTTATTTTGTTCATATTCCTGACCCTCCGTTACCACCGGATACAACTGCTGTATCACATATGATGGAAGCGATGCAAACAAATGACAGTCTAAACAGGAATATTGAGAATGATTATCCCGATTCAGCGCTGCCATTTGATACATTAAATTACACTAAACTAACAGCTATTAATCCCAGGAATATGGATTTAGTAGCTCTTTCCGAAAAAATTCCGGATCCTCCCCTGCCGCCCGACACAACAGATTTTAATCTGATAAAAAATGGGAAAAGAAATCAAATAGATTTTTATTATTTGGTGAATAAAGATTTAAAGGGAAGAGAGAATATTGAAGCTAAAATAATTGATAATAATGGCAATGTTAAATCAACTTCCCGGCAAACAGGCGGAGGGCTTACTTTTATTGAAGCGGATTCAAAGATCTTTGCAAAAGTATCTTTCTCTTTTAAGGCTGACAAAGATTATGTCGATGTGTACAGGATACTGTTGCCTCATTACTATAAGGGTAAAAAGTATATGATTTCAATTTGGGACAGGGCTGATAAATAAATGAACCTGCATATTGTTTTATTATTCCCTCTTCAACTTTCTCAGGTCATAAGTTGATGAGGGAATTTTATTAATCAGAATATAATATTGTGGTTTACATGTTTTGAAAAGAGAAATATACATAACGGCAATCTTTTTGTTTTCAGGTTTTGGTTTGTATTCTTCAGAGACTGATAACCATGAAGGACATAATAAAATCGATAGTATTTATAATCTTCTTGACGAAAGGGCTGTTTTTTATTCAGATTTTGATTCTCTTATGCCTTACCTGAACAGGATGAAGGAAATTGCCATGCTATATGAAATGCCGGATAAGTTGTTAGAGGTAAATTATCTCTTTGTCCGCTTTCTTGATCATTATAACAGGATATCAGAGGCCGAAAAATATTTAAACAGATCATTTCGCATATACGAATCATACAGGGATACGTTTGTGCATTTCCTTGACCGGGATAATCATCATATCTCAATGTTGTATAAAACAGCTGCAAGGCATTACCATCAAACGGGAAATATTGAAAGGAGCCAGGAGTTAATTCATAAAATAATCAATATCAACAGGTCCGGGGATAAAATTGACAGTTCATTTTTCTTTAATATGTATATTACTATGGCGATGAATTATCGTCAAACAGGATTGTTTGATAAATCCTATAACAGTTATATGCTTGCAGCCAACTATTTACCTGAAAATGAGGATTCAATTCTATATCACACCCTATATCATTCACATTTGGGTGCTTTCTATTGTTGGCTGAAAGATTATGAAAAAGCCAGGCCGTTTTACATTGATGTGATTCATACAATTGAAAAAAGAAGGAAAATATCATTGTGGAATCAATACCTTCATAAATCATATAATATACTTGGGGGAATAATATATAAGGAACTGAATAATAAAGACAGCGCGATGTTTTATTTGAATAAATCATTGCAGGCCGGGAGAAATGATCCGGATATCATGCAGGAAGTATATTTCTATTATGGTGATGTGTTCTTACATTTCCTGGAATATGACAGCGCTTTGTTATATTATAATAAGTGCTTTAGTATAATTAAAAAGAACGGTTTGTCTGACACTTATTACAGGTCTAAAATTATTAGAAAGCTTGCATTGGTAAATGCAAAAATGCACCGATATCCTGAAGCTTTAAAATTAATAAATCAAGGTATGCGGTTGCTTACAGATGATCCGGAATTAATTGCAGAAGATGAATTTTGCAATCCCTCTTTCAATAGAAATCTTTCCGGCAAAAGTATGGTTGAAATGCTGACTGTTAAAGGTGATATTTTATCCGGATGGTATAATTACAGCTCAAATAAAGACAGCGGATTATTAAAGCATGCATTGAAGACTTACCGGCTTGCTTCGGAATATCTTGATTTGTTGAGGTTTTCCGTGGAGACACATGATGTAAAGGAATTTTTCGCAGAAACGGGCAAAGAGTTGCATGAAAATGCCATGAAAGCATTGATTCAATTATACAAACATGAAAAGAGCGCGGAAGTATTAAAATCCGCCTACTATATCATTGAAAAAAGCAAGAGCCGTATCCTGTATGAGGCAGTGCGCAATGCAGGTATACAGGATTTCAGGTCTGTACCGGATGACGTGCTTAAAGAAGAAAACCGGTTGAAGGCATCAGTGTCGTACCTGAATGAGCAGCTGACTGATATGAAGGGCAGAAGTGACAGCAAGCCGGACAATATTAAAAAAATGGAAGTTGAGCTGGCGGGATCGCGGCAGGAGTATACTTTTTTTATAGACAGCCTGAAAATGAATTATCCGGAATACTATGATTTGAAATACAATACAGATATCATGGCACTGGAGGAGGTGCAGCAAAAGCTGGTTTCCCCCAATACAGCTGTACTGGATTATTTTGTAAGCGATAGTATGATGGCGGTGCTGGCAATCACGCGTAAAAATATCGTGTTTTCTGCTATCCCGGCGGGTGATCCGGCTTTTGACGGTTTTTCGGATGATCTTATCGCTCTGCTGAAATTCATGTCCGCTAAAAATGTGTTTGAGAACGAATACAACAAAATGCAATACCAAAGCTTTTTGCGATCGGCAAATGCACTTTATCAGTCTTTGATCATGCCTGTTACGGATCAGCTTGCAGGAGAGCGGATCAATAATCTGGTAATAATCCCCGACGGGGTGCTGGGATACCTGCCCTTTGAACTTTTGATACGATACATGCCTGATAATATGGAAACTGTGGATTATCAGAGCCCTGATTATCTTCTCAGGGATTATACTATCCGATATGAAAATGCAATCTCTTTGATGGGGGAGGATAAAAAAACAAGAGACAAACCACTTCGAAAATACCGGCACACATACTTCGGCTTTGCACCTGTATATCCTTCATCATCCCATGCCTATAGCAGGGATGAAGAGGATGCCGGATCGAATATCCTGCGCGGCGGTTTTGAGGGTTTACAATATAATAAAGACGAAATTGATATTTTCTCCGGCTATTTTAAAGGCCGGCAATTTGCAGGTAATGCGGCCAGTGAGCATAATTTCAAATTACAATGCCAGGGATCCGGGATTATTCATCTGGCTGCCCATGCTTTTGTTAATCATGAAAAGCCTGAATACTCGGGTATCGTGTTTTCAGACTTTTCAAAAGCGGATTCTCTGAGCCCGGAGGACGGTATTCTGTATGTTCATGAGATCTATAACCTGAATATAAATTCGGAACTGGCTATACTGAGTGCCTGTGAGACCGGTGTGGGAAAGCTTGCCCGTGGAGAAGGCATAATCAGTCTGGCACGGTCATTCAAATATGCAGGATGCGGGAACATAGTCATGAGCCTGTGGAAAGCCAATGATCAAACTACTTCGGAGATAATGCGGCAGTTTGGAAAAAACCTGAAGCGGGGCATGCGAAAGAATAAGGCACTGCAAAAGGCAAAACTGCATTATCTTGATAATTCCACCAAAACACACCCTTTTCATTGGGCAGCCTTTGTATTGATAGGCAATGAGAAGCCGCTCACCCGGGGAATTCGTTCTGTGCGGGTCATCATACCGGCTGTTCTGATACTCATTTTATTAAGCCTGTTTACCGGATTCATAATAAACCGCAAAAAAAAGTAACCGACTGCAAAGGTCCTGGAATTTAATATAGCACAAATTCATTACATCCATGTACTGTCATTGTATTATTTGAAATTTTTGAAAATAAATTTCAAATATCCTGATTTTTCGGTGACATTTTTTTAATCAACCCGACTTAATACTATATATACCTAGAATACCCAAAATATTTGGCATGAGAATTGTCCGGGTTAACATCAGGAAGGAACGAGCAGGGTCTGCAGTATCGCTGCAGGCGCTCTTCCTTATTCGGAAATAAATATAAAAAGTATGGAAATGGGGGGATTTAATTATTATTATTCAGGATCTCAGACTGTTGATATGAAAAAAAAGCAAAACAGCTTCATACCGAAAATTAGTCATTGTAACAATACCATTAACGAGATCAGTATTTTTATCGAACCATATGTTGAGATTATTAAGTCGGTTGAAGTGATAGATATGGCAGGAAGGACAGTCAAGAAATATCATAACCTGCTGAATGGAGCCTGCATATCAGGCTGTCATTTTACCCCCGGTTTATACCTGATTAAGATATGTGTAAACAGTACGGTGATGATCAGGCATATTAATCTGACCTGAAGGTAAGGATCTGAAGAATGTTGCCCCGCTAGGGCAATATCATTTCACCCTTACTTATAAGTACAGCATTACCGCCGACCAGCACTTTTGTTATTTTATCAGCAGCATGTTCGACCTGCACATTGATAATACCGGGACGGTCTATTTCAAAACCCTGTTCGCATATTATCTTTTGTCCGTCAGACAGACCATATTTAACCAGGTAACATCCCAATGGCCCGCTGGCACTTCCTGTAGCCGGGTCTTCGGGGATGTCAAAAAGCGGGGCAAACATTCGTCCGTGAGTGGTAGACGAAGGATTTTCCGTTTCCATCGTAAATACATATAATTCAGTAGTGGAATGTTGATCACTGTAATAATCAAGAAGGTCCGTACGTACCCTGATCTTTTTTATGGCTTCCAATGATCTTAACGGGATGAAAAGGAAGTTATTTCCACAGGAAACAGCCTGCATAGGATAATTTTGAACAATATCGGAATGACTGAGTGAAAGGATCTCCGCGATACGGTTGTAATTTTCGTTTATCTCACCAAAAACAGGCAGAGGTTGTGACATAGTGATCTGTTTATGTTTTCCTGATTCTTTTCGGAAAGTAACTTTTATATCTCCGATTTTTTGTTCAACCATCATATACTGTTCGTGTTTAGGGTATATACCGGTATGATTGAGCAATACATACACTGTTCCGACCGTGGGATGTCCTGCTGTGGGTATCTCCATACCCGGTGTAAATATTCTGAATCTACAATCATTCTGAGGGTTATCAGGAGGCAATACAAAGGTGGTTTCTGAAAAGTTAAACTCCTTTGCGATCTTCTGCATGAGAGAACCGGATATTCCCCTTGCATCGGGAATTACAGCAAGCTGGTTTCCTCCAAAAGGCTTATCGGTAAAAACATCAACGGTATAATATTCGATATTCATGCCGGATTTTTTTTGAGTTTTCATAATTTCGCCGTCAAAGTAAGGTTTTTTTACCCAATAAAAATAATTCATATGCTCGAAACATTATTTAATCACCGGTCAATAAGAAGATATAAAGATAAACCGGTAAATGACACGGAACTGGATCAGTTGCTGGCTGCGGGAACCCGTGCTTCAACCACTGGCAACATGCAGGTATACAGCATGGTGGTTACCACTGATAGATCCATCAGGGAGAAACTATGGGAATCACACTTTAAACAGGATATGGTATTACAGGCTCCTGTGCATATAACTTTTTGTGCCGATTTTAACCGCTTTAATAAATGGTGCAGACAGCGTAAGGCAGAACCGGGATATGACAATTTTCTTTCTTTTTATACAGCCTCCATTGATGCTTTGCTTGTTTCGCAGAATGTAGCAATCGCGGCAGAATCCCTGGGAATGGGGATCTGTTATTTGGGTACGGTAACCTATATGGCAGAAAAGATAATTTCAATACTTAAGCTGCCCGGACATGTTGTTCCTGTTGCTGCAATTGTTCTGGGATATCCTGATGAGGAACCCGGGCTGACCGGCCGTTTGCCCGTTGAAGGTGTGGTACACCGTGAAACGTATCAGGATTATGATGAGGAAAGGATAAATGAAATTTACGGTGAAAAAGAAAGATCCGATGAAACCGCACAACTATTAGAGGAGAACAATAAGGAGACACTTGCTCAGATTTTCACCGATAACCGTTACAAAAAGGAAGATAATCAGTTGTTTTCAAAAGAATTCCTGAAGGTGATAGAAAAGCAGGGATTTATGAATAACGGGCAGTAAAATATTGACCGGTTAGTGATGATGGGTTGCGAACGGTGAACGGGTCTGCAGGATTTAACCGGCAACATTACTGTTTTATTTCAAATTCAATATTCAGTTCACCGGCTATATCCTTAAGGTCACTTAATACGGCAGGGATGACTTGTATTCCTCTGCTGCCGTTCTGCTTTTCTTTTGCACTTTCAGGATCACCAGGGATCATAACATCAGGCATGCCCGGAGCGCTCTTTGCATTGCGAAAAGTAGATATCCATTCGTCCATTTTGGTTTTGAAAGTATCAGCTTTCTGCCATGCATCTATGCGCATGGCGCCGAAAAAATGACCCGTGCCTTCACCAACTTTATTATCGAGTACAGGCAAATAGGCAACCGAGGGGGGTACAAAAGGACCGAAATTGGCACCTGATAAGACGGCTGAGAAAATATCCACTATGGCACTCATGCAGTAACCTTTATGACTGCCGTGCTCGTAGTCACCACCAAGTGTAAGCATTGAGCCCCCCTGCTTAAGGATAGCCGGATCGATCGATGTCCGGCCATTTTTATCCTGCACATATCCCGGCAGTGTCTTTTCTCCTTTTTTTTCGGCAACGGCAAGTTTCCCACGGGCTATAGGTGTAGTGGAAAAGTCGGCAATAAAAGGAGGTTGTTTTTTAGTGGGAACGGCTACGGCAACCGGATTAGTGCCCAGCAGGCGGCTGATAGAAAATGTGGGTGCTACAAGCGGATTGGCATTGGTCATCGTGATACCTATCATGTTATGCTCAAGGGCCATCATAGCGTAATATCCCGCTATGCCGAAATGATTTGATCCCCGGGTTGATACCCAGCCCGTACCTGCTTTTTCTGCTTTCCGGATGGCGATTTGCATAGACCTGGTAGCTGCGATCATGCCGATGGCACCGTCACCGTCCACCACGGCTGTGCTGGGTGATTCGTGCACAATACGTATGTTTGGTTTTATATTTATCCGGCCGGCCTTCCATAATTGATAGTAGTCTTTTATCCTTATCATCCCATGCGAACTCAGACCACGTAATTCGGCCGCCATGAAAACCCTGGCTGTTATTTCGGCATCAGCCGTTGGACACCCCATTTTTTTAAAAACCTCGCAGGTGAAATTGAATAAATAGTCGTATGTGTACATGATACGCGGAATATGTTTCAAGGGGTAAAAATAGTAAAATCCGGGGAAGCCGCTGTTAAATTCCGGATATGATTATGAAATTTAAAATATTGTGAGGGTATGCCTTAACCTGGAGTATGCATACATGATCTTATATAATATAACTAACCTGCGTTATTGGCCAGGCGGGCCAAAGGTTCATGAAAATGAATGGGGATTACCCCAAACCTGACGCATTAATACAGGTTAAAAACTTCATTTCGAATAAAAATACTATTTTAGAGGCGGATTTCGTTATTAATAAAATCTCATATAAATATATACTTTTGATATCACAAAGAGTAATTACCGGCACATTTTTGCTTACAATATTTTTAGGTGGTTTAAATGCCCAGAAGCCAAAGGTGATGAATGATCCGACACATGATGATAAGCGTTTACATTTTGGTTTTTCACTGGGTTTGAATACAATGGATTATACTATCCGGCAATCGCGATTTGCTGAAGATAATGGTATATTTGTTGATGTTGCAGAGCTTCAGCCTGGATTCCATGTACATGCAGTTTCGAACTTGAGGATTGCAGAATATTTTGATTTGCGGTTTTTGCCCGGAATATCATTTGGCGACAGGTATCTCCATTTTATTGATGAGGAAGGTGAACTGATATATGATGATAAAAAACCATATAAGGTTGAATCTTCTTATCTGGAGTTTCCATTATTGGTAAAGTACAAATCAAAGCGCATTAATAATTACAGGCCTTTTCTGATCAGCGGGATAAATACAAGGATAGACCTGGCAACAAAAAGGGAATATGACCCGCGGGATCAGTTGATAATGATCAAGCCGGTTGATTATTTTTATGAGCTTGGTGTAGGTTGTGATTTTTATTTGCTTTATTTTAAATTTTCCATAGAATTGAAATATTCCATGGGAATGAAGAATATATTTTCTCCGGAAAGTCCTTCCGGTAACCCGCCGCCCCAGGAGATTGCACAATACTCCAGTGTTATTGACCGGATAAACTCGTCCATGTTTATGGTCTCTTTTCATTTTGAATAATACAGGGTATAAGTCCGGTTTGCCCTTCCTCAATCCATGCCGCGTCTGAATTCAGAACATACGATAGCTGCTGCCGAAGCTATGTTGAGTGATTCTGTTTGTCTGTTACCGGGAGGATATGGAGGAATAGTCAACCTGTGACCGATAAAGGGATGCAACAGAGGGGAAATTCCTTTTGATTCGTTTCCGAGCACAATAAAACCTCTTTTCTGAGGTTTGCACGAATAGATAGAAGTACCTTCGGTAAAAGTACCGTAAACAGGAAAATCAGATATTTTGAACCGGGTAAAAAGATCCAACAGATCCCGGTAGTAAATTTCAGTTCTCAGGATGGCTCCCATACAGGCCTGAACGACTTTCGGATTATAACAATCGGCAGAGCTCTCAGAGCAAAAAATGCGGCTTATGCCAAACCAGGAAGCAATACGAATTATGTTTCCAAGATTTCCCGGATCCTGCACTGTATCCAAAATAAGTGACAGTGAATTCAGGACTGATTCATTATCAGGTGTGGATGCAGGTGGATTAGCTACAGCCAGACAACCCGGTGGTTTTTTCATTTGGCTTATTTTTTTCATCTCCGCCGGTGAAATTATCTGGTATGTGAAATCATTACCTGTTATAAAGGGTTCGATCAATGTGGCACACTCTTTGGTAGAAAAGAGCATTATGATATGGTGATGATCCTGAAGGAGAAGTTCCCTGATAATCTTTTCACCTTCCATAATATAGGCATTATGAATTTGCCGGTATTTTTTATGCTGTAATGATGAAATGAATTTTATTTTATTCTTACTCAGCACGTATTCAGTAGGTATGATTAAAAAGTATATCTTTGCGCGAAGATAATAATTTTAGAATATTTTGTTGAAGAGAGGAGTGTCATATACTGTAAATCAATGGGTGATTTATTGCTTGGTGGTCATATTTTTGATCGGACTACAAGGCTGCAATTCAACAAAATATGTACCTGAAGGGAATTATTTGCTGGATAAGAATGATATTCGTCTTGAGGATAAAAATAATATTGATCCGAAGGAACTGAGATCCCTGGTTAATCAACAGCCGAATAAAAATATACTCGGCTTTAGGTTTTATTTGCATTTATATAATCTGTCCAATATCAACAAAACCGCCTGGCCTCACGGATGGCTTCGAAAAATTGGCGAGGAACCGGTGGTTTATGACCGTTATCAAAAGGAAAGTACTAAGCGTGAATTTATTCAATATCTTGAAAATAAAGGCTATTATAACGCACAAGTAAAGGATACTGTAATTTTCAGAAAGAATCAGGCGGAAGTGGTATACCGGATCACACATGGAGAACCATACAGGTTGAAAGAAATTGAATATTTTTTTGAAGATACCGGTATCCGGTCGCTGGTATTGTCAGACACAGTTAATTCATT
Organism: uncultured Bacteroidales bacterium; assembly: GCA_964492185.1. Classification (GTDB taxonomy): domain Bacteria; phylum Bacteroidota; class Bacteroidia; order Bacteroidales; family UBA10428; genus JAFGSZ01. The sequence continues at coordinate 9,583 of CAZBJH010000010.1, read as the reverse complement.
GCTTCAACGGGGAATGGTCTTCGACAAAGAAGAACTGCAGGCTGAACGTGTCCGGCTGGTAAAGGTTATGAAGAATAAAGGGTATTTCAACTTTTCTAAAGAGTATATATTTTTTGAGGCGAGAAAAGTCCCTGAAAGCGATCTTGTAAGACTTTTGCTTGGAATAAAAGGATCCGGTCTGGTTGACAGTGTAACAGGAGACACCCTTGTGAGACATCGGAAATACAGGATATGTGATGTATATGTCAAGCCGGATTATGTTTCTTCATTATCATCTTCGATTTCCGATTCTGCAGCTCCTTTCAGAGATACATTGTTATATAACGATATTTATTTTGTATTTGACAGTACAATGAAGATCAAGCCGAATGTGATCACGCAGGCAAATTTCATTCAGCCGGGGGACCGGTACAGCCTGGAGAATGTTACCAGTTCATATCGTCATCTTACTTCGGTCGGATTGTTTAAACTTGTGGATATCCGTTTTCGTGAGCTTGGTAAACAATATGAACCTGGTGGTAATCATCTTCTCGATTGTAATATTGAACTGACCCGCAGAAAAGTACAGTCATATCAGTTCGAGATTGTAGGTACAAATTCATCAGGCGATTTTGGAGTGCGCGGAAACCTTTTATATAATAACTGGAATCTTTTCCGGGGAGCTGAGATCTTTCGTATGAAGTTTACAGGTGCGATTGAAGCCCTTGAGAACAGACGGGGAGGCCAATTGAAAAACATGCACGAACTGGGTATTGAATCCGGGATTGATATCCCTAAGTTTTTATTACCCTTCCGCTTTGAGGGATTTGTTAAAAAATATAATCCCAAAACATCGCTCAGCCTTGCCTATAATTATCAAAACAGGCCTGATTATGTGCGCACTATTGCCAATTTTTCGTTTGGTTATAACTGGCGTGGTAATTCATATATAAATCACTCGGTTTTTCCTGTTGAGCTGAATTTTGTAAAAATACCTTTTCTTTCCAATTCTTTTAAAGAGGTTATTGAAGGGACATATCTTGAATCAAGCTATGATCCTCACATAGTTTTAAATTCCCGGTATGGATTTCGTTATAGCAATCAGGTGCTTGAATCAAACAGAAATTTCGTTTATATACGGCTGGTAGCCGAATCGGCGGGTAATATTCTTTCAGCAGTTAGCAAATTGGTCGAACATCCTCTGACAGACGGTTCATATGAATATTTTGGCGTTCCCTTTTTCCAGTATATGAAGGGGGATATGGATTTTCGTTATTATAACAAGATAAATTCAAAAAGCCAGTTGGTTTATCGATTTTATACAGGTGTGGGATTTCCCTATGGTAATTCAGGCTCACTGCCTTTTGAAAAGCAGTATTTTGCAGGGGGGCCCAATAGTATAAGGGCATGGCGTACACGCAGCCTTGGTCCGGGTTCATATCCCGGTGATACTATATCACAATATGAAAATTATACCGGTGATATTAAGCTTGAAGGTAATATCGAGTACAGGTTTAAGTTATTCTGGAAACTGGAGGGTGCATTGTTCGCGGATGCTGGTAACATATGGTCTGTTCGTGGTGAAGATGAACGGGAGGGGGCTCTTTTCGAATGGAACAAATTTTATAAGGATATTGCTGTTGGTGGCGGTTTTGGTACCCGTTTTGACCTTTCATTTTTACTTATCCGTTTTGATTTCGGTTTGAAATTACGTGATCCCGCTATCAATGGTTCTAATAAATGGATTGTCATGAACCGTCCGCTAAAATTGGATGATTTTGCATTTCAGTTCGGGATAGGATATCCCTTTTAACTGGCTATTCGGTTATGCCATAAAAAATCTTGCTTTTCCGCGGTCGCTTTCTGCTTTTTTTTATTGTTTTAAAAGTGGGTCGTTTCTTTCTAAAATAGTTGAGGAGATAATTGTTGCTTTCGGGAGGGGATTAGCTTTATTAAAGCTTTCGGCTTTGAGCTTTGAGCTTTGAGCTTTCAGCGATGAGCTTTTTTATTACCCTCTGCCTTATGACAACTACAAACTATTTTTTTATATTCGCGGAACATTTTTGAAAATATAATTTTGTTAAACTATAAAACACACGGATATGAAAGTATTGGATAAAATTAAACCCGGGGTTGTAACCGGCGATGATGTTCAGGAATTGTTTAAGATAGCAAGGGACAAGGAGTTTGCATTGCCTGCTGTGAATGTGGTAGGTACCAATGGTATAAATGCAGTGCTTGAAGCTGCAAAGGTGGTTAATTCACCGGTTATGATCCAGTTTTCAAACGGCGGAGGATTATTTTATGCAGGAAAAAGCCTTTCAAACGATGATCAGAAGGCTGCCATAGCCGGCACTGTATCAGGTGCAAAACATGTTCATCATATTGCGGAATTATATGGAGTGCCGGTTATTTTACACACTGACCATGCTGCAAAGAAGCTTTTGCCCTGGATCGACGGATTGCTGGATGAAGGAGAAAAGTACTTCGAAAGATATGGAAAACCCCTTTTCAGTTCACATATGATTGATCTGTCTGAAGAATCACTGGAAGAAAATGTAGATATATGCAAGAAATACCTTAAGAGAATGAGTAAAATAGGTATGACCCTTGAAATTGAACTAGGTGTAACAGGGGGTGAAGAAGATGGTGTGGATAATACAAGCATTGATAATTCATTGCTTTATACTCAGCCTGAAGATGTAGCTTATGCATATGAAGAATTACTGAAGATAAGCGATAAGTTTACAATAGCTGCTTCTTTTGGCAATGTGCATGGTGTTTATAAGCCCGGGAATGTCAAATTAACTCCTGTTATTCTTGATAATTCGCAGAAATATATCGAGGAGAAATTCGGCACTTCCAAAAAGCCTGTAAATTTTGTTTTTCATGGCGGTTCGGGTTCATCGCGTGCTGAAATACGTGAGGCAGTATCTTATGGCGTAATTAAGATGAATATTGATACCGATACACAATGGGCGTTTTGGGATGGTGTCAGGAAGTATGAGGCTGCAAATCATGATTATTTACAAGGTCAGATTGGTAATCCCGAAGGACCGGATAAACCAAATAAGAAAAAGTATGATCCCCGGGTCTGGTTGCGGGAAGGTGAAAAGGCTATCGTTGAACGATTGAAAGTGGCTTTTGAAGATTTGAACTGCGTTGACCGTAATTAAGAATGTAGCAAATGATACTTTCTCAAACAGACACATGACCAATAAAACATTTTGCCATCTTTATTGACAGACACTAATCAGGGTTTGTCCATGTGAAATTTTTTCGTATGGTGAAAATCGATTTGTCCAAAAGAGGATCTTTTGGAAGCAAGTTTGGTATAATTGCAGCTGCAGCCGGATCAGCCATAGGTCTGGGGAATATTTGGCGATTTCCCTATATTGCAGGCCAGAACGGGGGAGGAGCCTTCCTGATCGTTTACCTTCTTTTTATTATTTCCATCGGCATACCTGTTATGTTGTCGGAGTTTGTGATTGGAAGAACAGCGCTGAGAAATCCATACGGGGCTTTTAAAAAACTTTCGCCTCGTGGTCCGTGGTTTCTTGTCGGGATCGTGGGTGTAATAGCAGCGTTTATGATCCTGGCATTTTACGGTTCTGTTGCAGGATGGACGCTGGAGTATTTGGTACAGTCGGTTGGCAGAGGTTTTTCCGGTAAATCTGCAGCTCAGTTGACAATCATGTTCGAGGACTTTCGGGCGGGAACTTTCAGGCCGGTGTTATGGCAAATGATATTCATGGTATTAACAGCATCAATAGTGATATTGGGTGTTCAGAACGGAATTGAGAAATATACCAAGATACTTATGCCATTACTGCTTGTTATAATTATCATACTGTGCGTAAGGGCTGTCACTCTCCCCGGTTCAAGGCAGGGACTTGAGTTTTTATTTAAACCCGACTTTTCAAAATTGAATGCAAATGCTGTACTTGAAGCGCTTGGTCAGGCTTTTTTCTCATTAAGCATAGGTATGGGGGCACTGATTACCTATGGGTCCTATATCAGGAAAAGCGAAAATCTGGCTAATACGGCAATAGCCGTTTCAGCATTTGACACTGTTATTGCTATCCTGGCAGGAATAGCTATTTTCCCGGCAGTTTTTGCTTTTGGCATCGAGCCAGATTCGGGAACAGGATTGGTTTTTATCACGCTTCCCAATATTTTTGAACAGATGGCGGGCGGTTACTTTTTCGCGCTGATATTTTTTGTTTTACTTGTTGTTGCTGCATTAACCTCTTCAATATCATTATTGGAAGTAGTGGTGGCTTTCTCGGTTGAGGAAATGAAGATGAGCAGGCAAAAAGCCACTATTATTGCAACTGGCTTTGTTTCCATACTGGGATTTTTTTGTTCCTTGTCATGGAGCGGAATATCAGGATTTTCAGTTGGCGGGATGAACTTTTTTAATTTGCTTGATTTTATAGCTGCTAATATACTGTTGCCATTGGGTGGTTTATTAATAGTTATTTACCTGGGATGGTTTCATGGCAGAAAAAAGATAAGGCGGGAAGTGTCAAATGAAGGAAAACTAAAGGCTGTTTTTTTCGGAGTTTATCTTTTTCTGATCAGGTTCATTGTACCTGTCGCGATTGCCCTGGTATTACTTAGCAAGATAGGTGTTTTTTAGCTTAATTTTATTGCTGTTCTGTGTTATGTTCAATAAGCAGGTAAAGGAATACTTCATTTTTTCCCATAGGGAGAAAAAAGGAATAAGGGTGTTATTTATCCTTATTTTATTGGTTTCGCTGTTGAATTTGCTATTGCCCTGTTTAATGGAACCTCAGCCATACGATAATTCTGAATTCAGGGAGAAAGCCGAACGATTTATGCAATCGCTGGAGCAAAAAGACAGCATTCGGCAGTATCAGGATAATATTTTTTCAGATAAGCAAATTATTCAGGAAAGTTATATGTTTGACCCGAATACTGTAAGGTATGAAGAATTACTGGAACTGGGATTTTCTTCATTTGCTGCTTCCAACATGATTAAATACAGAAATAGCGGAGGTATTTTTCACAGGAAGGAAGATGTGAAAAAAATATATGGTATAGACATGGATACATACCGCCGGCTTGAATCAAGGATAAACATCGATGTTTCCCCGCGTTCGGATTCTTCAGCACGTTCAGGATCGTTTAACATTGGTTCATATGGCATATCCCATAGTCCGGTAGAATTGAACCGGGCAGACACAAATGAACTAATGCAATTATACGGTATAGGAACGGTTTTGGCCAGCAGGATAGTAAAATACCGTAATTTACTGGGAGGTTTTTTCTGTACCGGGCAGCTTAAAGAAGTTTATGGGATTGATGAAAAACTTTATGTTTCATTAAAGAACAGAATTGTGGTTGATACAGTATTCATTGAAAAGATCAATATTAATAAATCAGGATATAATGACCTGATACGGCATCCTTATTTGACTTCCTACCAGGTGAAAGGAATAGAAAAATATCTTGATTTTTCAGAAGGTTTGAAAGAAATCAGTGATCTAAAGAAGTTTAGTCTTCTTCCCGATAGTGTTTACCAGCGGATCAAACATTATCTGGAAATATAGTATTTCGAGGGATCCTGCAAAAAGGTTGAAAGCTTAAAATAAAACCAACTCATTTTATAAGATTATAGCTATTTCAGCAAGAGAACGCGAGATTTTTTTATCTCATTTATTTTCCCGACAATGCTTTATTATGTTATAATTTTTAGCTAAATTTAGAGTATTATTGTTAAAAAGCATATAGCTGGTGATATTGAGTAGTCCGGGATTTTTATTATTTATAGGTTGTGATTATTTTTCAGGCATTTAATTTGGTTATTTTTAATTGAAGGATTAAATTTGCCGCTTATTTTAAAAAATTGGTTATGATAGTAGTTCCATTAAAAGAAGGTGAAAATATTGAACGGGCTTTGAAGAAATTCAAAAGAAAATTTGAAAAGACAGGAGTAGTTAAAGAGCTACGGTCAAGACAGGCATTTCAAAAACCTTCCGAGCAGCGCAGAGACGAAATTAAAAAAGCAATATACATTCAGAAAATGCAGGAGGAAGAGGAATAGTATCAGGGATTTGATTCCTTCGGGGATATCCGGGATTTTCATTAATCACCAGCAAATGAATTCTGACCTTTATCCCTTGATATGAAGCTATTCGAGTCATTTATTCAATTCCTCAGGTACGAAAAACGTTATTCTATAAATACTACAGGATCGTATAAAACGGACCTGAAGCAGTTCTGCTCTTTTACAGATAAGAATTATCCTGATGTTGCTGAACAGGATATTGATCATCATATGATTCGTGAATGGATTATATGCCTTATTGAAGGTGGATATACCCCCCGCGCAGTCAACAGGAAGATATCCTCACTAAAGTCCTATTTTAAGTTTTTACAGCGTGAAGGTCATATCGCGGTCAATCCATTATCTGCCATTGTGAGGCCGAAATCCACCAATAAACTACCCGAATTCATCAGCGAAGCTGCCATGAACGATCTGCTTGATAATTTTCATTTTGAAGATGATTTTCATGGAAAGCGGGATAAACTCATTATTGAAATTTTTTATCAGACAGGAATGAGGGCAGCTGAACTAACAAGCCTGAAAACAGTTGATATTAACATTTACGAACAGCAAATCAAAGTACTTGGCAAAAGAAATAAAGAGCGAATAATACCTGTATCCAAACATTTGATCCGGTCAATAGAAGAATATCTGCAAATCAGAAATGAAAATTCAGGCCAGGTCGAATGCAGTTACCTGTTAATTACAGATAAAGGGGGAAAAATGTACAGGCGTTTGGTATACCGGATTGTACATCATTATTTAAGCCAGGTAACCACAAATAATAAAAAAAGCCCGCACGTATTGCGTCACAGTTTTGCTACACATATGCTGAATAATGGAGCAGACCTCAACGCGGTGAAGGAATTACTGGGACACAGCAACTTGTCGGCCACCGAAATTTATACTCACAACACGTTTGAAAAATTAAAATCAGTATACAACCAGGCTCATCCACGAGCATAAAATTAAAGGAGGATTGTTATATGCATATCAAGATTAATTCAGTCAGATTTTCTCCAGCTAAAAAGCTGGAAACATTTGTTGAAGAAAAAGTAAAGAAGTTGATGCAGTTTTCTGATGATATTATAGGTGTGGAAGTTTTTTTGAAGCTGGAAAATGCCCAGAACACTGAAAACAAAATAGCTGAAATTAAGCTTGAAATACCTGGAAATGAATTGTTTGCGAAGAAACAAAGCAAAACATTTGAAGAGTCCACCGATAATGCTGTGGAAGCTTTAAAACGCCAGATTACAAGACATAAGGAGAAACTTCGGAAGGTATAGAACCACGCCGAAAAAATAAAAAAAATAATTTTGTGTTATAAATAAAATATTTATACATTTGCGAACCGATTTCGGAGGGTAATTCAAATCGCTGTTCTTTACGATATTGCCGATGTAGCTCAGTTGGTCAGAGCAGCTGATTTGTAATCAGCAGGTCGTGGGTTCGAATCCCTCCATCGGCTCGGTTCAAGATTTAGGGGAGTTGTTGGTTTTGAAAATGATTCAGGCACAGTTTGATATAATAAACCCTGATAATAATAGCAGCATTGATCTCCATTTTATTTCGAGTGGTAAAGTTCTTTAAATTGATGAATAACGCGCTGTGGGATTTGTAAAATCAAGTTCAGCATTTTTTGGGGAGATACCAAAGCGGTCAACTGGGGCAGACTGTAAATCTGCTGGCTGATGCCTTCGTAGGTTCGAATCCTGCTCTCCCCACCCGTTATTTGATGATATTGATTATTTGATGATCTGGAAGGACCTCTTCATATCAAAAATTAAAAAATCAATAAATCATCAGAAATAATTTGCGGGAGTAGCTCAGCTGGCAGAGCACAACCCTTCCAAGGTTGGGGTCGCGGGTTCGAATCCCGTTTCCCGCTCAGAAGCCGATGTAGCTCAGTGGTAGAGCGTTTCCTTGGTAAGGAAGAGGTCATGGGTTCAACTCCCATCATTGGCTCAATTTTTTTATGTAGACAGGAATATAGTAAAATAACAGGAATATAGTAAAATAAACAATTAACAAATAAAGAATAATAAAAGGATTCATTAATAGTATTTTGTTATGGCTAAAGAAAAATTTGACAGGTCAAAGCCTCACGTGAACATTGGTACTATTGGTCATGTTGACCATGGTAAAACAACATTAACTGCTGCCATTACTATGGTATTGGCAAAAACAGGATTGTCGGTAATTCGCGATTTCGACTCGATTGATAATGCACCCGAAGAGAAAGAGAGGGGCATTACCATTAATACCGCCCATGTGGAGTATCAAACAGAGAATCGTCACTACGCGCATGTTGACTGCCCCGGGCATGCTGACTATGTAAAGAACATGGTAACAGGTGCAGCCCAGATGGATGGTGCAATTCTGGTTGTAGCGGGAACTGACGGCCCTATGCCCCAGACCCGTGAACATATCCTGCTTGCCCGACAGGTTAACGTGCCCAAAATTGTAGTATGGCTTAATAAGGTAGACATGGTTGATGACCCTGAATTGCTTGAGCTTGTTGAAATGGAAGTCAGGGAATTGCTTGATTTTTACGAGTTTGACGGAGACAATGTTCCGGTTATTCACGGCTCGGCATTAGGCGCTCTTAACGGCGAAGCCAAGTGGGAAGAGAAAGTATTGGAATTGATGAAATATGTTGATGAATATATTCCAATTCCTCCCCGGGATGTTGATAAGCCTTTCCTGATGCCTGTTGAAGATATTTTCTCAATAACCGGTCGTGGTACGGTTGCTACCGGGAGGATAGAAACCGGAGTTATCCATACAGGAGATGAAATGGAGATTATCGGACTGGGAGCACATGGACGTAAAACAGTTTGTACAGGAGTTGAGATGTTCCGTAAGATCCTCGATGAGGGTGAAGCCGGGGATAATGTGGGATTGTTGTTGCGCGGTGTTGACAAGAGAGAGATTAAACGTGGCATGGTGCTGGCAAAGCCGGGATCAATCACTCCTCATACCAAATTTAAAGCTGAGGTTTATGTTTTGAAGAAAGAAGAAGGCGGACGTCATACTCCTTTCCACAACCATTATCGTCCGCAGTTTTATTTAAGAACCCTTGATGTAACCGGCGAGATTATGTTACCTGAGGGAACTGAAATGGTGATGCCCGGTGATAATGTTACTATCACTGTAGAATTGATCACCCCGGTTGCTATGGATAAGGGGCTTCGTTTTGCTATACGTGAAGGTGGCAGAACCGTTGGAGCCGGTCAGGTAATTGAGATAGTGGAATAATAAGGTCATTGTTCAAATACTGGGTATAGATAAATTCGTCAATTTTCCTGACGGATTTATCTGTTTATATAGATTCTGTCAATAAACTCATAGTGTTTATACAGAATGTTTGGGATCAAGGTGCATGAATCTTTTAAACCGCGGAATACCAAAATATCGAGGATTTAAAATTTAAGCAATAACGAAGATACCGGACATTATGAACAGACACTATATAGACACGGGTGTAGCTCAGTTGGTAGAGCACTGGTCTCCAAAACCAGGTGTCGGGCG
>CAZBJH010000009.1:0-49084 GCA_964492185.1 uncultured Bacteroidales bacterium | reverse complement strand
AACGATCTCATGGTTTGGTTTATTTAGATGATTAATTAAATAGATGGCTTTATTAGGCAATTTAATAAGAATCTATCTCATAACTAAATTAATTAGAAGGTCACTTTATTATAAAATAACATATAATCGAATGTAAGTTAAAAAAAATATTACAGCTGTCAAAAAAATTAAAAAAAAATAGCTTCTTTGGGATAAGTCATTTTTTTGTTATTCTTATATTTTTGCTTGGTTTTTTTAAAATTATCAATCATGCAAAACAGTTGACTATATTTATTTTATTCATTAAAATTATTAATAAACAACACTTTAAATTTAATTTTAAGGCCGACTATTTATATTTTGAATAATGACAGGGGAATATTTTTATTTGATTTAATTTCGTACGCTTGTTTACCAATTAGTTTTTATGTCTTTTTTTCTAATATTCAGATTTTAATAGGTATTTTTATTTTCAAAATTTTCCTAATGAAAACAAAATTTTTATCAGTAGTTATCCCGGCTTACAATGAAGAACGTACAATAGTTGATATTCTGGAGATTGTCAGAGTGGTTGAATTACCAGGTATTGAAAAGGAGTATATTATTGTTAATGATTGTTCAACCGACCGTACAAAAGAAATCGTTGAAGACTATATCAAAAAACATCCGGAGTTACGTATGACTTTTTACAGTCAACCAAAGAATATGGGAAAGGGAGCAGCACTGCACAAGAGGATTGAACTGGCGAAAGGGGATTATCTGATTATTCAGGATGCCGATCTTGAATATGATCCCAGGGAGTATGTAGTTCTTTTAAAGCCCATACTGGAGGGACATGCTGATGTTGTATACGGTTCGAGGTTTATGGGGAACAATCCGCATCGCATTCTTTTTTTCTGGCATACCATCGGAAACAGGTTTCTGACGTTTTTGTCGAATGCTTTCACGAATTTGAACCTGACCGATATGGAAACCTGTTACAAAATGTTCCGGACAGAAATTATTCAACAGTTATTACTAAAAGAAAAACGTTTTGGATTTGAACCCGAAGTTACGGCAAAAGTGTCTCGTATTCCCGCCGTCAGGATATATGAAGTGGGGATTTCTTATTATGGAAGAACATACGAGGAAGGAAAAAAGATCAACTGGAAAGATGGTTTAAGGGCTATTTATTGCACATAAAATATAATATTTTTTCACGAAAAGTTTTAAAGAATGAATAAAGACAGAAAGATCAATGTGCTTGCTATAAGCATCCTGGTTGTTGTATTTATTTTTTTTCTGATCATTCTTTTTGTTTCAGAGGGTTTTTATGGTGGAGGCGATAATCTGACACATTACCGCTTTTCACGGTATGCCTATATATATCCTGAATTTTTGGTTCATCACTGGGCAAAACCTTTATTTACATTGATATCCTTTCCGTTCGCCCAGTTTGGATTTGCTGGTGTGCAGATCATGAACGTTCTGTTTGGTGTTGCTTCATCATTCCTTTGTTATATGATAGCCAGGAAATTAAGGTATAATTATTCCCCGGTGGTTATTATTTTTCTCTGTTTTACTCCTATTTATACAATTATTATGTATTCAGGCATGACGGAGATCATGTTCGGTTTTATTTGTATTCTGTCCAGTTATTTGTTTATATCAAAACGGTATAAAACCTCCTCTGCCGTTATTGGTTTTTCTCCTTTTGTTAGGACAGAAGGCATTTTTATGGTTCCTGTTTTTGGATTAGCTCTTTTATTAAAAAAAAAATATATTGCTATTCCATTTTTGGTGTTGGCATTTGTATTGTATAGCATTATTGGTTTTTTTCATTATCATGATATTTTCTGGCTGATCACGAAAATGCCTTACCGGGGGGCTACTGAATTGTATGGTACAGGCCATCTTGATCATTACTTTGCTTCGGCAAAAACCTATTTGGGTTTGCCTGTTGCATTTTTATTGATCACGGGGATCATACATGTTTTCATTTCTTTTTTCAGAAAAAAGAATAGGTCTTATGACGAATTAGTGGTTGTTATTACTCCTTTTCTTATATATTTTACAGCGCATGTGTTGATGTGGTATACGGGCATTGGAAATTCAGATGGTGAAACCAGGTATATGGCAGCGATCATACCTTATGTTGCTTTGCTTAATTTAAAGGGAATTAACGGTATTCTTGATATTATCCATCAATTCATACGCAATAGATTTATTGATTATGTGATTATTCTGTTTGTTGCCGTTGTAATTATGTATATGCCGTTCAAGAGCTACAGGATACCTACAACACTTCAGGGTTCGCAAAAAGTGATCAGGCAAAGTGCTGAATGGATGAAATCTGAAGAGCTGGCTCAACGGAAGGTATATTATTATGATCCCGACTATATATATTTTTTAGACTTTAATCCTTTTGATGAGAAACAGGCCCATGAATTTGTTTATGATCCCAAAGCCCCTCATAAAGGTATTGAGATTGGTGCACTGGTGTTGTGGGAGGCCCATTATACTCCAAATTGCAGATTAAAAAAAGAAACCATGGTCGGGAGTCCGTACTTCAGGCTGCTGAAAACTTTTAAACCGGATCATTCCTTTCAGGTATTTGGTCGTGATTATGAGGTGTGTATTTTTGAACGAATATTATATGAGGAAGATAATACCAAACCGGACTAAACCGCGAACCGGTTGGTTCAAAACTATAAAACTCACGTTTTCGAAATGAAACAGGGGATTCAGTCTTTTTCTTTTTTTTCCAGTTTATATTTACCCTTTCGGGCAGCGTTATAATCCAGGGGTTCGAGATACCATTCAAAGTTTTCCGGCTGTTTAAGTTTGAGGAATGATTTCCAGTAGGCTTCTTTGCTCATGGAATCCCAGTGAATAGAGCCATAACGGTATTGCATTGTATTAAAAATATTCAGAGAAAGAAATAGGAACAGAAAAACAAGATACCCGATCCGGATAAATTTTTTTTGAGATAGAAAATAAGTAGTGATTGCACCAAGCGGGATTGCCATTATAGCATAGGAATCAATAAAAGCTCTTAAGCCGAAGGAACCTCCATACCACCAGCTCCACCAGGAACTGATCACGTAAATATTTAAAACAACAAAGATAAAAACCGGGATAAAAGCTCCTTTTACATATTTTCTTAACAGAAAAAGTCCGCATATTGACACAAACATCAAAGGAGTATATACAAACCAACCTTTACGATAGCTGAACAGGACTTTGATGATCCGTGGATTGTTAAAGAAAAACCTTTCATCCGAACCATATGAATAATAGAACCATTGATCTGTTATATGTTTCCAGTAGCTTAATTGGGGTAACCATATTAAAAATGCGACGAAAATGGTTATAAATACAGCATATTTCTTCTTCCACAGGAAAAATATTCTGTTCTTAAAAGATCTATAGTCAGTAACCCCCCAGAAAAGATATACTGTAATTATCAATATATTTGTCGGACGGATCAATACGATAAGTCCGCCAACAAGTCCTAAAAGTGCAGCAATCAATAGTTTGGGCCCTTGATACCATTTAATCACCAGGTATAAGAAAATACTTATCAGGGAAAAACTATAAGCATGTGACATTGTGGGTTCGGTAGTTGTATAACAATAAAGATTAGTTGCCAGTGTTGTTGTTAACAGTACTATTGAAACTACCTGATCATTAAAATATCTTTTCAATACTTTTCGCAGGAATATTAATCCTGTTGCGAGGTAGAAAACCGAACTCATCACAAGAAAAAACTTATAAGTAGATGAGAATCCATAAGCGTTCTCCGGACTGGTTATAAGGGTATATCCATGAGCAAGTAAAAAAAATGGCATATACATGAAAGACATTCCCATGCTTGTCATAATTATACGATTGCCATTGGGTGTTTTCTTCGGCCAGTATATTCCTTTGTGATATTCTTTTCCCTTATCCAAAAAATCGAGTTCGATATCATGATGGATAAATGTGGCTGGAAGGTAAGAGTAATACGAAACCACATCCCACAGAATGACCTTATTTGGCCGGTTCCAGTCGGATAAATTAAAATTTCGCCAAATGATTACGGTCAGGATAATAATTATAGCAAGCTTTGAATATTGTATTTTATGGTTTCGGTAAAACTTCATTTACGATTTATATTATTATTATACAGGCCAAAAAAATTATTCATAATTATTATTTATTTCAAAAAGCATTTCACCTGTTTGCTCGTTTTTGAATAGGCAACGAACCTCGCAGTCAGGTTCATTTTCCAATAGAGTAATAAAATTATTTCTGATGTTTTGATTAAACCTGTTCAGAATAACGAGAATTCTTTCATGTTTATTGAGCAAATCATTCAAACAGTTTCTGTTATCATTCCAATTAAGAAAAGTGTTCCAGCTGACCTTATGAAAATACCGGCCGGGATAAATGTCATTCAATGTTTTTTTTATCTCCGGTTGATATTTAGGATTAACATACAGATGGCCGAACCAAAGGGCTAATTCTTTAACGGAGCACCAACCATCTGATGAAATAATAACTGCATGATAATCTCGCAGATGACCAATAAATTCAACAGTTTTTAAACGGTTATTAATTTTTTCTTCCCTCAGTTTGCTGTAATGTTTAAATGTGTTGAAGCTGGGAATTAATGCGAGTATCGCAATAATGCTGTATAATAAAGCCCTGGAAGGATATCTGTTTTTGATCTTGATTGCTTCCAGCAGGATTTCCACAATAAGAAAGTAATTGAAACAAACAAGAAGCATGGCCGGTATTAAGTAATGGGGACCGTAATGTTTAGCCGAAAAAAACAGGATCAGGCTGAAAGAAATGAAAACACCATACAATAATCTTAGTGTTAAAACCGATATTCTTTTCTTTAATAATGGTAACTGAAAAATAATTATAGAAATAAATGTCAATATATAGGGATAAAAAATAAATCTGAACTGATTGTATATGTTAATGATATTTATCCGAAAAGTTTCTAAATCAAGAAAAGACGGAGTTCCTTCCCCATATTTTCCAGAGTAGACAAACAAATCTTTTAACCATTGAAAAAGATAGTTAAGGTTAAAAAGTACCGGGAAAGCGAAAATAAAAAATGCTATTACAGTATATAGTAGGAATTTTAGTATGTTTTTATAATTACTTAATGCAAAAACAGGAATGATAATAAGCGGTATGAATGTAAACTTTACAGCCACTGATAAACCACAAATAATGCCCAGGATAAGTTCTTTGTATCTGAAAATTCTTGATTGTTCATTAGTATAGTAAAAGATGACAAGAAAAGTTATCAGTAACTGAATTACCGGAACAAACAGTGATTCGGGAATAACACGCTCCACTATTGTTAGCTGGGGTTCGCTGATAAAAGGTGATAGTTGAATAAATATGCTCAGGAATATTTTACCGGTTCTTAGAAAGATCAGAAGCCCCGATGAATAAAGTACAATAGATGAAAGCACTATTATTGTATAGTTTATTACTTTCAAATAATATTCAGGATTACTTAATACATCCTTAACAAAGGGATCCTTTCCGTTAAATAAATGAGTTACTCTGGTTATAATAGCCACCATGACCTGTAAAGGAGTGCCGGGGTGATCCAGATGGGTAATGATAAAATTTAGCCTGGCCATACATAATCCATTATATAGATAGCAATATTCCGGATCGATATTTCGCAAGTAATATGGCCCGTTAACGGAATATAAATAAAAGCCGGTTAAAGCAAGTAGCAGTGGAAGTAAGAGCAAGATGAAATAACCGGGATTTTTCATAGAAAAACGCATGTCAACTTAATTTTAGGAGGCCATATTTGAATATTGTCCATAATATTCGAAAAGCGTCAATAGTTTTAAATTTTTTCCCCTCACCCAGATTTCTGGGGTAATAACGTACCGGGACTTCAGCTACATTATTGCGCTTAATCCTCAAAGCCTTCAATATCATTTCTGCTTCAATGCCGAATCTGTTTTCTTTCAGTTCGATTTTTTCGGCAAGATCCCTGTGTATTAATTTATAGCCGCAGGCCATATCTGTCAGCTTAACATTAACAAGGATTGAGGTTAAAAATGTAAAAAACCGGTTTGCCAAATACCGGCGATACGAAAAAACCGGCCTTACTATTCCGGGTATATATCTTGATCCGTTAATGAATTCCACTCCCAGTTCATGCATAGCGATCAGCATGGCGGGAATATCATCCGGCGTAAGTTCAAGATCTGCATCCTGAATAAGGAACACATTTCCTTTAGCGGCTTCAAAACCTTTCCTGACGGCAGCTCCTTTTCCCTTGTTTATATTTTGATTCAACAGGTGATGATTAGGTTTATTTTTTATGTATTCATTTACAATATGTGATGAATCATCAGTTGAACAATCATTTACAATGATTATTTCAGTTGATTTTACGAAAGGAGGAAAATCCAGGCCCTCAATTTTTTTCAAAACCTTAATGATAAATTCTTCTTCGTTAAACAGAGGTATGATAATGCTGAGGTTCATCTGTCAAATATCCTGTTATTATTGTTAAGTTCCGGGATCGTCTTCCCTTGTGAAACGGTAAATATATTCATTCGTATGTTCATTCTGATAATATATATGATACTTATAGGATGTATATCCCAGAACTATATCTTCTTTTATTTCAAAATTTATTTTGCCAATATATAAATAAAAATCATGATATTTTTTTTTGAATCTTTCAATGTCAAAATGATTTCCCCATACAAAATAAGCATTTTTCCAGGGCAGATAAAAATAAGTATCCGGATAATACTTTTTAATCGATCGCCCGAATTCGTATCGGTGTTTTCCACTGTAGAAATATCCCATGATCAGACCCCTTTCAACAAATGGCCCCCTGTAATTTTCCGGGACAATAACTATTGGCTTGCCAGTAAGGTTTCTGTTTACAAATTCGAGTGTTTCAACACGTTCATTCAGCCGGGCAACTCTTCCCGAATAGTTTTTAATAAGCTTTGTTCCGGTAATGAACAAAAGTACCGTTATGATTACAGATAAAAAAACTGTTTCATATGCCCTGTATATTGCCGGTTGTTTTTTATTAAAGATTAGTTTTATGAGTAATAGTATGCTGATGGATGATAAATATTGTGCGGGCACCATATAATGAAAAGCAAAATGTTTTGCCACAATTATAAACTGAACTATAATGGCAATTTGGATTCCCAGTAAAGCCCTGAAAATATGCAGCTTTCTTTTCTCTCTATTAAAAGATATGACTAATAATGTGATGACTGATAATATCAGTATGATAATCAGTATTTTATTATCGATAAACAGGTTGTGAAGATTGTGTTTAAAACCGGTAATATTGATGATATCCTTTTCTCCCTGCCCGTACCTGCCACTATGAATAAATAGAGATGTTACCCAGTCCCCGAATTCATTGAATTTGGTCAGTAATGGGAATGAAAAAACAAAGAATGAAAGAAAGGTGAACAGTATATATTTTATTTTATTATACCATCCTTTCAACAATACTATGGGAATAAATAGCAAAGGAAGGTATGTTATTTTTATCGAAAGCCCCAATCCGGAAATAAGGGAAAAAATAATGACATGCCTTAAACCGGTAGTTTTATCGTTTTCACAGTATACTATAATGTAATAAATCATTAATATACATGCAATTCCAATTATTGATTCAGGTATAACCCTGCCTAATACAGTTATTGTAAGTATGGCGAAAAATGGAGAAGATTGTATAAATAATGAATAAATCAAACGGTGATATTTTCTGTATAGCAGAAGTCCGGCAATGTATAATACAACACCATTCAAAAGAATGGTGGAAATATTCGTATATTTTAAATGAACTTCCGGGAAAAGGATAATACATTCAGAATAGGAATGACCGGTGTGAAATACATGAATTATCCGTGAAATAAAGGCGATTAATATCTGAAGAGGCGTGCCCGGATGATCAATGTGACCCAGATCAATTTTTAACTGACCAAGTAAAGCCCCGTTGAACAAATATGCATATTCAGGATCAATTGTTGTAAGGTAATAGTATCCAATTGCATTATGAAACAGTATGCCTGAAAGAACTACTAATATCGGGATAATCCCGGGTAGGATATAGGTAAAAGCTTTGTTCATCACGTGAGTACTAAGAAAAAAACAGTTAATGAGATAAACTAAGAGAAATTAATGATACTATTTTTGAAAAGGAAAATAAAATAAATAACAATTTTATTCTATTATCTATTAATAACATTTTAAACGAATGTAACTTTTTTAGCCATGTCCACAGGAGAAAAACTCACTATGCATAAGACAAAAAAAAAATAATACTTTTGTACGAACAAATAAGGAATAAATATATTATTTTATTTTTGGTTTTATGAAACACGTCCTGAAAATTAATGGTCTTTTGGCCTGTTTTTTAGCGCTATTGAGCAGTTGCACACAAAAGGGTTCGGATCATACAGCAGATCCTGAATTTACAATTTCATGTGATGCCGAGAATGGCAATGAAGACACACAATCCTTTATCAATGGACAGGGATACGAATTTGGCAATTTCAATACCCAATCCGGCAGGGTTTCCAGGTCGGGAAATTACTCAGTGATGCTCACTCCTGACCAGCCTTACGGGATGACCATTACTATTGGGGATATTCAGCCGGATGAATATTACCGGATATCCGTATGGCGTTACGGGAGTAATGATGAAGGAATTCTGGTTGCCGACGGGGTGGATGATGAAGCTTATTACGGGAATAATGACGGTTTCGGGATGTCAGAGGATGGCTGGGAGAAAATCACGCTGGATGTGTTTACACCGCCAATAAATAAATATGACAAATTAAAGATATATTGCTGGAATAAAGGTAAGGACACAATATTTTTTGATGACCTTAAAATTGAACGGTTGCCGGAGAAAACATACCCGGAGTATGAACAAAAAGCACTTGAACTGTTAATTGAACAGGAGGGATATGACCAGCTGTATGCAAAAAGAAAACAGGCTTTCGAAAGGGGTGTTCTGGTTACCGAGAGTGGCGATTATGTTAAGGTTAAGTTGAAGTATGGGGCAGATACCCTGAAGGCAAAAGTGCGGCTGAAAGGTGACTGGCTGGATCATTTGCAGGGGCAAAAATGGTCGTTCCGGGTGAAGATGAGAAAAGACGATTCGTGGAAAGGGATGCGTACATTTAATATCCAGACTCCCTTATCCAGGGGATATTTGCATGAATGGACGGCCCATGAGCTATTATTGCAGGAAGATGTGTTAACGACCAGGTACGGATTTGTTCCTGTAAAACTGAACGGTAAGAGCCTGGGCATTTATGCTTATGAGGAACATTTTGACAGGCATTTGCTGGAACGTAACAAGCGGCGGGAAGCTCCCATAATGAAACTCTCGGAAGATTTTTTCTGGCAAATACAAAAAGACCACTCAAATGAAAACCACTTTTATAATGCTCCCTGTGCACAGATTGCCCTGATCGAGCCTTTCAAGGAGAATCGCATCCAAGGATCACCAGAGTTGTACGGGGCTTTTCTTAACGGCCAGGACCTTATCGAAGGTTATCGTAACGGGACTGCAAGTGTTACTGATGTTTTTGAGATTGATCAGCTTGCAAAATATTATGCATTAACCGAGGTGCTTATGGCTTTTCATGGTTTTATATGGCACAATATCCGGTTTTATATTAACCCGGTTACCAGCAAGCTGGAACCTATTGCTTATGATTGCTATGCTTCGGAAAATACAGATAAAAGGTTTAACGGCTCTTTTTTCGGACTGGAAGTATATAAAGGGTTGAAAATGAGTAAGGACCTTTTGTTGTTTGCCACTGCTTTTGAAAATAAGGAGTTTACCGAACGGTATTTACATTTTTTACAAAAGTATTCAGATGAACAGTTTCTTAAAGAGTTTAAAACCATTATTGATTCCGGCCTGCAGGCATATGAAAAGCAATTAAAGAAAGAGTTTCAATCTTATTCATACAACTACGATAGTATTATTGCAAATGCGGAAGATTTGAGGGAAAACCTGGCATTTCTTGCCAATAATGAACAGCTGTTAAACAAAGAGTTGGACATCAGATCAAAACTAAATGAGGCAGTAAGTACCGACACCATTCAATACCCGGCAGACCTTGCACCTTATTTGATCAAGTGTTATAAAGAAAATGATAAAAATGTATACGAGATCAGGAATTTTCTTAACTCACCGGTCAGGGCGGTAAAATATTCATATGGTGGCGGAAGGGAGGTCATGATCGGTAAGAAGGTCGTTATTCCTGCCAAAGGTAAGCGAATAGTGAGTTTTGATCAGGATAATATGGATGATATTGATCAGATATATTTTGAGACCGGGTATCTGAATGATCCGGTACCCGGGATGGTTATGCCCTGGAGGGCCCCTCGCCGGTTTAAAGTAAGGGATAATGCACTGACAGGCAATATGGATATTATACGTAAATTATTCAATGTATCCGGAAATAAGATAATGATAAACAGCAATGTGACAGTCCAGAAAACCATCCTTATTCCTGAAGGATATGAGGTGCATTTCTCTTCCGGTGCAGCACTTGACCTTACACGCGGGGCTGCTTTTATTTCCTATTCACCGGTATATATGAAAGGCACCCGGGATAATCCTGTCAGGGTCCACTCAGGTGATGGCACGGGAATGGGCTTTATCGTTTTGCAGGCCGGAAAAAGATCCTTGTTAAATAATGTGCGTTTTGAACAGCTGAATACACTTGATATGGATGGCTGGACACTCACCGGTGGGGTGAGTTTTTACGAATCGGATGTAGATATGGATAATGTTTGGTTTACGGATAACCGGTGTGAAGATGCACTGAATATAATCCTGTCAGATTTTTATATGAACAATTGCCGGTTTGATAATATTTTTTCAGATGCCTTTGATTCGGATTTTGGTACGGGGACATTAAAAAATTCGTTTTTTCGCGATTGTGGCAATGATGCCATTGATTTTTCGGGCAGCGTAGTGGATATATCGGATTGCAAAATTGTAAATGTTACAGATAAAGGAATAAGCTCCGGTGAACGGTCTGAACTCTATGTGTCGAATGTTTCTGTAAAAGGGGCAAAAATCGGGGTAGCTTCAAAGGACCTGAGTCTGACGGAGTTAAATAACATAACACTCGAAAATTGCAGGTATGGAATTATCGCGTTTAAAAAGAAAGCTGAATTTGGCCCTGCAAAGGTGATCCTTAATGACAGAAAAATGAAAAACATTCATGAAATATTCATAATAGAAGAGGGATCGGTGTTACTTGATAATGATAATTCCATAAGAGGAACAGAGGATGATGTGGCCGATATGTTTTACTTATAGGAAAACAGCTGCTCTCCTTTATGCCTGGTTGCTGATAGGCTTTGTTTGTGCCTGTGACCGGGAGGAGGTTAAGCCGGAACAAGAAACGCAAAGAGAATATTCATTTTTTGTGGCAGGACATGTTTATGGAACTCCGGGGCTGGAACAAACGGGGATTTATCCCCTGTTTGTAAATAATTTTGAGTTGATCAATACCGATACGCTGATCCGTTTCGGTATCCTTCCGGGGGATATTACCAAAGAAGGTTTACCGGAAGAATGGAATGCTGTTGAAGATGATTTATCATTTTTAAATTGTACTACCTATTTCGTTGCCGGGAATCATGATATGAAAAACCGGGAATTGTTCGAAGAACGATATGGAAGAACGTATTATTCTTTTCGCTGTAATAATGATATTTTTATTGTGCTGGATCCGAATATTGACAACTGGAATATTTCAGGTAAACAACTGGAATTTCTGGAGGGTGTTATTATTAATCAGGATTCACAAATAAGGAATATTTTTGTATGTTTTCATCAGCTTTTGTGGTGGGATGAGGATAATATTTACAGCAAGATTAAACCGAATTCGTTTTCAGGTAGGGCAGATACGATCAATTTTTGGACAGAAATTGAACCGGTTTTTCATGATCTTTCGCCGGATATTTCTGTATACATGTTTGCCGGTGATGTAGGTGCAGCATACTGGAGTGCCGATTATATGTACCATCACTATGATAACATCACCTTTATCGCTACAGGCATGGGAGAGGGGGAGGGTGATAATTTTGTTATTGCCGATGTTTACGATGATGGCACTGTAGATTTCCGGCTGATCTTCCTTAATGGTGAACCGCCCGGTTATCCGGGTGACCTGGAAGATTTTGTTCTGCCCTGATATGTCTGCCCTTACCGGGAGGGTTACCGGCTGGCTAAAAGCTTTTTATTTACAAAATACCTGATATATAAAATTCAATGCATAGTTTTAGAAGCAGGATTACTCCTGTTATTGGTATTCTGATTATAGCAATAGTCGCCTACTGGCCAATTTCCATGTTTATCTGTACTCTGAAATGGGATATGCTTTCGGTGGTATTGCCCTTTCGTTATTATGCCGGCGAGTGCATTAACAATGGTATTTTTCCGTTGTGGAACCCATACATACTGACCGGATATCCGGTGCATACCGATTTGCAGCTTCCTTTATGGTCTCAGGAGGTATGGATCGCTGGACTGTTCGGCGGTTATTCCATTTATACATTGCATGTGCTTTTCATTATTTACATATTCCTGGCGGGGTACGGTATGTACCGACTTGTTTATTATTTTAATCAAAACCGGGGAGCAGCCTTTGTCTCCGGTGCCGTTTTCATGATGAGCGGGTATTTTATCGGCCACGGCCAGGCTATGTTTGCTATAATTGGCGCTGCTTTTGTTCCCTGGATCGTGTATTTCTTTCTCCAGAATATGGACAGCCCCTCGCTACTTAACACGCTGATTCTTGCCGTTTTTTTGTTTTTCCAGGTTACAGGCGGTTATCAGACCATGACTATTATTACGGGCTACCTGCTGGCAATCATGTTAGTTTATTATCTTATCAGAAAAGGCGGTAATCCTTCATGGCGCATTAAAACCTTTAAATTTCTTATGTTGCTTGCTTTTATCGGGACGGGTCTTTGCCTTGTCCTGATCATCCCGGTCATCCAGGTCGGAAGTTATACCGGCCGGCTGTCAGAAGGACTTGCATACGAACAGGCGATCGTTCATTCATTTACCCTGCCGTCTTTACTGTCTGTTATGCTGCCTTTTGCCACGGCAAAGAACAGTGAGTTGTTCCAAACCGACCTGTCGATGAGGAATCTTTATTTCGGAATTGTTTTTCTGATATTTTTCCTGCATTCACTTCGTTTCAGTAAAAAAGGAGCGGAGGTTGTCATTTTGTTGTTCGGATTGTTCTGTCTGCTGGTCTCGCTCGGACCGGTTCTGCCCCTGCATAAACTGTTGTATGACCATGTACCTCTCATCAACCGGTTCAGGATGCCGGCCTATTTCTCTTTTTTCGCCCTGTTTGCCTTTGTATTGTCCACGGGGATCCATCTTCCGCGTTCCATTCAACTTACCAGGAGCCGTAAATCTGCAATCCTGGCATTTACCGGATCAGTGTTCCTTATTGTTTTTGTGCTGATCATATACGCTCATGTGCACCAGTCTGCTGAACAGACCATTACCGGTCTTTTGAAACAGGATATAACTGCTTTTCTGAATCAGGCATCATTTTTTCATCACGTTAAGTTAAACGGGTGCATTCAACTTATTCTGCTGGGCATGCTCTTTTCTTTATTAATGTTCTACAGGAAAAGAAGATACTTTTCTCGTTTGGTATACGGACTGATTCTTTTTGATCTCTTTATTGCCGTTAACCTGAACAGCTATTACACTGTTTTTTCTTTGAATAAACCTCGTGAAATTGCAGAATATATGAACAGCCAGCCTGAAGGATTCCCTATACCTGATGACACCCCTGTAATAAAAAATTCGGATGAGTACCTGAAAAATGATATTCTTTGGCGAAATATGGGCATTTATGAAAAGAAAATTTCCTTTGATGCCTTTACTTCTTTCCTTATCGATCCATATTATTTTCTGGCTGATAGCTTTCCCGGCCTGAAAAGGTCAGTGCTGAATCATCCGCCTCTTTATTTGGCACGGGAGCTTCGGCCTTATAAAATGCTCAGCCAGGAAGGATATATGTATGATGACGATGTAATATATGTACATGATTCGGTATTGAGAAAATACAACCAGGCCTTTAAAAGAGATTTGTCCGATGCTGAAGTGTATTTTCTTTCTTTTTCACCTCATGAGAGCAAAGTATATTTCCAATCCGACACAGCAAGCATCCTGACTTTTCTGCAGTTAGATTATACAGGCTGGAGTGTCTTGGTTGATGGTAAACCAGCCAATCATTTTACATCGGATTTCATGTATATCTCCGCTGTGATTCCAGCGGGATCACATACAATTACATACAAATATGAAAATAACCCGGTTGTAACAGCATTTATTTTTTCGTATTCACTGTTTTTTTTGCTTTTACTGTTGATCGTCTGGGTACTTTTTAAAAAACGGTCGTCTGCTACGGCTTTATGGATTTCTTTCGGACTGCTGTCCATTACGGTCATACTGGTTTGTTGTTTTTTATCCCGGAAAACCATATCCCAGCGGCAGTTATACGATTACCGGCTGCTTGCCCGGGAAATGGGAAAAATGGCCGATGAAGAGGATAATGATATTTTATGGGTTGTTAACCTGGATGATACCATTTCGTTCAATGATCTGCTTTCTTCTGGTATTCGTGATCATATCATCTATCAACGCTTTAATAATACAGGTGATTTGGGGGGATTATTCGATATCGTCAGGTCAACGGAATATGATAAATTCGGGTATGTGAATGTTAATTTATACAGTCCGGAAAAGGTTATAGGACTGATCAAGGAGCAGTTTTCCTGTTTGGACTATGAAACCAAAACCCGTTTTGGGGGTCTGATGGTTTTTTCACATACGGATACCTGTAATGAACGTGTCCCTCTTTTTTCATCATGCAACGATTATACCTCAGCAAACCCTTATTGGCCTGACTTTGAACCGGAGGATACGGTATATCCTGAATGTTCAGATAAGATGGGGTGTGAAAAGATAGATTCACTGCAACTTTTCAGCTCTGCATTTAAGCAGCCCTTTGAAGTCCTTTCCGGAGGCAAAGATATAAATATCGTGATTTCTGCTGATGTGTTGCTGAAAGAAGGTGCTGCCCCTTTGCTTGCTTTTGAGGTCAGGAATAAAAAAGGTCGGGCATATCAATGGGAATATCTGGATATACGTTCATTTACTGGTGGAGAGGCAGGTTGGCAGAAAGCAGTGCATGTGGTCACTGAGACAAGCAATATATCTCCTGATGATATTATCGTAATATATTTTTTTAATAAGAACCGGGATACTTTTTTTGTTGATAATTTTATGATCAAAACATTTTACACCCGGTCATTGCCTTAGTCAGGCCCCTGTTAACATTACCGCGATATCGGCTGGGCAAAGGATTTTACATCTTCACCACGGATCTCTTTATCGCAGAGGATGATCAGACGTTCCAGCACATTGCGGAATTCACGGATATTGCCGGTCCAGGTGATCTTTTTCAGCTCGTCAATAGCATCATCTGTAATGTGTTTTTTGGGTTGGCCGTATTCGGCGCATATAAGATCATTAAAATGACCCGCGAGCAGGGGTATATCTTCAAGCCTTTCGTTCAGGGATGGTACATGGATCAGTATAACGCTTAGCCTGTGGTACAGGTCCTCGCGAAATGTCTTACCGGCTATCTCGTTTTTCATATCTTTATTGGTGGCAGCCAATACACGAACATCTACAAGTATGTCCTTGTCACTGCCCACTCTTGATATCTTGTTCTCCTGAAGTACACGTAATACCTTGGCCTGGGCTGCCAGGCTCATATCGCCCACTTCATCGAGAAATATGGTGCCGCCATTGGCTTGTTCAAATTTTCCTTTTCGTTGTTTATGTGCAGAGGTAAAGGCTCCTTTCTCGTGGCCGAATAATTCGCTCTCGATCAGCTCGGAAGGGATAGCTGCACAGTTTACCTCAACAAAAGGCTGATCGGCCCTGCTGCTTTTTTCATGGAGCCAGCGGGCAACCAGCTCCTTACCGGTGCCGTTGCTGCCGGTGATCAATACCCTTGCATCAGTGGGGGCGACCCGCTCGATCATATCTTTCACTTTTTTTATTGCCGGTGATTCACCCACAATATCATAGGTTTTCGAAACCCTGCGTTTCAATACTTTAGTTTCATGAACCAGGTCGGTCCGCTCCATGGCATTCCTTATCGTCACCAGCAGGCGGTTGAGGTCAAGCGGTTTTTCAATAAAGTCATAAGCCCCTTTTTTGATAGCTTCCACCGCCGTATCGATATTGCCATGACCGGAGATCATTATTACGGGTACATCCTGCTTTTTGTCCATCAGTTTTTCAAGTACTTCAATACCATCCATATCAGGCATTTTGATATCACACAATACTGCATCTACCGAATTGTTTTCAAACAACTCAAGGCCTTCAGGACCGTTTTCAGCAAGACTTACCGTATGATGTTCATATTCAAGAACATCTTTCAATGTGTTTCTTATGCTGCGCTCATCGTCGATCACTAAAATGTTTGCCATATTCTAACGGATATTTTACTAATTTGTATTATTAATGCAGGTTAAGTTTCTGTCTATAGTATAATTTTTTATTTTTATTTCAAATTTCAGCAGGCATTTACCGGATTAAAATAATGAAACAATTTCCAAAAATAGGCATACTTTTCATAATGCCGGTATTTTTTTTAGTGTTTGAACTCCTGTTTAAAGCAAATTACCTGTATTTCTATTCTGCAGTCTTTGATCCCCCTTATGCATATTTGTTTAACGGGCTTAACCTTGCCAGGGGGGGTATGGAACTTGGTCATACTGATCATCCGGGTACTCCCCTGCAAATGTTGATAGCATTGGTGATCCGGATCGTGTATTTTTTACGCGACAGTCCCCTCAATCTCACGGATGATGTTATTATCAACAGTGAATTATATCTTCATGTGATAAGCACACTGCTGATTCTGTTCATTGCTGTTATGTTGTTTTTTACAGGAGTATCCGTATACAGGATCAGGAATAATATTCTGACAGCATTGTTTTTTCAGACTTCCGTGTTTGTAAGCATCCCGGCTATTCAGTATTCCTCGGTAGTTATGACCGAGCCGCTTTATATGTTTGCCGAATTATGTCTTATTCTCTTATTGGTGAACTACCTGTTTACACCCCGGGTAAAACAAAAAGAAATATGGTTTGCTGTTCTTGCCGGGATTATCACCGGATTCGCCACTGCCATAAAAATTATTCTTTTCCCGTTAATTGTAATCCCGCTGATTTGTTTTTCAACATGGAGATCAAGGTTGATCAGTACAGGAGCAATGGTTATTAGTTTTGTTTTGTTCACGTTGCCCGCCTTAAGCAAAGCTGAACGGTTTTTTGCATTCATGACCGGTATAATCACTCATTCGGGCAAATATGGTAAAGGACCTTCCGGTTTTTATCCGGATGAATTTATTACCAACATGATGGAGGTCTTTTCAGACAATGTGTTTTTTACAATTACTATAATTGTCATGTTTCTTACGCTGGTGATTTTTGGTTTTCCACCCTGGAATGTTTTTGTTAAAACAGACAATAAGCTGTACAGGATGCTTGCCGGAATATTCGTTTTCTGCCTGCTAACCTGCTTAATGGTCAGTAAGCACTATTCACCCCATTATATGATACCGGCACATATTTTTACGGTTCTGAGCTGGTTCATTATGTTGTCATTATATACACCGGTTATTCCGGGGGAGGTTGCAGGCCGTGCAGGGAATATTGTTATGAGTACGGCAGGCATTATTTTATTCCTGCGATTTGTTTTATGGATTGTTCCCCGGTCTGCTGAAGAGATTCATAGCCTGAAAACGATAGGTTTCGTTAATGAACATGTTTGTGATGCCCCGAGGATTATTGTGAACCAGGGGGAAGGCGGACTGGCTTTTAAGGAACAGGCGTTATATTTCGGATTTGCCTATTCGGGGAATGAGAAGCCTTTTTATGCACGGACGCTTAAGAAAATATACCCTCACTCCTATTTTTATACTCCCGGCCGGGGTGATTATTATGACTGGTCCGGGGCCTACCATCCTGTTGACCTGTTCATTCGTTACGATAACATGTTTGTTTATTTGGCAAAGGAAGATACGGGTGTACTAAAGCAAATTTTAAAAAGCACAGGTAAATATGGAGTTCATAATTTACACCCGGTAAGATCACATCTTTTATTTTTCAATAAAGCTACCGGAGAGGTTCTTTACAAAATGAAAATTGATAACAGGGCATTGGAAAAGGCTTTTAAGGTCAAGAATGAAGTATATTGCGGCTTTGAAAGATTGTCTGAAGAAAACGGATATTTATCTTCTGACAGTAGTATTTATTTTTCAAAAGGCAACTTACAAACAGAAGATATAGTATTCAGAGGTGATCATGCGCTTAAGACAGATGAGGAAATGCAATATGGTATGGGGACAGAAATACCTGTGTTGCCTGGTGAATGGTACAAATTCAGTGTGTGGAGGAATAGTTCATCAGCCTCGGGAGTACTTGTATTTTCGGGTAAGGGTGGTGGTTTCTACAGAGCCGGCGGATCCATACAGGAAACACGGGGAGAATGGGAGAGGATTGAATATACATTGGAGATACCGCAAAATTTTAACAGTGACACTCTTAAATTCTATCTCTGGAACCAGCTGCAGGATACAGCGGTTTATTTTGATGAGTTTGTATTGCAGTGGTTGGAGTAAGACAGGGTCTGCTGAAAAACACTAAATGGATTAATAATCAGTATAATACAGCAACTTATTGTTTGTTTAGTGCAAGGGTTTTAACTCATATTACTAAAATCCTTTGCATTTATTTAAGTATAATATTTCGTTAGTCTGTAGCACATCATATACCGCGTTGGCTGCAGCTTGCAGTATTCTTATACAGCTTCGCTTTGCCGCCTTGTATCTGATGCGCTACAGATTTTTCAGCAGACCCTAAGATAGGCATAATGATTACACCGTATACCTATACAAACCTCGGGTACAAGGCTGTAGCCTTGCGCCGGTATGGTGGTTTTCAATACCTACTGCCGTACGGTTAATGATAACTGCCATCAATACCTGTGTCGTATCCATTTCCAGATCTCCTTGTAACTGCTCTTTTTCCCGTACATCAGGATGCCTGTACGGTATATTTTCCCGGCCAGCCAGATGCAAAGGATAAAAGTTGTTATAAGGATCAGCATTGATGCGGTAAGTTCTGTCCATGGTACACCAAAAGGAATACGTGCCATCATAATGACAGGTGATGTGAGGGGGATCATGGAAAACCAGAATGCAATCTGGCCTTCAGGGTTAGTAATGGCATTTATCATCACAAGTATACTGATAACCAAAGGAATGGTGACGGGTAACATGAATTGCTGGGTATCAGCCTCACTGTCAACAGCCGATCCTATAGCTGCAAAAAATGCACCGTATAGTAAATAGCCCCCGAGAAAATAGAAAAGGAATGCGCAAATGATCGTACCAAAACGAATGCTTTGTATATCCCCGAAAAACCCGCTTAGTTCCGGATTTTCTGTTTGTGCTGATCGTGTCGTTTGTTCGACGGTTTGTGCTGTTTCTGTTTCCATAAAGTTTTCGGGTGTTATTTGTTGGGCTGGCGGGACCCCGGGACTTAATACCGCCTCCTGGGCAATAAATACAAGACCTGCAGTGAGTATAGCCCAGCATAAAAACTGTGTCAGACCGACAAGGCCTATACCAACTACTTTACCCATCATCAGTTGGAAAGGTTTTACCGAAGAAACCATAACTTCCACGATACGGCTGGTTTTTTCTTCGATTACACCCCTCATGACCTGTGATCCGAAGAAGAAAATGAAAAAGTAGATAAGGAATCCGCTTGCATATCCTACACCGGTCCTTAGTTCACGAAGTTCCTGTTCTTCATATTCTCCTTTTTCAAGCTTAATGGTTTTAAACTTTATATCGGTCTGTGCAGAATTTAACACATCAAGCGGTATCTGTTTCTTTATAAGCTTTGAATCTCGTATATATTTTTCAAGGGATCTGGTGATATGGCTTTCAATACCAAGGCTGGGCTGTTTTTTTGTGTAGAACTCAACAACCTCGGTTGTAAATACATTATGGGGAATAAACAGTATAGCATAGTAGTGTGATTGCGGCAGGAGTTCCTTCATTTCACCCAGTGTGGTATTGCTGAGGTACTCAAATTTCAGGTATTCCCTCGAGGGGATCACATCTTTGAAAATCATAAGTGAATCGGGAACAGGCCTGTTGGTTTCCGTGTATTCGATCACTGCAATGGTTTTTTCCTCCTTGTCTTCCATCTGGGCCAGCCATGCCGGAATGATCATTAATCCGGCAAAAAGTAAGGGCCCTATGATCGACATAATGATAAAGGACTTTTTCCTGACCCTGGAAATATATTCCCTTGCTATGATAAGGCTGGTCTTGCTCATTATTGTTAATGTTAATATTATACCGAATAACCTGTCTGTACCCTTTCCGGGAAATTGATGGCCCCGCGAAAAATACGGGTCATGTAAATATCGGTTAGTCTACTTTTGTATGAGATCATGATTTGGTTAAGTATTTCTCACTTTTCTGTTCGATGTTGCTGACACTTTCCCCGACTACTTTAATAAATATCTCATTCATTCCCGGAATGATCTCTTTGAATGATCTCACTTCTACATGAGGCAGGATCTGATTTAAAAAATCATTACCGGATCTGGTGTTGTTTAGTTTAACCTTTGCAATATTCCCCTCCGCGGTCTTCTTATTTTCAATAATTTCAAAGGCATGATCCTGCAGTTCATCCAGCTTTTCGCTTTCACCTGTATACTCCAGTTCAAATGTATTTGCCTTGTAATTATTCCGGATATCCCTGATGTTTCCTTCCAGGAGGGTACGTGAATCATTGATGAGTGTTATGTGGTCGCATAATTCTTCCACCGATCCCATATTATGTGTTGAAAAAATGACTGTTGCACCCTGGTCGCGTAAATTAAGGATTTCCTTTTTTATCAGGTTGGTATTTATGGGATCAAAACCACTAAAGGGCTCGTCAAAAATGAGGAGTTCGGGCTGGTGCAATACTGTTACAATAAACTGGACTTTTTGTTGCATGCCTTTTGAAAGCTCCTCAATCTTTTTGTTCCACCACGGCCGGACCTCAAACTTGTCAAACCAGTAACGCAGCTTCTCAAGTGCATCATTTTTTGACAGGCCTTTTAAACGGGCGAGGTAGAGTGCCTGTTCACCGACTTTCATTTTTTTATATAATCCGCGTTCTTCAGGCAGATAGCCAATACGGTATATGTCCTGTGGCCTTAATTTCTGTCCGTTGAAAAAAAGTCCACCTTTATCCGGTGCCGTTATCTGATTGATGATCCTGATAAGGGTAGTTTTGCCGGCGCCGTTGGGCCCCAAAAGACCGTATATGCTGTTTTTTGGGACGTGAATACTTACATTATCAAGAGCAAGATGGTTGACAAAACGTTTTTCAACACTGTCGGCCCGGAATAATATTTCCATAGAACTGAATTCTCTTGTTGTTAATTAACACATATGACAAAGAAAGGGGATAATCATTACAGATCATTCAAAATAATTTTTCATTTTTTCAAAGATATTCTTTTCTGATTGTCCCGGGCTGGGTTTGAAGTTGTCAGATTCCTCCAGTTTATTCAATATTTTTTGTTCTTCTTTTGTAAGATCTTTTGGTATCCATACATTGATATTAACCAGAAGGTCCCCTTTGCCGTAGCCGTTCACTTCAGGGATGCCTTTTCCACGTAAACGAAGTATTTTGCCGGGTTGAGTTCCCGGATCGATCTTTATTTTCACCTTTCCGTCAATTGTTGGAACTTCAACAGGCGATCCCATAGCAGCCTGAGGAATACTTATGTACAGATTATAGAGGAGATCGTTTCCGTCGCGCATAAGGTCAGCGTGCTTTTCTTCTTCGATCATAACTATCAGATCGCCGTTGATTCCTCCCCTTCTTGCTGCATTACCTTTCCCTGAAACATTAAGCTGCATACCTTCACCAACACCTGCAGGGATATTGATACTGATAACCTCCTGGCTTTTGTAGATACCTTCACCATGACATTTTGTACATTTTTCGGAAATTGTTTTTCCTTCACCGCCACATTCGGGGCAGGTCTGGGTGGTTTGCATCTGGCCCAGAAAAGTGTTGGTTACTCTTGTAACCTGTCCGGCGCCACGGCAGGTTGAGCAGGTTGAATATGCCGATCCGTCGCGTGCCCCTGTTCCGTCACACACTTCGCATGGAACGTATTTATTAACCTTAATTTTTTTTTCTACTCCTTTGGCAACTTCCTGCAGATTCAATTTCACCTTAACACGAAGATTGGATCCTTTGTTAACACGGCGCGAACTTCTTCCTCCGCCAAAGTCTCCAAATCCCCCAAATCCGAAATCACTGAAAATATCGCCAAACTGGCTGAAAATGTCATCCATGGTCATACCGCCACCGAAACCACCTCCGCCTGCAGCTCCTCTTACGCCGGCATGTCCGAACTGGTCATAACGAGAACGTTTCCCGGAATCGCTCAATACTTCATAGGCTTCGGCTGCTTCCTTGAATTTTTCTTCTGCAGTTTTGTCACCGGGGTTCTTGTCAGGATGATATTTTAAAGCCTGTTTCCGGTATGCTTTTTTTATTTCTTCCTGTGAAGCATTCTTGCTTATCTCCAGTACTTCGTAATAATCTCTTTTCGTCATTAGTTGTTTGATTTTGAGATGAGATATTATCCCGGCTCACATTCAAATTATTCTTTCAGTTCTATTCTCCCACGACCACTTTTGAGAATCGCAGAACCCGGTCATTAAGCATATATCCTTTTTCTATCACATCAACAATCTTTCCTTTCAATTCTTCATCGGGAGCAGGTATTTTTGTTACAGCTTCATGAATATCGAAATTAAATTCCTGATGCATGGCATCAATTTCCTTTACCGCGTTTTGTTTTAGAAAATCGCCAAATTTATTATAAATAAGTTTAATACCTTCTTTAACGGCATTTATATCCTTCGCCTGTTCTATGTTTTGCATACTTCTTTCAAAATCATCCACCACCGGAAGAATATTCCTTATCACTTCTGCACTGGCAAATTTGGTAAGATCAGCCTTTTCTTTTAATGTGCGTTTTCTGTAGTTATCGAATTCTGCAGAAAGCCTGAGGTATTTATCCTGCAGTTCATGGTTTTTTTCTTCACATTTTTGCAGTTCTTTTGCATATTTTTTTTCTTTATTAACTGCCTTTTTGGTTTGATTTCCTTCAGATGATCCTGTATGCTTTGATTTCGGCGATTTTGCCTTATTATTCTTGTTTTTTGTTTGTTCTTCTTTTTCCGTTTTAACTTTATCAGCCATCTCTCAATAAAATATTAAATAAATATTAATTCAGTTCATTCATAAAAAAAATTATGTTCTTCTGTATGATTCAAATAGCCTGCCATTTTTTGGTATTAGGACATATTGACAGACTCTGTGTCTGTCCATAAAGTCCCATTTGCCGCGTTACGCTTGTCCGAAAATTGCTCATTTACAATAAGTAAACTCCACATTTCCGGACTGCGCAAGCCTTGCAAATTAAACCTTATGAACAGACACTAATTAGTGTCTGTCCATAATGTCCGATATCTGCGTTGCTGCTCACATTTTAAATCCTCAAATACTTTAGTATACCGCGGTTTAAAATGCTCACGCGCCTTGATCTCGAACATTCTGAACAAACACTAGGACTTTATAGACAGACACTAATTATATATAAAGTAATATTGTCGGTGGAGATGTATTATTTTTTTTTGTAATATTTGTGTTCACTCCTGTCTAACAAAACCCATAAACAACTGGTATTCATTATTTTACCGATTACCGAATACCTTTACAAACCATCCGTAACCCTTGTTAGTTTACTTATGCACTAAATCCCGATTTCGCGGAATACTGCTCACTGATCATTGTTTTTACTCCAGCCTTTCAATATCCGCACCGATGGCATTCAGGCGCTTGTCAATGTCCATATAGCCGCGATCGATCTGGTCAATATTGTATATAATGCTCATCCCTTCAGCTGACAATGCTGCAATAAGCAGGGCAACACCGGCCCTGATATCGGGAGATGTCATTGTAGTAGGACGCAGCCTGATCTGGTTGTCGAGGCCAATAATAGTGGCCCTGTGGGGATCACATAGAATTATCTGTGCTCCCATATCGATCAGTTTATCAACAAAAAACAGCCTGCTTTCGAACATCTTCTGATGTATCAGCACACTGCCGCGCGCCTGTGTAGATACAACCAGCAATACACTCAGCAGATCGGGGGTAAGGCCTGGCCAGGGTGCATCATCGATCTTCATAATCGAACCGTCGATATATGTCTCTATTTCATAATGATCCTGTGCATGAACGATAATGTCGTCATCAGACCTCTCAAAATCTATACCCAGTTTGCGGAATGACTGGGGGATGATGCCAAGATTATCGTACGATACATTTTTTATGGTAATTGCCGAACCTGTCATGGCAGCAAGCCCTATAAAACTACCTGTTTCAATCATATCGGGCAGAATTATATGATCACAGCCATGCAGCTCTTTCACACCTTTAATGGTGAGCAGATTGGATCCGACACCCGAGATGACAGCGCCCATGTTGTTAAGCATCTTGCATAGCTGTTGTATATATGGTTCGCAGGCAGCATTGTAAACTACAGTGGTCCCGGAAGCCATAACGGCAGCCATAATAATATTTGCTGTCCCGGTTACAGATGCCTCATCAAGCAGAATATGTGTTCCCTTAAGATTTCCTGCTTCAACACGGTAGTAATCCTCTTTATGATAATATTCGAATTCGGCTCCCAGTCTGATCAATGCATTGAAATGAGTATCAAGTCTTCTCCTGCCAATTTTATCACCACCGGGTTTTGGTATAAAACCTTTGCCAAATCTGGCAAGCAGGGGACCGATCATCATAACTGAACCTCGCAGACTGGCGCTCTTCAGTTTATATTCCTCACCGCGTAAATAATCGATATCAACAGTGTCAGCTTTAAAAGAAAAATTTCCTTCGCTATGCCTGCTAATCTTAACGCCAAGTGCTTTTAACAGGCTAATAAGGTTATTAACATCCAATATCTCCGGGATATTTCTAATGGTGACTTCTCCTGATGTGAGCAGGCTGGCACAAATTACCTGCAATGCTTCGTTTTTCGCACCTTTTGGAGTAATAATCCCTGAAAGGCGTTTACCACCGTTAACTTTGAAAGTGCCCATATTATTGTGTGTGATTACCGCTACTTTTTACGCTGGACCCTCTTTTTCTTGTTTTTACTTAACAAATCCCTGACTTCATTAAGCTTCATGTCTTTGGGGATGTTAATGCGGCCTTTTGCAAGTTCTTCAAAGTCCTTAAGAATGATATCGTCATTCACCATTTCCCTGTTCCATGTGAGATAGGACTTTTTCATATGGTTTGCAATGGTTTTGATCAACTGCTCCTTCTCAGGTCCCTCAGGAAAATCTGCAGCCGCATCAATGAGCAATTCAATGGTTTTCCCATAGTGCTTATAGCGGATACGATGTGTTCCATAAGGAACAGGTTTTGGCTTTTCATTGAACATTGAAGGTTCGGGAATTTCGTAAGGAAAATCAATGTCAAGTTCAAAATTTGCCATTATTGCCAGGTGATCCCATAGTTTGTGTTTAAAATCACTAACATCGCGCAAGTGGGGATTCATGTTACCCATTATACTAATGATAGCCTTCGCGAGTTTATTCCTTTCGTCACGGTCATCAACATTTTTGATATAATCCACCATCTTTTGGATATTCCTTCCGTATTCAGGCAAAACCATTTTTGAACGCACTGTATTATAATCGTATACCATAACAATATTTATTAAATTGGCACAAAAGTAATTGTTTTTTCGCGGATATATTTTAAAATTTATGATATCGTTTTAACGATCCTTAGTTTGGCAAATTTTAACAACAACTGTTTTTCCTGTTTTGAATCCTGGAAAAACACAGTAGCCTTCCGGTTTGGGAAATCACCTTCAATATGTATTATCTTCCCGGTACCGAAACGCTGATGTTCAACATGCATGCCAGGTTGAATCTTTTCAGGAGGATCCGGATTGAAGTTGTCTCTGATCTTTTGACTGGCAGCACTTTGACCCTGAAGCTCATTTATTCGTGTCAGCTTGCGGTTTTTTGTGTTAATACCGGATACCGGCACACCGGCAAAGTTAGCGATTTTTTCTTTATGATCTGTTTTTATATTCAGAGTATTGTTTTCATTTGTAAAGGTTTCAAGCTGATCCGGCCAGTCTGTATATTGTTCATCAATTTCATTCAGAAAACGGCTGGGCCTGCATGTTATTGGTGTTCCCCAACGATAACGTGTACAGGCATATGAAAGCATGGCTTTTCTTTTTGCTCTTGTGATGGCCACGTAAAATAACCTGCGTTCTTCCTCTATATTTTTTGGTGATTCCATTGACATTTTCGACGGGAATAAATCTTCTTCCAGGCCGCCAATGTACACATGCCCGAATTCCAGTCCCTTGGCCGAGTGAATAGTCATTATGGTTACTTTATCCCTGTCTTCTTCCTTTTCATTATCAGCATCTGTAAGGAGTGAAACATTTTCCAGATACTTATCAAGCGTTATCAGTTCAGGATCTTCGTCATTTTGTGCAGTAAATTCACGTATACCATTAAGCAACTCTTCTATGTTGTCATATTTACTTCGTTCTTCAGGTTGGGTTCCTTCAAACAGATCTTTTAGAATTCCGCTGTTTGAGGCAATGTACATGGCTGCTTCATATGCATCACATGAGAGTATCTTATTGTTAAAATCACGGATCAGGTCTGTAAATCCTGCAAGTTTGCCCAGTGTCGACTTATTCAAACCGGGAGTGTAATTATCAGCATTTTCAATAACCTGCCACAGGTTCTTATCATGTCTGTTTGCTGCCAGTTCAAGCTTACCAAGTGTTGTTTTTCCTATGCCCCTGGCAGGATAATTGATAATCCGTTTTAATGCCTCATCATCGTTATTGTTAACTGTCAGCCGGAAATAAGCCAACAGGTCCTTAATCTCTTTGCGCTGATAAAATGAAATGCTTCCGTATACTTTATATGGAATATTTTTCTTTCTCATTGCTTCTTCAAAAATACGTGATTGTGCATTAGTCCTGTATAATATTGCAAAATCACTGTATGGAAGGTTTTCTGTAAGGCGGGAATCAATTATGTCATTTGAAACCAAAAAACCTTCTTCCGTATCGGTATAGGCTTTTATTATCCTTATCTTTTCACCAATGTCATTTTTCGAGTAAACAGTTTTTTTTATCTGACCTTTATTACGCGAGATAACACTGTTGGCCGCATCAACTATTGTCCGTGTAGACCTGTAGTTTTGTTCGAGTTTGAATAATTTATACCCCGGGTAATCATTTTTAAAATTCAGTATATTTTCAATCTTGGCGCCGCGAAAAGAATAAATGCTCTGAGCATCATCGCCCACAACGCATACATTTTTATGTTTAAAGGCCAGTTTGTTCACGATCAGGTACTGCGAATAGTTTGTGTCCTGGTATTCATCAACCAGGATATAATCAAACATTCGCTGGTATTTATCCAGAATTTCGGGAAAGTCACGCAATAAAAGGTTTGTATTCAGAAGAAGATCGTCAAAATCCATGGCTCCGGCTCTCTTGCATCTGGAAGCATACAACTTGTATATATCCGACATTCGCGTACGGTTGGTTACCCTATCACGGGTCTGTATCTGAGAATTATTAAAATATGCCCGGGCAGTGATAAGATTATTCTTGGCTGAGGATATTCTTCCCAGCACTTCCCCGGGTTTGTATGTTTTGTCATCCAGTTGCAATTCTTTAATGATGGACCGGATCAGACTTTTCGAATCATCGGTATCATAAATAGTGAAATTTGACTTATACCCGAGAATATCACCTTCTTTTCGCAGTATCCGGGCAAAGATCGAATGAAAGGTCCCCATCCATAAATGACGTGCCAGGTCATTTCCAACAAGCGCTCCGATCCGTTCTTTCATTTCCCTGGCAGCTTTATTAGTGAAGGTAAGTGCAAGTATCCTGGAAGGATTGACATCATTACTCAGTAAATATGCTATACGGTAAGTTAAAACACGTGTTTTTCCTGAACCCGCTCCGGCAATTACCAGTGAGGGCCCTTTGGTATTCTTTACGGCATTGATCTGCGAATTGTTGAGCTTACTGAGAATATCGTGCACAATACTATATGATTATAAATTTGATTAAAAAAAGACAAAGTTACGATTTGTCCTGTTTTTATCTTTGAACTGAACCGTAACTTATCAAAAAAAATTTAACATCCCCGGAAAGCCTGATTTTTAAATACTCAGGAAGCCCGTTTTCGGCTTACTTTTAATGGTATTATTCTAAGCTGTATTATTCATGCGTCAAGTTTGGGGCAGATGCAGGGCGTCGGAAGCTGAACCTTTAGCCCGGCGAAGCCAATAATGCAGGCTAAGACGATTAAATAATACAGTCTCAGTTAGGCTGATGAAGAATTACAATTGCGATTAAAAATTTTATATTTGCAGACTATACTAAAGTTATGTTTGTAAAGTTATTTTATTATAATTTGTCAATAAAGTCGTCACAATGTTTAACTGGTCATGTGTCTGTTCAGAAGGTTACATTTGCAAGGCTCGCGCGGTACGAAAACGCGGGGTTTACCAGTCGTGAATGAGCAATTTTCGGACAAGCGTAACGCGGCAAATGGAACTTTATGGACAGACACTAATTAAGTATTTCAAAGGGTAATGAAAAATCTTATTTTTATTATTATATTTTTTACCGGTCCATCGGGCTTTTTGTATTCTCAATTGTACGGTCCTGATGCCGACTGGTCCGAAGAAGCCGGTTATCCTGTTATAAATGACGGTGAGGATTCATTGTTTGTTTTTAACAGTCCTTCATACGGCGAACATAAGGAAGCTGCTCTTTTGGCATTTTCACCTGACAGCACTGCAGGCTGGCGATTTGACTGGGAGAAATATAATCCCGGTATATTGGATTATGTTGCATTTGTATCCGATACAGGGATGTTTTCCTACATTGATACTATCACTGTTCCGGGCAATTACAGGGTTACCATTATAAAGGGTGAAGAGAAAGTGCAGTATGCCGGCTGGGTTTTTTTCAATGATTTCAATGTAGTTATCCGAAGTAAAGATACGTTGACAGGTGAGGTTCCGCTTCGTTATTATACATGCGATTTTCTTGATCTGGCAACTGAAATAATTGATAAGAAACAGATATATTCCATACCCGGCCAGGATACCAGCATTGTACTTTCAGGTTCATACAGGATCCGCTGGTCAGCCGATCCGGATACCAGTCCCGTGCCGCCGGGAACACTTAATCCAAGAATATCAAAACCATCGGCAGTATCCACTGATTATATGATCAAAGTAACTGACAGGTTCGGTGCAGAACGAAACGACGAAGTCAGATATGAATCCATACAGTCGCAGGCCGTGTTTTCTGAAGAGCATGTTCCGCTGGAAAATACGGAATACTATTCAGAAGATGTAAGCAATAATTATTATTTCTATAGTGATGAGCATTCAGCTCCGGCGATATTTTTATTTTCAAACACGAGCATCAATGCTGTTAATTATACATGGATCTTTGGTGACGGCGAGATGTATGTAACAAATGATGCGGATGAGGAGGTTTCACATCAGTATGATTATCCGGGTGAATATGAGGTTACACTGGTTTCGCGTTCGGCTGTTCCATATGAATGCATTGATTCGGCCAAAACTACAATAACTGTTGACCCTCCGAAGTTAAAAGCACCAAACGTATTTACACCCAATGGGGATGACATAAATGATGTGTTCAGGTTTTATGATGTGTCTGTAATGGATATTCATATTATTATTTTTAACCGTTATGGCCATAAGGTTCATGAATTTGAAGGAAATATCAGGGACTGGCCGGGATGGGACGGAAAGATAAACAATACCAATAACAAAGCATCTGAAGGGGTATATTATTACGTTGTGACCCGTGCTTTTGCTATTGAAGACTGGGAAACAGATAAGATATTTGATTTTAACGAGGGACTTGAAGATCAGCAGCAACAAACTGATAACGGATCGCAACAGGATGATGATAAAAAGACTGAAGATAAACACGGCATATATACCGGCATGATCCACCTTTTCAGAAACGGGCAGTATTAATTTTTTTAACCCTTTAACCGAAAAACTAAATCAACTGATTCCTCAATTCAACTATTAAATAGTTCCACTATTCATCCCGTTTGTTGCCTTACGCTTGTCCGCAAAATGTTCATTTACAACACGTAAACCCGCATCATGTCTATTGTATAGAATAATATTGTTTTAATTTCTTCCCGCGAACCGGGGTTTCGAACTGCCCGCAAGGCAGTTCGACCTACTTTTTTACTCCCCTGACGGGTCGTGAGATCGCTCCGCTAAGTTGTCTTCCACACAAAAAAGTAGGCAAAAAAAGTCACCGTTCCACAAAAATCGCTTGATTTACCACGAAAGGTTTTCTCCTTGCGGAACCCAAACTCACTCCTCCTTCGTCGTCGTTCGGACAGGGTTCCTCCAGTACCCCGCAATGAAAACCTTCCTTGAAATCTTACGCGATTTTTCTGAGACGGTCCCCGCTATTGCATAACTATATGCGAATTTCAATGAAAGTGGACCCTGTATTATTTTGCTTCGGCCAATTAAACATTTTGTTTACTTTCTGATCATTCTTCATTCTCTTCTTCCACATATGCTTTAAGGAGCTGTTCCTGAAGGTCGCCGGGAACCTGGGCATATTCTGAAAATTTCATGGAGTACATGGCACGGCCACCTGTTAATGAACTGAGAGCTGTGGAATATTTATCCATTTCGGCCAGGGGAACTTTCGCGCTGATCTTCTCAAATCCGGACTCACTTGTCATTCCCTGCACAACGGCTCTCCTTCCCTGAAGGTCACTCATTACGTCGCCCATCCTGTCTGACGGCACAAGCACTTCCACATCATATATAGGTTCCATGATCTTGGGGCCTGCTGTTTTAAAAGCCATACTAAATGCATTACGGCCTGCCAGCTTGAATGAGATTTCGTTTGAATCCACTGGGTGCATTTTCCCGTCATAAACAGCCACTCTTATATCACGTGCATAAGAACCTGTAAGCGGCCCCTCTTCCATTTTTTCCATGATCCCCTTCAAAATGGCAGGTAAAAACCGGGCATCTATTGATCCGCCTACAATGCAGTTAAGGTAAACAAGCTTTCCGCCCCACTGAAGGTCAATTTCATCCTTATCGCGAACTGATATTTTAATCTCTTTTCCCCCGACTTTATACATTGTCGGATCAGGCATACCTTCCGTGTAGGGTTCAATCACCAAATGTACTTCACCAAACTGGCCGG
Source organism: uncultured Bacteroidales bacterium (assembly GCA_964492185.1). Taxonomy (GTDB): domain Bacteria; phylum Bacteroidota; class Bacteroidia; order Bacteroidales; family UBA10428; genus JAFGSZ01. The sequence continues at coordinate 17,556 of CAZBJH010000009.1, read as the reverse complement.
CTCCACCCGATTGTTTCTTGTGACGGTAATCGGCCTGGGCAATCCTGGTTATGGTTTCCCGGTATGGGATCTTTGGTTTGATAAATTCAGTTTCGATCTTATAAATGTTGTCAAGATGCCATTTTAATATATTTAAATGGTATTCACCCTGACCCGAAAGTATGATCTGTTTCAATTCTTTCGAATATTCAATTAATATCGTGGGATCTTCCTCGTGCATTCTTCCAAGTGCTTCTCCAAGCTTTTCATCGTCGCTCTCACTTAAGGGTCTGATCGCTGTTCTGAATTTTGGCTCGGGAAAATCAACTTTTGGAAAAGAATAAGATTTTGAAAGATCGGTGAGAGTATGGTTTGTTTTTGTGGATTTCAGTTTAACGGTTGCAGCCAGGTCACCGGCTGCCAGGCTGCTGACTTTAACCCTGTTTTTTCCTGCTACTGCATACAACTGGGACATTCTCTCCTTGGTTTGGGAAGTATTGTTGGTTAAATCAATACTTTCCTTTATCTGTCCCGACATTACTTTAAAAAAGTTGATTTCCCCAATATGGGTTTCCAACGCTGATTTAAACACGAAAATGGAAGCAGGGCCTTTGGGGTCACATGGAATTTCATTGCCTTTGTCATCCTTTGCCGCGGGCATATCATTTGGTGAAGGAGCTGCATTTGAAATAAACTCCAAAAGACGGGCCACGCCGAAATTATTTTTTGCAGATATACAGAACACAGGAAATATTCCCCGTTGGATTAGACCTTCGGTAAGGCCTTTCCGCATTTCTTCCTCGGTAAGAGTATCATTCTCAAAGAAAAGTTCCATCAGTGCTTCATCATTTTCAGCTGCCTTTTCAATGAGCTCATTTTTTAAATTTTCTGCTTTGTCTTTTTCACTATCCGGGATATCCAGTACTTCAACTTTTCCTTCACCTTCAAATTTGTACATTTTCATCGTAAGGATATCTACAATGGAATTAAATTCCAGGCCGGGATTTACAGGATACTGCACCAGTGTAACATTATTCCCGAAGCGTTCTTTTGCTGTTTCGATTGTCTTTTCAACGTTAACTTTTTCATGATCCAGGTGATTTAGGGCAATGATCATTGGCTTGTTCGCTTTTGCCACGTATCGGTTGTGTATCTCCGAACCAACTTCCACCCCGTTTTGAGTATTTAATACCATTACCGCGGTATCAGCAACAGTAAGAGAAGACACTACCCCGCCGATAAAATCATCCAGCCCCGGGGCATCAAGTATATTTATCTTTGAATTGTTATATTCGGTATATAATAGAGTTGAAAAAACTGAGTTCGTATTCTGGTGTTCAATTTCCTTGTAATCGGAAACGGTATTTTTACTTTCTACATCACCCCTCCTGTCAATAACCTTACCTTCGAACAACATACTTTCAGCAAGAGTAGTTTTTCCCGAACTGGAGTTTCCTACCAACACGATGTTTTTTATCTGATCAGTATTATAACTTTTCATTCGAATATGTTTTAATTAAGTTATTAGTAATTAATTTGTTATTTCATTTAATCAAAGTTGGTGGTATTGGTTACCTCGCAAATTAATAATTTAATAAGGTGCTCGGTGAACCCTCACCAATAACCTGGTTATAAAAATATTCATGTCCTTATGTCTTTGTATCTCATATTTAAAACTCTCTTAATGGTGAGGGTTTCATTCGAATATGTTTTAATTAAGTTATTAGTAATTAATTTGTTATTTCATTTAATCAAAGTTGGTGGTATTGGTTACCTCGCAAATTAATAATTTAATAAGGTGCTCGGTGAACCCTCACCAATAACCTGGTTATAAAAATATTCATGTCCTTATGTCTTTGTATCTCATATTTAAAACTCTCTTAATGGTGAGGGTTTCATTCGAATATGTTTTAATTAAGTTATTAGTAATTAATTTGTTATTTCATTTAATCAAAGTTATCATATACCTGTTTTTATACAGTATATATAATATTATGGTATTAATTATCCTCAGTCAGTCAAAACAACAGGAAAAAAGTTGTTATACAGCTGAATTTAAGGAGTTGCAAAAGTAACAATTTTTTTAAACACAAATCAAGTAATGATATTTTTTGTAGGGAGAAAATGAAGAGTTAGGTTTGCACGACTTGATACCGAACATTCTAATCAAACACTAAGAGTTTATTGACAGAAACTAAATACACAATAGCGAATGAAAATAATTTAATCTGCTCTTGCTTTTAAAAAAAAATAATCTACCTTTGCAAGCCGATTTTAGGAAAAAAAATATAAATATTTAGAGCTATATGCCAACAATACAGCAATTAGTAAGAAAGGGACGAAAGCAAATTGCAGAAAAGAGCAAGGCGCCTGCACTGGATTCATGTCCTCAGCGCCGGGGGGTATGTGTACGTGTGTATACAACCACACCAAAGAAGCCGAATTCGGCAATGCGTAAAGTAGCGAGGGTGAGGTTAACGAATAAAAAGGAAGTGAACGCTTATATTCCCGGTGAAGGGCACAATTTGCAGGAACACTCGATCGTGATGATCAGGGGGGGAAGGGTAAAAGATCTTCCTGGTGTCAGATATCATCTGATCCGTGGTGCACTTGATACATCGGGTGTGGAAGGGAGAACACAACGTCGTTCCAAATATGGTACAAAACGTCCTAAAAAATAAAAAGAGGATAAAAGGATGAGAAAGTCAAAACCAAAAAGGCGAATATTATTGCCCGATCCGAAATTCAATGATCCTTTAGTTACAAGGTTTGTGAATAACCTTATGTTCAGCGGGAAGAAAAGTATTTCTTATACCATATTCTACGAGGCATTAGAGATTGTTGAAGAAAAGAGTAAAGAGATTGAAGGATCATCTCTTGATATCTGGAAGAAGGCCATTGAAAATATTACTCCACAGGTTGAGGTAAAAAGCCGAAGGGTTGGGGGAGCCACATTCCAGGTACCGACAGAGATACGTTCCGACAGAAAAATGACCATAGGGATGAAGAACCTGATCCATTACGCGCGTTTGCGCAGTGGCCGGTCTATGGGTGAAAAACTGGCATCTGAAATAATGGCTGCATATAATCACGAGGGCGGAGCTTTTAAAAAGAAAGAAGATACTCACAGGATGGCTGAAGCAAACAAGGCGTTTGCACATTTCAGGTTCTGAGCTGTCCCTGTTATAAATACACAGTTCAATACCTGCCATTGCAGGTGAGAAGGATAAGAAGAATTTAAGAAATGAGATTATTGAATTAACAGGCTGAGGATTATTTGACATACGATAAAGTATAAATTATAGTTGCTAGCTGATAATTAGTGTTTAATGAGTAAGGATTTAACCTATACCAGGAATATTGGGATCATGGCCCATATAGATGCCGGTAAAACTACAACTACCGAGCGCATCCTGTACTATTCGGGTATTACACACCGGATAGGAGAGGTACATGACGGAGCCGCGCAGATGGACTGGATGGTTCAGGAACAGGAGAGGGGTATTACGATTACCTCTGCTGCAACTACATGCTACTGGAAAAACAATAACAAGGATTATAAAATAAACATTATAGATACACCCGGCCACGTGGATTTTACGGTTGAGGTAGAAAGGTCGTTACGTGTGCTTGACGGGGCTATAGCGGTTTTTTGTGCTGTCGGAGGAGTTGAACCGCAATCAGAAACCGTATGGAGGCAGGCAGATAAATATAATGTTCCGCGGATTGCCTTTGTTAATAAGATGGACCGCACGGGTGCCGACTTCCTGAATGTTGTAAATCAGATTAAAGAAAAGCTTGGCGCCAATCCCGTACCACTGCAAATCCCCATTGGCTCGGAAGAATCCTTCAGAGGTGTGATTGACCTGATAGAGCGTAAAGCCATTGTATGGAGAGATGATAAAAAATTCGGGACAAATTATGATTACGCGGAAATTCCGGATGAACTGAAAGAAGAAACTGAAGAATGGCGCGAGCATTTAATTGAATCGGTTTGTGAATCGGATGATGCATTGCTGGAAAGATATTTTGAAGACCGTGAGTCCATCACCGTTGAAGAGTTTATGGCAGCGACACGAAAAGCCACTATTGACCGGACCATAGTACCGGTTTTTTGCGGAGCGGCATTTAAGAATAAAGGTATTCAACGCCTGCTCGATGCTATTACGGCATTATTGCCCAGCCCGTTGGATGTTGGTGCGATAAAAGGAAGAAACCCGAGAAATGAAGAAGTAGTTGAACGTCGTCCTGATACGGAAGAACCTTTTGCTTCCCTTGCTTTTAAAATAGCCACAGATCCCTTTGTCGGCCGGCTTGTTTTTCTCCGGATCTATTCCGGTGCATTGGATGCAGGTATGAACGTTTTTAATCCCCGGACAGGTAAAAAGGAACGAATAACCCGTTTATACCAGATGCATGCGAACAAACAGAATCCGCTTGAACGTGTAGAGGCAGGTGATATATGTGCTGCTGTCGGATTTAAAGACCTTGTGACCGGAGATACCTTATGCGATATCAAAAAACCGGTTTATCTTGAAACTATGTCTTTTCCCGATCCGGTGATAGGAATAGCCATCGAACCAAAAACCCAGCAGGATATTGATAAGTTGTCAAATGCACTTGCAAAGCTTGCGGAAGAAGATCCTACTTTCAGGGTGAAATCCGACGAAGATTCTGGTCAGACTATCATCAATGGTATGGGGGAACTTCATCTTGAAGTGCTTATTGACCGTTTAAAACGGGAATTCAAAGTCGAATGTAATGTAGGTGCACCCCAGGTTGCATATAAGGAAGCAATTACATCATCAGTTGAACATAGGGAAGTATTCAAGAAGCAAACAGGCGGAAGAGGGAAATTTGCCGATATTACCATTGAATTGGCTCCGTCTGATGAAGGTGTGAAGGGATTGCAGTTTATAGATGAAATTAAAGGTGGTAATATACCAAAAGAATATATTCCTTCAGTTGAAAAAGGTTTCAGGGAGGCGATGCGCAACGGGATTCTTGCCGGCTTTCCATTGGATAATCTGAAAGTGGTACTTAAGGACGGCTCTTTCCATTCGGTGGATTCTGATGCCCTTTCATTTGAGATCGCTGCCAAACAGGCATTCCGTCATGGGTTGAAAAAAGTCAGTTCAGTATTGCTTGAGCCTGTGATGGCTGCTGAAGTTGTTACACCTGAAGAATATATGGGGGATGTAATTGCTGATTTTAATAAACGCCGGGGACAGGTAGAAGGCATGGAATCAAAAGCCGGAGCACGTGTGATAAGGGCAAAGGTGCCTCTTGCTGAAAAATTCGGATATGTCACTGTTTTGCGTACCATAACTTCAGGACGCGCAACCTCAACAATGGAATTTTCACATTATGCGGAAGTACCATCTGATATATCAAGGAAGATCATTGAAAAGATAAGCGGAACAAAAGCATATGTATAAATTGATCATAATAATAAATTAATAATGAGTCAGAAGATCAGAATAAAGCTGAAGTCGTACGATCATAATCTGGTAGATAAATCGGCAGAGAAGATCGTGAAAACAGTGAAGACTACAGGCGCTGTGGTTAGCGGACCTATTCCTCTGCCGACACACAAAAGGATTTTTACAGTGTTGCGTTCTCCTTTTGTAAATAAAAAGTCAAGGGAGCAGTTCCAGTTGTCATCATATAAAAGGCTTTTGGATATTTATAGTTCTACACCAAAAACCATTGATGCTTTGATGAAGCTTGAATTACCCAGTGGTGTTGAGGTAGAAATTAAAGTCTAAATTATTTGAAAAGTAATATATTATGCCAGGATTAATTGGAAAGAAGGTCGGAATGACATCGGTTTTCGATGAAAAGGGTGAAAATATACCCTGTACTGTACTGGAAGCCGGGCCATGTGTCATAACCCAGATCAAAAGCAAAGATAGTGACGGTTATACCGCTGTTCAGTTAGCCTTTGATGAAAAGAAGGAAAAGACTACTACAAAGGCTATGCTGGGGCATTTCAAAAAGGCGAATACAAGTCCGAAACGAAAGATCGTTGAATTGCGTGGATTTGTAAAGGACTGGAAAGTGGGAGATACCATAACAGTAGATTATTTTAAGAATGATGTCTGGCTTGATGTAACAGCTACATCAAAGGGGAAAGGTTTTCAGGGTGTTGTAAAACGGTATAATTTCAGGGGAGTTAACGATGCTACACATGGACAGCATAACCGGAACAGGGCTCCGGGTTCATTGGGAGCTTCATCATATCCCTCTAGAGTGTTTAAAGGTATGCGTATGGCAGGGCAGCACGGGGCAAAAAGCACAAAAGTTTTGAACCTGAAAATTGTGAAGATCCTCCCGGAGAAAAACCTTATGTTACTGAAAGGTTCCGTTCCCGGTTCACGGGGCTCATATGTTGTAATTGAAAGTCCTGATCGGATTTAAATATTTGTAAAAAATGAAGAAATTAGCAGTATTAAATAGTTCGGGTGAAGATACAGGGAGGAAGGCAGACCTGCAGGATTCCGTGTTTGGGATCCAGCCTAATGATCATGCTATATACCTCGATGTGAAGCAATATCTTGCCAATAGACGTCAGGGAACGCATAAAACCAAAGAACGGGCTGAAATCGCGGGAAGTACACGCAAGATCAAAAGACAAAAAGGTACGGGAACAGCACGTGCAGGAAGTATAAAGTCACCGATATTCAGGGGCGGTGGAAGGACATTCGGACCCCGGCCGCATGATTACAGGTTTAAGCTGAACAAGAAAGTAAAGCAGCTTGCCCGGAAATCAGCCTTAACATATAAAGCCAATAACGACAGCATTAAAGTAGTGGAAGATTTTCAGTTTGAAAATCCTAAAACCAGGGAGTTCGCGGGGATAATGAAAAATCTGAAGATCGAAGGAAACAAGGTGCTGCTTGTTCTCAATGATTTGAACAGAAACCTTTTCCTGTCTTCGAGAAACATTCCCGATACCAGGGTAATAACCCTTTCAGGGTTAACTACCTATGATATTATGAACAGTTCAATAGTTTGCTTCGTTGAAAGCTCACTTGAAATGTTGCAGAAGGACGAGAAATAAAACGAGTATAACGATAGTTCAAAATGGATATTTTAGTAAAACCCATAGTAACTGAAAAAATGACTGCCCAGATGGAGGATGATAACCGGTATGGTTTTATCGTGGATAAGAGGGCAAATAAGATCCAGGTAAAAAATGCAGTCGAAGAAATGTATGGTGTGACAGTAGCATCAGTGAATACAATGGTATATTCCGGTAAAAAAAGATCGCGTTATACAAAAGGCGGGATCATTCATGGAAAGACCAAAGCGGTAAAGAAGGCTATTGTTACTTTAGCAGAAGGTGATACAATTGATTTTTATAGCAATATTTAATAGGTAAATATGGCAGTAAGAAAATTAAAGCCTGTTACACCAGGCCAAAGACATAAAGTGATCGGAACTTTTCAGGAAATAACAAAATCAACTCCTGAAAAATCATTACTGAAACCGCTGAAAAAATCCGGCGGAAGGAATAATTACGGGCGAATGACCACGCGGTATCTTGGCGGTGGTCATAAAAAGCGGTACAGGTCGATTGATTTCAACCGTGATAAAGACGGGATTGCAGCAGTTGTCAAATCAATTGAATACGATCCTAACCGCACGGCACGCATAGCGCTGTTGGTTTATGAAGACGGTGAAAAGAGGTATATAATTGCTCCCAACGGATTAAAGGTAGGCCAGACTGTCAGATCAGGCAAGGGTATAGCTCCGGAAATCGGAAATACACTTTCTCTTTCTGAGATACCTTTGGGAACGCTGGTACATAATATAGAACTTCGTCCCGGGCAGGGTGGTGTAATGGCCAGAAGTGCAGGTTCTTACGCGCAGCTTACCTCACGTGACGGTAAGTACGCGATTGTTAAATTACCCAGCGGGGAATCAAGGATGGTGTTAACAAACTGTAAGGCAACTGTAGGCACTGTGTCGAATACTGACCATGCCCTTGAACGTTCGGGTAAAGCCGGCAGAAAAAGATGGATGGGACGCAGGCCAAGGGTACGCGGTGTTGCTATGAACCCTGTTGACCATCCGATGGGTGGTGGTGAAGGAAGGGCTTCAGGAGGGCACCCGAGATCCCGGTCAGGTGTGATCGCGAAAGGATATAAAACCCGGTCACCGAAAAAAGCATCGAATAAATATATCATTGAAAGAAGAAAGACTAAATAAACAAGAATAACATGAGTCGTTCATTAAAAAAAGGTCCTTTTATTGACTATAAGCTTGAGAAGAGAGTGATGGAAATGAACCAGGGAGGGAAAAAATCGGTTATAAAAACCTGGTCCAGAAGGTCTGTCATTTCACCCGATTTTGTAGGACATACCATAGCCGTACATAACGGGAATAAGTTTATACCGGTTTATATTACTGAAAATATGGTAGGACATAAACTGGGTGAATTTTCACCTACCCGTATTTTCAGGGGACACGGAGGGAAACAACGATAATCAGATAAAGAATAAACTATCATGGGTGCAAGAAAGCGCAACAGAGCAGAGCAATTAAAAGAACAGAAGAAAAATAAATATTTTGCAGTACTAAGGAATTGTCCTACTTCACCGCGAAAAATGAGGCTGGTAGCAGATATGATAAGAGGAGTGGAAGTAAATCATGCTCTGGATCTTTTAAAATACAGTTCTAAGGAAGCATCGCGGGCAATGGAAAAATTATTGCTTTCAGCGATAGCAAACTGGCAGAGCAAGAATGAAAGTGCCAAGATTGAAGAAAGCAACCTTTATGTAAAAGAAATACTTGTCGATCAGGCAAGAACTTTAAAACGTATCCGGCCCGCGCCGCAGGGAAGGGCACACAGGATAAGGAAGCGTTCAAATCATGTTACCATAGCGGTTGACAGCATGAAAAAGCCTGATGTCATTGAAGAGAAAGAGGAAGCAACAAAAGAAAAAGCGAATTAAATTAATAATATATTAATGGGACAAAAAGTCAATCCGATAGGAAACAGATTGGGGATCATTAAAGGATGGGATTCAAACTGGTTTGGCGGGGATGATTATTCCGAAAAGCTGACCGAAGACCATAAGATCCGGGAATATCTCAATGCAAGGCTGGCAAAAGCGAGCATCTCAAAGATTATTATCGAGCGCACACTGAAGCTTATCACAGTAACGGTGAATACGGCCCGCCCCGGAATAATAATAGGAAAGGGCGGCCAGGAAGTGGATAAGCTGAAAGAAGAGCTTAAAAAGATCACAAATAAGGAAGTTCAGATCAATATTTTTGAAGTAAAAAGACCCGAGCTGGATGCTACAATAGTGGCCAATAATATTGCCCGACAGGTTGAAGGCAAGATCTCCTACCGGAGAGCTATTAAAATGGCTATGGCATCCACCATGAGAATGGGAGCCGAAGGTATTAAAGTACTTATCTCCGGACGCCTTGGTGGTGCTGAAATGGCTCGTTCGGAGATGTATAAAGAAGGAAGAACACCTTTGCATACATTAAGAGCAGATATTGATTATGCACTTGCCGAGGCACTCACTAAAGTGGGCCTGATAGGTATTAAAGTATGGATCTGCAAAGGGGAGATATATGGCAAAAGAGACTTGTCTCCGAATATTGGTGCAAAAAGTGCCAAGCCAAAACCGGGTATGAAGAAGAGAAGAAAATAAAGATATATTAATTACTTTATCGAAGTAAACTGAAGTATCATGTTACAACCGAAAAAAACAAAATACAGGAGAAGGCAAAAAGGGCGCATGAAAGGTAATGCCCAAAGGGGAAACCAGCTTGCTTTTGGCTCTTTTGGTATCAAAACTTTGCAGGAGGCCTGGATAACGGGTAGACAAATTGAGGCGGCACGCCAGGCTGTTACACGTCATATGAAAAGGGAAGGGCAGATATGGATCAGGATATTTCCTGATAAGCCCATTACCAAAAAGCCGGCAGAAGTACGGATGGGTAAAGGTAAAGGTGCCCCTGAAGGTTTTGTGGCACCTGTAACACCGGGAAGGATGATCATGGAGGCAGAAGGTGTTCCTTATGAAGTTGCAAAGGAAGCTTTGCGTCTGGCTGCTCAGAAACTTCCTGTAACAACAAAATTTGTTGTGCGGCGTGATTATAATTATGTTGAAGAATAATTCAAAATATAACTTTATATAAAGATAAATACAGATGAAACCCTCACCATTACGATAAAATTGCATAATGTATACAAAGACAAATGGATATGAATATAAAATTGAGGTACAAAATATTGCATGGTGGGGGTTCACCGAGCACCTTATTAAATTATTAATTCGCGAGGTAACAACCGATCCCGCGTTAGCGGGAGAGCTCGTGAACACCATTTAAAATTAACAAAATGTGAACAAATACCACAAACATTGATTAAAGGATTAATAATTTGTAAACCGGAACATTAATTATATTATATACAGATGAAATCTTCAGAAATAAGGGAATTAACTATAAAGGAAATTGAAGAGAGGCTGGATAACGAAAAGAGCTTTTTAGCCAAACAAAAACTGAATCATGCCATTTCTCCTCTTGATAATCCTTTAAAGATGAGGAGTTCCCGAAAGAATATTGCCCGCTTACAAACTATTTTGCGGGAGAAAGCAAAAAATGAAAATAAGAATAGCTAAACTTCAATAATGGAAAAGAGAAATATTCGTAAAGAACGTATCGGGATAGTTACCAGTAATAAAATGGGAAAATCCATCGTGGTTGCTGTAAAAAGAAAAGTGAAGCATCCCATATACGGTAAATTTGTGAACAAGACCAAAAAGTTTATGGTACATGATGAGTCGAACGATTGTAATATCGGGGATCAGGTGCGCGTAATGGAAACCCGTCCGCTGAGTAAAAACAAAAGTTGGAGATTAGTTGAAATTATCGAAAGGGCTAAGTAATCATGATACAACAAGAAAGCAGATTATCGGTTGCAGATAATAGTGGTGCCAAAGAGGTGCTTTGCGTCAGAGTCCTGGGAGGTACCGGAAAAAAATATGCAAGCATTGGCGATAAGATCATTGTGACAGTAAAAAGCGCCATACCTTCGGGTGAAATAAAAAAAGGCACGGTCAGTAAAGCTGTGGTAGTCAGAACAAACAAAGAAATAAGGCGTACTGACGGATCATATATCAGGTTTGATGATAATGCCTGTGTGTTACTAACAAATATTGAAGAAATAAGAGGTACGCGTATTTTTGGTCCTGTTGCCAGGGAATTAAGAGACGGGTTTATGAAAATTGTTTCACTGGCACCCGAGGTGCTGTAAAAAATTAAAATTCAGATCGATGCAAAAAAAGACCCATATAAAAAAAGGTGATACTGTTTTTGTAATTACAGGAGAATACAAAGGACAAAAAGGAAGAGTGCTTGAAATTGCTCGCGGGAAAAGCCGCGCGGTAGTTGAAGGTGTTAATATGGTATCAAAGCATAGTAAACCTGATGCAAATAATCCGCAGGGCGGGATTATTAAAAAAGAAGCTCCTGTGAATTTATCAAACCTGTTGCTGGTGGATCCTTCATCAGGTGAACCGACCAGAGTCGGTCGCAGATTGAACAGTAAAGGAAAATTAGTCAGATATTCTAAAAAATCAGGAGAGGAGATCAAGTAATGGATTATGTACCTACTCTTAAGAAAAGATATGATGAAAATATCGTACCTGCACTGACCAAAGAATTTGGTTACAAAAGCATTATGCAGGTACCCAGGCTTAAAAAGATTGTCCTTAACCAGGGTGTTGGCCAGGCAGTTGCTGATAAAAAGCTGATTGACATAGCCGAGGAAGAGCTAACGCTGATCGCCGGACAAAAGGCAGTACAGACATTATCAAAGAAGGACATTTCAAATTTCAAGCTGAGGAGGAAAATGCCTATCGGTGTTAAGGTTACGCTTCGGAGGGAACGTATGTATGAATTCCTGGAAAGGTTGATCAGTGTTGCCCTGCCGCGTATTCGTGATTTTAATGGTGTAACCAGTAAGCTTGATGGAAGAGGCAACTATACACTGGGGATCCAGGAACAGATTATTTTCCCTGAGATTGACATTGATAAAATCAATAAGATTATTGGAATGGAAGTAACATTTGTTACAACGGCCGATACCGATGAAGAAGGTTATGCCCTGCTCAGGGAATTTGGCATACCATTTAAAAATATTAAACGAGGTTAACAACATGGCTAAAGAATCAATGAAGGCTCGCGAAGTAAAGCGTAAGAAAATGATTGACAAATACGCTGAGAAAAGAGCAAGACTGAAAGCTGAGGGTGATTACCAGGCATTGAGCCGCTTGCCCAGGAATTCAAATCCTATCAGGATGCATAACCGGTGCAAATTAACGGGCAGGCCAAAGGGATATATCCGGCAGTTCGGGATCAGCAGGATAACGTTCAGGGAGATGGCTTCACAGGGTCTAATCCCGGGAATTAAGAAGGCAAGTTGGTAATAATTAAGTATAGACAAATAACAAAATAAAATGACAGATCCGATTGCAGATTATTTAACCAGAATCAGAAATGCCATAATGGCACATCATAGGGTGGTGGAAATACCCGCGTCCAATTTAAAAAAGGATATGACAAAAATTCTTTTTGAAAAAGGATACATATTGAATTATAAGTTTGTTGATGATAACACCCAGGGAATTATTAAGATAGCCCTTAAATATCATCCGGAAACAAAACTGTCCGCCATCAAAAAGCTTGAAAGGATCAGTAAGCCGGGCTTGAGAAAATATACCGGCGGCACCAATGTTCCCAGGGTGTTAAATGGTCTGGGGATTGCCATTTTGTCTACCAGCATGGGAGTGATGACAGATAAGGAAGCGCGGAAGGAAAAAGTTGGTGGTGAAGTATTGTGTTACGTATATTAAATTGGAGGAATTCAAATGTCGAGGATAGGAAAATTACCGATTGATTTACCAGAGGGTGTTTCTGTATCTGTAAATGACGATAATACGGTACAGGTAAAAGGGCCGAAAGGTGAATTGAACCAGAAAGTTGATCCCGATATCAAGGTTGAACTTAAAGAAAACCAGATTATCATCTCAAGGCCCACTGAACAGAAAAGGCACAAATCTCTTCATGGATTATACAGGGCTTTGTTATATAATATGGTTAAAGGTGTATCTGACGGTTATAGTCTTCAGCAGGAGTTGGTTGGTGTTGGTTTTAAGGCTGAAGCAAAGGGACAGATACTGGAACTTTCGGTTGGTTATTCGCATGATATTCATATTATGCTTCCCGAGGAGATCAAGGTGGAAGCCAAAACAGAACGAAGAAGCAATCCTGTAATAACCCTTTCCAGTGCAGATAAACAATTGCTCAATCAGGTCGCGGCGAAGATCAGGTCACTGAGGCCGCCGGAGCCATACAAAGGGAAAGGTATAAAATTTGTAGGAGAGTATATCCGCAAAAAAGCAGGGAAATCTGCAAGTGTATAAATTAATACGGTAAATGATTGAATCATGGCTTTAAGTAAGCATAAAAGAAGGCGCAGAATTAAACTCAGGATCCGGAAAAGGATCATAGGTACGCAGGTAAAACCAAGGATGACGGTTTTCCGGAGCAACAAACAAATATATGTTCAGTTGATTAATGATGCCGATGGCAGAACATTGGTCACAGCATCATCGCTGAACAAGGAAATTTTGGAAAAAAAGAAAATTACAAAAATTGATCAGGCCAAACTGGTTGGCAAACTGGCTGCCGATAACTCAAAACAGGCAGGTATAGAAAATGTTGTGTTCGATCGCAATGGTTATTTATATCACGGAAGAGTTAAAGCTCTGGCTGAAGCAGCCAGAGAAGGCGGATTAAAATTTTAACAAATTATGGCTAAAAGTATCAGAAAGGTTAAAACTACAGATCTTGATTTAAAAGACCGGTTGGTAAGTATTCAGCGGGTAACAAAGGTCACAAAAGGCGGCCGTACATTTAGTTTTTCAGCAATTGTTGTTGTGGGAAACGAAGACGGAATTGTCGGATTTGGCCTGGGGAAAGCAAATGAAGTAACTACAGCAATCGCTAAAGGAATTGAGGACGCTAAGAAAAACCTTATAAGGGTTCCTGTGATCAATGGTACCATACCGCACGAACAACTGTCAAAATACGGAGGAGCGGTTGTCTTTATTAAACCTGCTTCCAATGGTACGGGTGTTGTTGCAGGGGGAGCCATGCGTGCAGTACTGGAAAGTGTGGGCATAAAAGATGTCCTGGCAAAATCAAAAGGATCATCAAACCCGCATAATCTCGTGAAAGCTACTTTTAATGCCTTGCTGGAGCTTCGTGATGCAAACACGATCGCGCGACAACGTGGTATTAGTCTCGAAAAAGTATTCAACGGATAATAAGCAGTAAAAATGTCTAAAGTAAAGATAACACAGATCAGAAGTAAGATCGGAAGTACACAACGGCAAAAGCTTACCCTGGAGGCTCTTGGTCTTAAAAAAATGCACGGTTCTGTAGAGTTGGAAGCAACACCACAGGTACAGGGAATGGTTAATAAAGTCAAACATTTAGTTACGGTACAGGAACTATAAATTGAAGTACATTATGGATTTAAGTAATTTACAACCTGCAAAGGGCTCGGTAAGAGGTTCGAGAAGAATTGGAAGAGGTCAGGGTTCGGGAAGAGGCGGAACCTCCACAAGGGGACATAAGGGAGCTAAATCACGATCGGGATACAAAAAGCGGTTCGGATTCGAAGGTGGTCAGATGCCATTGCAACGACGTGTTCCTAAATTTGGCTTTACGAATATTAACAGAAAGGAATTTAAAGCGATAAATATCAGTGCTATTCAGAAACTGGCTGACAAAAAGAAACTATCGGTGATCGATTTTCAAACATTGTTTGAAGCAGGACTTGTACAGAAAAACGATCTCGTTAAAATACTTGGTAACGGTGAGATCACCTCGAAACTTGAGGTAAAGGCTCATGCCTTTTCCAAGTCAGCAATTAAAGCCATTGAAGCTCTTGAAGGAAATGCTGTAAAAATTTGATTTTATGAAATCCTCAGCGGTCGGTTCACCAGGCATCTTATTAAATTATTAATTTGCAGGGTAACGAATACCACAAGCATTGACTAAAAGGATTAATAATTTGTAAACCAGAACATTAATTATATTATACGTGAAAGCATTTATCGAGACCATAAAAAACATTTTCAGAATTGAGGATCTGCGTACCCGTATACTTTATACCCTTGGTATTTTGCTTATATACCGGCTGGGTTCGAATGTAGTATTGCCCGGCGTTGACCCGTCAAAATTACAACTTTTGCAACAAAGAACATCCGAAGGGGTACTTGGGATACTTGACATGTTTTCAGGAGGGGCATTTTCCAATGCATCTATTTTTGCACTGGGTATCATGCCTTATATTTCTGCTTCTATTGTTGTTCAGTTGCTGGGTATAGCCGTACCATATTTTCAGCGTCTTCAAAAGGAAGGAGAAAGCGGCAGACGCAAGATCAATCAAATCACACGATATCTTACTTTGATAATTCTGTTCGTGCAGGCACCGGGATATCTGACCCAGATACCACCTGAGGCCCGTGTATTGCCCGGAACCTTCTTTACCATTTCGTCCGTTATCATACTGACAACAGGTACGATGTTTGTGATGTGGCTCGGTGAAAGAATAACAGATAAAGGAATAGGAAACGGGATCTCGCTGATCATTATGATCGGTATTATTGCACGACTGCCTTTTGCCACGATTGGTGAATGGACTGCCCGGCTGGAAAGTCAGGGTGGCGGACTGGTAGCCTTTTTACTGGAAATTGTATTTTTGTTCCTTGTATTTGTGGTCAGCATTTTGCTTGTTCAGGGTACAAGGCGAATACCTGTGCAGTATGCAAAGCGCATAGTCGGGAATAAGCAATACGGGGGGGTGAGGCAGTATATTCCCCTAAAGGTAAATGCTGCTGGTGTTATGCCAATTATATTTGCACAGGCCATAATGTTTCTTCCACTGACTTTCGGACAGTACGGCGGAGAATCAATGTCTGGATTTGTAGCGGCCTTTGCAAATTTTACAGGCTTCTGGTATAATTTTACATTTGCCCTGCTGATCGTGTTATTTACCTATTTTTATACGGCAATAACAATTAACCCGACACAAATGGCAGAGGATATGAAGAAAAACGGCGGTTTTATTCCAGGGGTCAAACCTGGCAGGAAGACCGTGGAGTTTTTGGATACGATAATGTCAAGGATAACCTTCCCTGGATCACTCTTCCTTGCCCTTGTTGCCATATTGCCTGCTTTTGCTATGCTGGCGGGTGTTACAAGGGGGTTTGCACAGTTTTACGGGGGAACTTCGTTGTTGATCCTTGTTGGTGTAGTGCTTGACACATTGCAGCAGATTGAAAGTCACCTGCTAATGAGAAAATATGACGGCTTGATGAAGTCAGGCCGTATTAAAGGTCGTGCAGGCGGTGCTGCTGCTATGTAAAAAAAGTTTTTTGATGGGAAAAATAAAAACAGCAGAAGAGATTGAATTATTACGGAAGAGCAACGATCTGGTTTCAAAAACCCTTGCTAGCGTTGGTGAGTTGATAAAGCCGGGGGTCACGACAGAACTGCTTGACCGGCGGGCTGAGGAGTTTATCCGTGATCACGGTGCAGTACCCGGGTTTTTAGGTTACAGGGGATATCCGAAAACATTATGCACTTCAGTTAACAGTGAGGTTGTGCATGGTATTCCCTCGGGATATGAATTAAAGGAGGGCGATGTGATATCGGTTGATTGTGGGGTGTTATGGAACAAATATTACGGAGATACAGCATACACCTTTTCGGTGGGAGAGATAAACAGTAAGGAAAAAAAATTGTTAAAAACTACAGAGGAAGCGCTGTATAAGGGGATTGAAAATGCTGTGGCCGGTAAACGTACAGGAGATATAGGATATGCAATTCAGATTCATTGTGAGGAAGCAGGTTTTTCGGTTGTGCGGGAAATGGTAGGTCACGGACTGGGGAAGAGCATGCACGAATCACCCGAAGTTCCCAATTACGGTCGCAGGGGAAGTGGTGTAAAGCTAAAGGAAGGAATGGTTATTTGTATTGAACCTATGATCAACCTTGGAAGAAAAGAAATTGTACAATCAAATGACGGATGGACTATCAGGACTGCCGACCGTTCAACATCAGCTCATTATGAACTGGCAGTGGCGATCGGTAAAGAAAAAGCTGATATATTATCTACTTTTGAATATATTGAAAAATTGATCAATGCGAATTAATATCCCCTGGTATTAAATAAATTGCTTATGGCTAAACAACCTTCGATTGAGCAGGATGGTACAATTAAAGAAGCACTGTCAAACGCGATGTTTCGTGTAGAACTGGAAAACGGGCATATTATTACAGCTCATATTTCAGGCAAAATGAGAATGCACTATATTAAGATATTACCGGGAGACAAGGTAAAGGTTGAAATGTCTCCATATGATCTGACAAAAGGAAGAATAACATTCAGATATAAATAAAGGATAAATATTATACACATGAAAGTACGAGCATCTGTAAAAAAACGCACCTTTGATTGCAAGATCGTAAGAA
>CAZBJH010000008.1:0-54443 GCA_964492185.1 uncultured Bacteroidales bacterium | reverse complement strand
ACAACAGGTGAACAAATACCACCAACTTTGATTAAACGAAATAACAAATTAATTATTAATAATTTAACTAAAATATAATTCGTGTGAAACATGTCATCAGCCGGATATTTACATAAATTAATTAATAAAGTCCTTGGGACAAAAAAAATAAAGTTGAAGAATTATTCATTTTTCAGCCTGTTTTACAGCATGAATCTGAAATATTGTTGTGTGGTATCAATAGCTATCATTTCGTTAATTTCCTGTGTTGATTCTTATATGCCAAATATCTCAAAATACGAGAATGTAATGGTTGTGGACGGTGAACTGAGCAACCAGCCCGGCCCTTATGAGGTAAAGCTATTTACAGGCTATAAGTTCGATGAAGATACCGGGACAAGTGTAACAGGTGCTCTGGTTAAATTTATTGAAAACACCGGCCTGGAAATTGAGCTTAGGGAAGAAAAAACCGGCATTTACAGAACTACTGACAACGCTTTCAGGGGTAAAACCGGTAGCCGTTACAAATTGCAGATAAACTATAATGGTGAGGTGTATGAATCTGAATTTGAGACTTTGAAAGACCCTGTTCCAGTTGACAGCATTTACTGGACATACCGGGAAGAAACAGACGGTATACAGATTCTGCTTAATACACACGATCCGGCCGGCAATACCCATTATTACGCCTGGGAATACCTGGAAACCTGGAAGTTTTTCGTTCCTATTGTTCCAAACGACCACCCTGAATGGGAGGTTTGTTATAAAAATTCGAAAAGTTATAATTTCATAATCGGTTCCACGGTGCAGCGGAATGAAGACAGAATTGAAGGTTTCCCGGTACTGCTTATCGGCGCCAATACAAACAGGTTAAGATGGCGCTACTCTATCCTGGTAAACCAGTATTCGCTGTCAGAGCAAGCATATGAATTTTACAGGAAACTTGGTGAATTGAACGAAAACCAGGGTACACTGTTTGATCCGGTGCCTTATTCACTGGTTGGAAATATAAAGTGCCTGACTGATACAGATAAACCTGTACTTGGATATTTCCTGGTGTCAGGAGTTTCCGAAAAGCGTATCTTTATCAACCATACCCATTTACCACAGGAATTCAAGCCTGTAACAGGATATGAATCATGTAATTCACAATACCTTACGCTTCAATATGAACAATTGTCAGTACCATACGACAGCACGGTACATACTACACCTTTTCCTTACGATTTGTCCAAAGCAATGGGAATTGCAGAGGTTGATTCAATCAGAAGACTGGGTTATGCAATATTCGACAGTTTTGTAAACAGAACACCCTCCGATACAGTTGTATTCTTAAGTTTCGCGCACCCTTATTGTTTCAATTGCACATTAAACGGATACAACAAAGCCCCGGATTTCTGGAAGGAAGAAGATTGGTAATGAACCTGAACTGCAGGATATGATTAAAAATTGTTGGTTTTTTCCTGTTTTAATCGTGTAATAGCTGAACAATTTTGTTACCCATACACCATATCTTGTTACCTACAAATAAGTGAGAACCTTCCCTTCAGGTTATTTTTGTTTTATATAAATAAAAACAGCAGTAAATATTCATACAAAAAAATGCAATTGGTTTAAATTAAAAGATTATTTTAGTGTAAATAAAATTATTAACTAAAAACAAAAAGATTATGAAAAAAAATTTACCAATTCTTTTAAGTTTTTTACTGGCATTTTATTCAATTAGTGTCAGTGCCCAGGTAAAACCTGATGACCGCACGAATGAAATACATTTTTATGATTTCGAGGATGGATCAGCAGATGACTTTATTGGAGATGCACATGGTCAGTTAAAAGGAGGCGCAACTATCTCAAATGGTATGTTGGATATAACCAATCCTGTTGACAAAGGAGGATTTGTTAATATACCAGGTGATATAGTAAACATCAACAGTTATAATGCAATAACCGCTGAAGTATGGTGCATCCCAAGTACCAATACAAACAAAACATATAATATGACATGGTGTTTTGGGACTACTGAAACCGAAGGCACTTTAGGTTTTGACTACCTGTTTTTTACTACCGGCAGAGGAGATAACGGCGAAACAAAGGTCGGACTTTCCCATGGAACTTGGGATTCAGAACAGGGACCCGGGATTGAAGGAAATTATGGAGATTCTGCATTGCATCATTATGTTGTGACTTTACAAGATAGTATAGCTACTATTTATGTTGATAGCGAAAAGGTTGCAAGTGATACAATGGATAAATTTCACACACTTGACAGCGTAAGCAATGATTCTGTATTTATTGGCAGAGGCGGATATGTAGACGATCCTACCTGGAAAGGGAAAGTTGATTTGTTCTCTATATGGGATATTGCATTGTCGCCCGAAGAAGTACAATGGCTGTATGAGCAGGGCTCAAAAAGAGGCTTACCAGAAGCTTCCGGAATTGAAGACAGGAAACTACCTGAAAATCCCGTTAACTTCTATGTAACAGATAACCGGCTATTTGCAAGAAACGTTCAGGATGTTAATGATCTGTCGGTTACAATTTATAGCATATCAGGCAGAATGATATATCAGAATAACCGTTTTCAAAATGGCGAATACCTGAAACTTGATCAGGGTGTATATATTATAAAAAGCCGTTACCTGAATAATACCTCAGTGCAAAAAATTGTAATAAGATAATTTTTAGTTTGAAAAATCTATGAAGGCTGCCCAAATAATACCGGCAGCCTTTTTTTGTGTATCGTTTTTGACTTGAAACGAATTCGTAATATAAACTTACAGTTATTGATAAATGTCAGATTATTAATCCGATACATTTTTCAATAACAGACAATGCGAAATTTTACCCTGTTACTATTCATTGTTACAAGGCTGTCCAATAAATGCATTGGAACAGCCTTTTTTATTTTGATACAAGCGATTGTATGAAAATCGCCGGGATAAGGATAAGGTTGAACCCTGGATAGTCTGAAGACTAAACCGGGAAAATACTTTTAATCGGAATCAAAACAGAACTGATTATAAATTTCTTTAACCTGCAGAATATTGATTGTATCGCTTTGTATTGATTCTAAAATTATTCTATACAGTCCCCGGTTTTTCTGAGTTACACATTTCAAAACTGAGAATTATAATACCATAAAGTAAGATAATTTCATTGAGCCTTGGTTATAATATCTTTATTTAACTATGGCCTTCTGAAAAACACGAAATAGATTAATAGTCAGCATAATACATCAACTAATTGTTTATCAGGTGCAAGTGTTTTAACTCATATTAATAAAATCCTTTGCACTTATTAAGGATAATATTTCGTTATAATCCATTCGTAACAATTAGATTCCGGACAATAATAAAGAATTGTTATCAGGAGGGTTATAACAAATCTAACATCTGATATAACAAACCTCGCGTGTTATTTACAAAGTTGAATATTAAATTATTACATAGAATAAATTATGCAGCAAAACCACTTTCTGAGGAAGCAGAAGTTTATCAATTGCTTGAAACCGATTTAACAGCCATTCAGAACGATTTGCCATGGACATTTGAAGGAGACAATGCAGGCAGGGCAAATACAGCGATGCCCGTACTGTTTTACTTGATATCTGTGATAATAGCCCGTATATTCTCATAGACAACTATGCTGATAATTTATGGAAAAAACCGAATACAATGCAGAATCAATTTTTGAGATCGGATTTAAAGGTAACGGTTTTACCTGGGCTGAGGATGCCAACTCGATAAATGCGAGGTCAACCATTATGTTTCAGGATTATAATCCGGTAGCCTGGAGAAATTGCATTCCTTCTGACAGGCTGCTTGATAATCTTGAACGGCCATACAAAGGAGATGCAAAAGAAGATCCCCGTTTACATGAAACCGTATATTTCTCGGGTGACACATTTGGCCCTCCAGGTGGACCGATAGTACTTACAGATGAAATGCAAAACGGATATGCATCAACCTTTAACGGCGAAACGGTAAAAGCAAGCTGGAAAAAATATTCACCTATGTACAAGTTGTATCCGGGTGGATATTATCAATCGGATATTAATTACCGCCATACGCGATATGCAGAAGCTATTGTTAAATTAGCCGAATGTGAAAATGAAATCAGCGATGACGAAGCTTCCAGAACCCGGGCAATGGCATATTTAAATGAGATTCGTGCCCGTGCCAGTGTTGATATGCCTGCTTATCCTACTGAAAACTATCCGTGCGACAGTTACGATGAAATGACGCGTGCCATAATACATGAATAAATGGTTGAATTTTCAAACGAAAAACTAAGGGTTTTGGAACTTGCCCCCTGGAGGAAAAATGATAAATTTTCCACGGTCAATCCGGATCCTGTTGGATATATAAAATCAAATCCCAGTATGGCTTTATTACCGTATCCACTTGATGAGACTGGTTCGAACGTAAATATTGAATAATCAGGTTAGGGTTTTTAATAACAAAAATCCGGTAGTTCTGATGAATTACCGGATTTTTTAATTCAAAAGGAATTGAATTTAAGATATTCTTTGTTGTATTGAGATTCCCCCCTTTTATTTTTAATATCTGTAACACGTTTCATCCCATAATGACGCCCGGGATATAATATTTTTTGTGATTTTTCATTTATTCATATTATGTCATATTATGTCATATTATTTACTCAGTATATCATTCACGGCATTTGCCAGGAAGATGTATTCAGCCGAACCCCCAATTGTAACCTCGTTTTCGCCCCACAGGAACGGCCAGTCGTCTTTATTTTCCAGGAAATCAGGCTTGAGCAGTAACAATCCGGGAACTATGCCTCCGGCAATTGTAATGAAATCTGCCCTGTTATTGCCATAGGCAACATTTTTTGAACGTGTGCCAACCGCATTTACGAAAGATTTATTTGAATAGGGATGACAACCAAAAATGAAATTCAGTCCCCTCAACACATATTCTTTATCAAAAATCCGCGGGAAAGCCTTGAGCGCGTAATAGTTCGTGATAGAAGCATTAACAACACTGCCGCTGCCTCCCCATCCCCCGGTTGAAATTGGCAAACCATAAGGATTATTCTTTTCCATTTCGTCTATAGACTCCTTATATGTGATAACATAATCCTTTAGCCTGGCTTTGTAAGCATCATCCATATAAGGAACAGCTTTAAGTGCAGGATTGAGGATTCTGCCGGCAAGGAACATCTGGCCGAAATCGCGTCCCCTGTTCGGCTGTTCAAGAAGTATCCATATTTTTTCCCGGAACCTGTCTGAATATTTCTTTTCTTTTGTGGTAATGTATAACTGAAGTACCGTGTTTAGATCTGCACCACTGCTCATCATTCTCATCCAGGGTTCATCAGGGGAGTTGTCTGGATTTTTCATTGCTTCATCAGCCTCTTTCAGGAGTTTTTTCGAATAAAAAAGACTCTTAACAGCCAGTTCGTTGTTGTATTCTTTTAATGCCCTGCTTGCAGCTGCCAGCGCTGCCGCGGTCTGGTAATCCAAAAATGGACTGCGGTTTGTAAATGCCCAGCGATCATCCATTGTCCCGCTTGACTTCCCATCTGTTTCATAAGGTTTGAGATTTGGATTGTAAGGGAGGTTGTCTGTTTCCGTGGATGCATCTCCCAGGTGATGGTATTGATGCAGGTTTGGAACTACAATTCCACGTACCGGGTGGCCAATGTTTTCTGCCTGGGCTACAAGATTTAGCACACCGTGTTCGATTTGCTGTAAAATATCAGGTTTACCATCGGGACGGTGTATATCAACATAACGGGTTTTTTGATCGATATAGGTCTGATCTCTTTCGACTTTAAAATTTTCCCAGGTATCTACGAAACTCAAAATAACATTGTTATGCGATCCTGTCTGTATGTCGAAATCACCGGCATCGAACCATCCGCCTACGGCCATTCCCGGGATACGTTCCATGGGTTTGTATCTGGTGTCTGTTGTCGGGCCCTGTTTATAACCGTCAAAATGCTGATGGTTGACCGGCGCCTGAAGGCAGTCATCAAGAAAAGGGATACCATGCCACGTACGGTATGCCTCGTTCACCTGCATATGGTCCATCTGCACGGGAAACCAAACATCCAATGTAGGGTGCCATATATTATCATAAGCATTTTGACTGACAATGAAGGTGTTTGTTTTCTGGCCGCCATACTGTATGTAATAAACCCCGGGGTCATTTACCGAACTGAAATCAAAATTCGCATAATTATAGCGAAGGTATTTCCCCCAAAGTGTTACCTCTCCTTTATATTTTTCAATGGAATTGCCCTCTGAATTAACCTGAAAAACAGAAGCTGTTTCTATCATTGTATCATTCATATCGAGCTCAATTACAGCAATTTTTTTCTGCTCCGGCACATAGCCTGCCTGTGAAAACCCTATAACAGGTTTCCTGATCCAATTCGTAACAGCATTTGGTTCGAGGTACCATGTCAACACCTTCCCTGTTTTATTTGCCGGAAGCAGGCTGCGAACAATGAACCATCCGTTCTGGGCAAGATTACGTCCATCAAAGAGCATTAAATCAGCATCAATACTCTTTATCTTTACAAACCGCTCAGGATTCTCTGGTGCTAATACAATTGTTTTACCGGTAGCCAGTGGATCAGGTACAATGAATTCTCCTTTTCCCCTGTCATCAAATGTTGTATGACCGCTAAACTGGGCTATTTTCTGGCTTTCCGGTGCGATTTCGGTATTACCGGAAGGGTATTTTGGAAAATTGCCAGGCCTGCCATCTGCCATATAAGTCTTTTCAAAGTATGATGATGGTAAAAATTCAAGGTTAAAACCGGCATGGCCTTCCAGTTTTTTCGGCAGGGGCTTGTCCAGAAACACGTTAATTTCCACCCCGTTTTCTTTGCTTGTTACGCTTAACTTCGAATTGAAATTCAGCTCTTTGTAGCTCAACTCAACATGAATTGTATTGTTTTCCTTATCCACCTTACGGTCTGTCACCATTGGTACCAGATCCCATTGTTCGGGTGTATGCTGCAACCTGACGGCACCACCGGTAGAGGTTCTTACACCATGATGAATGATTTCAATACCGGCGGTTTTCTCATCGAAAAACATCCCATTGTATTGATTACTGAAAACAAGTATATTAACGCCTTGTTTTTCAAAATACTCCGAATCGTTTAGTTGCAATGTCTGAGAGAACGAATGGTTGAAATAATTGACAAAGCAAAAAAACAATAAAAATCTAAATAGATGATTTTTGAGAATGACTAAATATCTTCTTAGCAAGCTAATACATTTCAATCTGCTTTTCCCGGTTTTGTTCATTTTTCTAAATCTTAGATAATTTATTTTATCACAAATTATAAACTTATCACAATTTTCTCTCCTTTATAAACGACAGGTTGCATAAACCCTTTATTTTCATCTGCAGCTTTTCCGTTTTTAGTATCTATTAGCATAATGTTGAATATATTCTCTTTGGCCATACCGGGGAAATTGCCTTTACATTCACCGATAGTCAGCCTTTTTCGGGTGTTATCCCAATGAAAATGTATAACAGAACAGAGCCCTTTTTCATAATTATAATTATCGCCTTCATCTTCATATAAAACAAAATCTCCGTCTGCCCCGGCATAAACACGAATTTCGAGCGTATCGGCAGATTTTTCACCGGCATATTGGATAACAGGACCCATTGGAACAATTGCCCCTGCTTTTACGAAAAGTGGAATTTTATCAAGGGGGGCATCTGTTTTAATGGTTTGACCGCCATGGATGCGTATACCAGTCCAGAAATCGTACCAATCGGTTGTTTCAGGCAAATAAACATTTCTTTGCACTGCCCCTGCTTCGGTAACGGGAGCAACCAGGAATGCCTTACCAAACATATATTCATAAGGCTGCTTCACTGCTACGGTATCGTCGTTGAAATCCATTATCAACGGTCGCATCATGGTTGAACCATTATGTGTCCGCCAGGCTTCGGAGTATATATATGGCAGCAATTGGTAGCGCAGGTTCAGCATTTTACGCATGTTATCTTCTACTTTTTGCCCGTATTTCCAGGGCTCGGTTTCAGATTGATAACCATGGCTGCGGAATATGGGATTAAATGTTCCCCACTGAAACCACCTGATGAGCAATTCGTGGTAATTTTCATCGGTATATTGCAAACTGCCCGGGCGGAAGAAGCCCCCAATGTCAGTGGTCCAGTATGGCAATCCGGTAATTGTAAAATTTAACCCGGCAACTATTTGCCTTTTATAAGTATCCCAGTTTCCACCAACATCGCCTGACCAGTTTATAACACCGAAACGTTGCTGGCCTGAAAATGCAGATCGGGTGAGGATACAAACCCTTTTTTCTGAAGTTACTTCGCGTTGTCCTTCGTAAACAGCCTTGCTTACCATTAAGGGATAGGTTAAACGGTAAAAATCGCCTAAACCGGCGTGGGTTTTTTCGCCTTTCAGGGCATCATTTTCGGGTTCAACCGCATCCATCCACCATGAATCTACTCCATAGTCGAACATATTTACTTTCAAAGTAGTCCAATATTCTTCGCGGGTTTCGGGGTTGAAATAATCCAACCATTTGGTGCCGGGAATGAAGCGGTTATTGGCCACATACTCTTTGCCAATTGTCGAGTTTTTATCTGGATTCGACCAAATTGAAATGTTAAAATGTGCGTTTAAATCGTGAATTTCTTTAATAAAGCCTGCCGGATTTGGATAATGGGTTTCATCGAATTGTGGAACACCCCAGCCCTGGTTGCCCCAGTATTGCCAGTCCTGCACAATCACATCCACAGGGAGTTTTCGTTTGCGAAATTCCTTCACGGTTTCAACCAAATGCCTGTCTGAAGTATAACGTTCGCGGCACTGCCAAAAACCATAAGCCCACCTGGGGAACATGGGTGCATGGCCCGATAAATCGCGGTACGAGGCAATCACCTCGTCAGCCGAACCTGCAAACACCACGTAATCGAGCTTTTTTGCATTTGGTGAACGGAACGTGGTGGTATTATCTTTTATTTTCCATGATAAAGCAGGCTGGTTGTCAGATTTGCAAACCAACTGCACATGATGTTTACCTTCTTTAAGGTCAACCAATGCACCTGCAGTAGGTGGCAACCACAGGTTACTTTGATCAATAACAGGCTCTCCGTCTATCACGACATAATGCCGGTTACCCATGTCGCCCAGATCGAGAAAAATTGAGTATTCTCCATCTTTGGGCACAGTGAATTTTCCGGTGTAAAGCGATTGGTTTTGCAATACTTTTTTTGTTCCGGCCGTGGTAGTTACTTCAACCAGGTTATCACTTTCGTCAGATTTTTCCTGTTTTTCGAGTGTAACAAAATTGTCAGCCGGGTTAAAATCGGTTAGCCCGTACTGGTGCCAAAATAAACCGTAACCTTTATTCGAATAAATAAACGGAATGGCAATCTGGCTGTTTACCTGCGTCAAACGGCGGGTTATACCTTTTATATTATAATGGCCATCCTGGAATTGGCCCAGGCCGAGGATAAATTCATCGGGGGGCGATTCGAATTTTTGCTCAACAAAAAAGCAAGGTTCGCCCATTATTGAATCGGGCTTAAAAACGCGTGAACCGGCTTTTTCGCTTAGGATGAGCTTACCCGAATCATCATAGTAAGTTAGGTTACCCGTCTTTTTATTCACCTCAACAACTAAGTTCTTAAGCGAAACTTTTATGGTTTTTTTCGATTCGGAAACCTCAAAATCAGGTACTTTATATTCGTTTATAAACACCAACTCCTGAAGGGTTCTATCATTTGTTTCGAAAAACTGAATCCGAACGACATTGTCAGCTAACGGATAAATTGCAAGTGTCCCTTTATCTGTATTGACTACGACACTTTCTTTCCCTTTTTCAAAATTCTGAACCACCTGTAATTGACAGCAAACTAAAAACAGGCTTGTTGTAAGTATATAAAACAATCTCATAACCCTTTGAATTTAAAATAATGGCACTCAGATTAAAAAAACCTATTTTTCAGGAATGAATTTATAAAGCAACACCCCGTGAACAGGCACATCAAGCGCAAGTTCCCCTGTTTGTGTATTTACCCTTGCAATGTCCTTCTGTCTCCAAAGGTCGCGGACCACAAATTTTCCTTTCAGGCCAAGTTTGGCAAATTCGTTATACGAAATGTCAACTTTTTCGAGGCCAAAGTTGCAGAAACCCACGGCATAACCCCCGTCTTCAAGCTCTTTCACATAAATACGAAGTTCGTTGATGGTTTGCATGCATGTTGCTTGTTTACCTAACGGATCTTGGTTTACTTCAATTACCTCATCGTTCGTTAGCAGGTTGAGGGTGAAGTCGTCAAGTTTTTCCATGTCGCAACCAATAAGAAGCGGTGCAGAAAAGAGACTCCACAAGCTTATATGCATATATTGCTCGTCGGGTTTGAGCTTGCTTGGATGCGGATTTCCCCAGCCTACATGGCCAACCACAAGCATATCGGGGTCGTTCCAGTTTCCGGGCTTTGCCCAGGAGGCCGTCTTGTCTTGTGCAAGGGCAATGTTCTTCACACTCACCCAGGTATCTGTAATATCGTTCGTTGTACGCCAGCAATTACCGCCAACCGAGTCACCCCACTTCCAAACATCTGACATGCCGTATTGGCACAGGCTGTACACAATGTCGCGTGGTTGCTCGCGAAGGTAATCTCCCATCAATTTGAACGGCTTTTGGGCGGTTGCAAGTTCTCCCCCACCGTTGTACGACAATGATGAAACCTTGTATGGATCGTTTTCGGGTAAACCATTGATTACGTTGCCATAACTGCACCAATCGTATTTCAGGTAGTCGAAACCCCATCTGGCATAGCTTTCGGCATCCTGTTTTTCGTAACCATAACTACCGGCACAGCCTCCGCATGTCCATGGGCCGGGGCTTGAGTAGAGCCCGATTTTTAAGCCAAGGCTATGTACGTAATCGGCAAGAGGTTTCATATCAACAAAACGGGAATTGGGAACAATATTACCCGCCTCATCTCGTAACCTGCCACGCAAGGTTGGATCTTTCGAATCGCGGTGATTTTCCCAGAAATCATCGATATTTATGTATGTCCATCCGTGATTGATAAGGCCGCTTTTCACCATTGCAACAGCAGCTCGTTTTACTTTATCGGCCGAGACTTCGTGGGCAAAACAGTTCCAACTGTTCCACCCCATTGGCGGGGTGAGGGCAATACGGTCGCCACAAATAATGCGAAGTTTTTTTTCTGCCTTTCCCTTCGCGTTTGCAGCACCCAGGATAACCTCGAATGTGTCCGCCTTGAAAATTGAACCAGTGATGATACCTGTTTGCGGGTCAATTGCCAACCCATCTGGCAAACCTGTGGCTGAGAAAGTCATTGGACGGTCTCCTGTTGCAGCTACAAGGAATTGAAAAGGCGAACCCGGACGCGCGCCAAATACTTTTGCGCTGTTTATCCGGGGTTTGTCGGAAGGTTTCGGGGTAAGAATATAGGGTTCGCTAGCCACCGGGTTGTAAGTTTTAAAAGTTGTTGCCCCGGTGGTTTCGAATTTGGCATCAACCCAATTAGCATGATCGTAATAATCGCCATTTCCTCCATCGGTTACCACCAATTCGAGTTTCTGTACCCCGTTAAGTTGAACGGAACAAGGACGGGCTGAATCGCCCAGTCGCATCAACCCACTCGACCACAGCTTTTTCCCATCACCATATATTTCGAATTCTACAGCAGGTTCATGGCCTGAAACTTCATCGTCAATACCTACCCGCGCGGTAAAGCGGGTCGCTTTACCTTCAAGCATAATTAATAGAGAACTTACCGAATGTGTTGCAAAACCTCGTTCAAAGGTTTGGCTGGCAATGGTAAGGGTATTGCCGTCAATAGATTTGTTTTTCACGGGTACGCCCCATCCCTGGGTGGCAGCGCTCAGGTCCAGTTCATCGAGCCACACTGTTTGGGCCGATAATTGACATGTTCCTAAAGTAACCATAAGCCAGGTAATTATTCCTGTTTTAATGTTGCTTGTTGTTTTCACTGATATGTTATTATTTCTTGATTTTATGCATTTTGTTTGATATTGTGAATTCTTAAACTGGTCATTTGCTATTAAACCTCCACCAGTCGAAGTTGAACAAATCTTTTTCTCCCCTGAATACGAAAAACAAATCGTGAACACCTTCTATATTTCTGACCGGGGTAGTAATTGTTTTCCAAATATCTCCTTCTCCAAAAGTATTTACGTTGACTATACCAAGAATTGGCCCATCAATTTTATCGGCATGAATTTCAATCTTACCTCCTGACGAAGCTGAAGCAACGCTTGCTTCAAATGTTTTAGCGCCTTTTCCAAAATCGACACCGCGGACTTTAATGTAATCCCCGTTATCGATATTGGTTACATAACAACTTGTTTTGCTGTCGGATGCAGTTTTCAATCCTTCGGACCAGGCAATGGTTTCGGCTTCCACTTTTTTAAATGGGTTTAAATTGGATATGCTTTCTTTAACTCCTTCTTTTGTAGGTGTAATCAATGGAACGGTACCATCTGTATTAAAATCAAACGGTTCAACGCAAACCGAGCGTTTAAAACCACCACCACCGGGCAATGCTCCGTTATGATAGAATAGATAAGTCTTTCCTTTGAAATCGATGACTCCAGGATGATTGGTAAACGCCCCGCCTTCTTTGATTACGTGCATGATGGTATCACCATAGGCCCATGGGCCTGTAACGCTTGGACCGGTAGAGTAGGCCAAATGCTCGGGAATTCCGCCAGCCGGGTAAAATATGTAATACAAATTATTTCGTTTGTATAGCCATGGGCCTTCTTCGTAAGCTGCTGTCCTGTTATCAATTTTTTCTGCACGATAACCAAAATTTTCATCTTTCAAATCTTCCTTAACAATGCCATATTCCTGGTCGTACGAAATCATATCTTCGTTCAACTTCACGTGCCAAAGATTGGGATTTCCCCAGTATAAGTATGCCTGGCCGTCGTCGTCAATGAAAACGGTTGGGTCGATATAACCGTGGCCGGCAAGCATGGGGTTTCCGATGGCATCACGAAAAGGGCCCGTGGGGCTATCGGATACAGCAACACCAATAGCATTTCCCCCATTTTTTTGATTAACCGGGACATAAAAATAGAATTTACCATTTCGATAGATGCACTGGCCGGCCCAGGCATCACCCCTTGACCATTCAAAATCTTCATAGGACAACACAGCACCATGGTCGGTCCAGTTTACCATATCGGTTGACGAATAACAAAGCCAGTCGTTCATCGTGAAAAAATTCTTAACTGTTTCATCTTCATCGTGTGAAGTATAAAGGTAAACAGTGCCGTTATGAACCATTGGTGCAGGGTCGGCAGTGTAATTGGTTTGGATAATGGGGTTCTGGGCTATTATTAACAATGGCTGCAACAAGCCAATAATAAACAAATATGTGCTATATTTAATTTTCATCTTATAAGTTTTAAATTAATTTTCATAGTTATTGACTAAAGTTTTCTGGTTGATAAATTATTGATAATGAGTTGAATAAATACATGAAAAATGTCGCGTGCCTGAGCCTAAAAGACTTTATTTGAATTAGTTACAAACAAATAATGACATGCAACACAATAAAGTTACAGATAATCTGCGAGAATTTCAAAGGTTTTTAGAAAGTGATAATAAAAAAGGCCTTTGCCTGGAAGACACGTTAAGGTACAGGGTAGCGATTTTTTGTATTCTTATCATACCCGCCCGGTGTATATACAAAACAACAACGCATGTTTTTGGTTTTGGAGAAATAAATATGTTCCCGTACTTGTCCATGAGGTACATTTTTAAGTGCATAAAAATCCTGATCTTTAGCAGGAATTTCAATGCCCTTGCCCCCAACGGCCGGCACCGTATAAATACAGGCTCCCCGGATCGGGAACGGATGCACCGTCAATATTCAACATTTGTTGCCTGCCAGAAAAGAGACCAGGTTCTTTATTTATCATAACTTCCCGTGACTTGGCTGTTATGGTTTGTTCAAAAAACATGTCTGAGAAACCATTCGGGTTCCTTACTTTAATCAAACCGATATGATGAAAAAATGCTGGTTCTCTATTATCCATTACTTCAATAAGAATTTTTGAACATTTATCGTGTTGTTTCTATCGGTTAATCGAACAAAGTACATGCCCCTGATAAAGCTGCTTACATCAATATTGATTGAATGCTCACCAGAGTTTTCTGAATAAACAAGTGTCCCCATGCTGTTATAAATGCTTATATTGAATGGTGCCGAATTGTAAACAATATTAACATTGCCCGAAGCTGGGTTGGGATAAATTATAATTGAACTGTTTTCAACCAAACTTACTCCAACATCTATATTGGTAACTGGCTCAGGTGCAACATTTGGAATAGCTTCGGGACCAAAAGGACCCGCTTTACTTCCATCAGAAGCCAGTAACGAACCGGGAAAATAAGATACCGTTATGTAGTTGCCCCCGGTTACATCTGAGCTCAAAGAAAGTATTATTGCATTCTCGTTTTCAGGATCAACACTCACAGCTTCGATACCGATATTGCCAGGTGAAAAAAACTTAAAATCGTTTCGGCGCAACGAATTGCTATCGATGGGTTTATCGAACAACAAACTTACGGCATTCATCCCAACAAGTTCGGTTTTTAGATACTTTGGTCCTTTCAGTATAGCATCGGCCTCATGCAATACAAAAATCGAATCGGCATTTGCTTTTAATAAAGGAACGTTGAACACTTTAATTACCCCGTCAAACTCTGCTTCGACACTGTAGTTGCCATGATAGGCATTGAAAACCAAGGGCTCGATGCCTTGTTTTACTGTATCGAAATTGGTTGCCCATTTGGTTTTGGTAAAGTACAGCAATGTATCGGCAGCTAATTTTGGACTGCCATTAGAATCAAAAAAGCCTGAATTTTCACGCCAGGCCCATCCATCCCTAAGCGACCAATGGTACATGCCCACAATTGAAGGGTGAGAGAAGGCAACAGTCAGTACCATTATGTAATCAGCAGCCTGCTGGGCCTGGGTAAGATTGCCGCCATAGTCGTACTCGGTAAATTTTATTGGCAAGCCTGTCTCGGCTATAATATTAACATTACGTAGCAGTTCATCGACATTTGGCCTGCAACAATCCCAAAAATGGGATTGCATGCCCACACCTGTCACCGGAGCTTCCAT
This sequence comes from uncultured Bacteroidales bacterium, assembly GCA_964492185.1. Classification (GTDB taxonomy): domain Bacteria; phylum Bacteroidota; class Bacteroidia; order Bacteroidales; family UBA10428; genus JAFGSZ01. The sequence goes on along the minus strand of CAZBJH010000008.1, from coordinate 39,285 downwards.
TTCTAACATTTTCAGTATAAGGTCGCGGTACTCTACAGCTTGCCCCCAGTTATACTCAACGTTATAATCATTTATAAAAAGTTCGGCATCGGGATCGGCTGAACGTGCCCATTTGAAGCTTTCCCATATTATCGAGTCACCAACGGTATTCCTGAGCCAATCGGCGTGGCCTGTAAGCGGCTCATTTATTACATCGTATTCTTTAATGATACCCCTGTACCGTGTCACATCGCGAATAACCCTCATCTTACAGGTATCGATAATTGCTTCCGGCGATGGCAAACTCCTTACCCATCCGGGCATCGAATGATCGTCGTCACCACCCCAAAGCAACGCGTGTGCCCTAAGGTTCCAACCTACTTTTCGCGTCCAACGCACGGCATTATCGAATACGGTGTAGTTAGGTGCTACATGCTGGGGTTGGACACCACTCCATTTAAAAGAATTTTCATTTACACCAGCGTTAAAATATTTATACATGGTCGCCTTCCTCCAGTCTTCCCCGGAGGCTACTGTATTTACTTCGGGGTCGAAAAAGCCGATCTCGGCAATGTATTCATTGCCATCGGAAGTAGTTAAACCTGAACCGCCACAGTTGATACGCAGAACACTTTCCCCGTAAACTTCTTCAACAACTATACCTTTTATTGCAACATTATCGACTATAGCATCTAATTCTATCTGTACCTGGTTACTGGTAGCCATAACAATTAAACTCGTGTCTATGGCTATATTTTTCCCTCCAGCCAGGGCATGGGGATCGAAATTATCTAAAAATAACTCATCTTCAACCCGAACATTGAATACGCGGGTATCATCTGCTCCATAAAATATTTCAGCAAATTTCATGGTGATTTCATATTCTTTACCCATTTCAACCGGTATAACATAAGCAAGGTAACTGGCCCAGCGTTCTGTCTGATAGATTTCGGCATCGGTATCAGCCTGAACAACTTCGTTAGTAGTATAAATATTACCCATGCTTGCCTCGCCCTGATTTAAATCGAAGGCAATCCCAAACGGAAATTCGTGTTTTGCCATACGCACAGATACTTCTCCGGTGTATGGCTGCTCATTCTTATCAATTATTTGTACCCCAAAAGAACCCTTACGCAGTGTATCGATACGCTCCTGGGCGCTGTTATACCAACCAGCGTATGATTGGGCCCGTATATTTTTTGGAAAAACAAATATTGCCCCTACAAATACTATGCTTATCAGAAAATTAAGATTGATTTCTTTCATTATAAATTTATTAAGAATTAATTGCATTACTATTCAGAGCCTGTCAATAAACTCATAGTGTTTCTATAAAGCTGACAAAATGTTTAATTGACCATGTGCCTGTTCATAAAGTTTCATTTGCAAGGCTCGCGCGGTCCGAAAACGCGGAGTTTACCTGTAGTAAATGAGTAATTTTCGGACAAGCGTAACGCGGCAAATAGGACTTTATGGACAGACACTATTTAATTATCACCATTGCCTTATTCAAATCCTTTGCGTCAGAACTATTCCCATAGTACACCTCATATTCACCCGGAGTAACTGCCATTCCGCGCTGGCTCCAATCATAGAATTCAAATGAAGAGGGGGACAGGGCAATGGTGGCATGCTGAGTTTTTCCAGCCTGCACCTCAACTCTTTGAAAACCCCGCAGGGTTTTTAGCGGTCCGTCAATGTCATCCGCTTTACGAACATAAACCTGCACAATTTCGGCGCCATCACGTTTGCCTGTATTTTTTACAGGAATGGATATGCTGATGGTTTCATCGGCTTTTATAGAGGTTTTGCTAATACTGGCATCACCAATTTCAAAATTTGTATAGCTCAGGCCAAATCCGAATGAAAAAAGAAAGTCGGTAGTGTAACGGTAGGTGCGTCCTTTCATCGAATAATCTTCGAAATCACCCAGGTTATCGGAGTTTCTGTAGAAGGTAACGGGCAATTTTCCTGAAGGGTTGTAATCGCCAAACAAAACATCGGCAACAGCCTGTCCTCCTGATTCGCCAGGGTACCATGCCTGCAGTATGGCATCGCAACTTTCGGTTTCAGGCGTTAAAGCAATGGCTGAACCTGAACAATTCACGAAAACTACTTTTTTTCCTGCCGATTTCAAAGCCTTTAAGCAATCGCGCTGTACTGCAGGCAATTCAATATTGGTACGGTCGCCACCTTTGAAACCGGGATACGAAACAGGCATCTCTTCGCCCTCGAGTTTGCCCGAAAGTCCGCCTACAAATACAACGGTTTCAATATCTTTTAACTTGTTAATGAGTTTGGTATTATCAATATCCACTTCCTTGCCAAAATCAAACTCAATATTGGCCTGCCAGTTGTTGAGCTGGGCATAACGGATTTCTATTTTGTATTTTTTACCGGCTTCAACATTAATTGGTATCCTTGAAGGAAGAGTGCGCCAATTATTGTATCGTTTTATTGATTCACCATTTACAATCAGTTCGAAATATCCGGTAGCACCGCCTTTAAATATAAGCTCTTCCGAAACTTTTGGAATGAATTCGGTTTCAAACAATGCTGAAAACCCTTCAAGTTTCACACCTGAAGCAAATTCATGCTGTCCGGCAGTGGTCTTTTTTATCGTGTTGGCAATTTGTTGTGTCGTAACCACATCGCCTTCCAGGTCGGGATTGTTCCAGTAAGTAGCTTTAAAACCTTGCTTTCCATCAAATGAAAGCTGTCCGAAATAACTTTCGGTTACCTTATCTTCTATAAGGTCGCAACCTTTGTCGTAGAGAATCCTGCTATCAGGGAGTTTTGTTTTTATTCCGTCTAAAATTGTAATAGTACGAAGCGGGGTTCCATTGTAGTTTCCCCACTGCATCACTTTGTCGTTAGCATTGGGACCAATAACAGCAATTTTCTTTGATGATTTGGATAATGGCAGGATATTGTTGTTGTTTTGCAGTAAGGTCATTGTTTGACGTGCCATTTCGAGCGCTAACTGCCGGTGCTTCTCGCTATTTATTACAGAAACCGGGATTTGTGCCCAGGGCACAATGGCGTCGTCGTCGAAATCGCCAAGTTCGAAACGGCCAATCAGCACACGCGACAGGCTTCTGTCAATGTCTTCTTCTTTAATTAATCCGCGATCAACTCCTTCGGGCAGGTTTTTGTACGGATAGTTCTCCCAGACACACTCTATATCCGTGCCGGCCAGAACACCTTTCGATGCAGCATGTGTCGGAGTTGACGATACCTTATGCGTGTTGTAGAAGTCGGTGATCGCGCCGCAATCAGACACCACAATGTACTTAAAGCCCCATTCATCACGCAAAACGCGTTGCAACAAACGGGTACTGCCACAGCAAGGCTCGTCGTCTAAACGTTGGTAGGCACACATTACCTGGCGCACATCAGCCTCCTGCACCAAAGCTTTAAACGCGGGCAAGTAGGTTTCTTGAAATTCGCGCGGGTTTACATTGTTAAGGTTCAACTCGTGGCGGCTCCATTCGGGACCTGAATGGACAGCATAGTGTTTGGCACAAGCCAAAAGCTTGCGGTATTTGGCATCAGAAGGGCCTTGCAAGCCTTTTACCACCTGAACTCCCATACGCGACATCAGGTAGGGATCTTCACCATAGGTTTCCTGCCCCCTTCCCCAGCGCGGGTCGCGAAAGATGTTCACGTTAGGGGTCCATACCGAAAGGCTCAGAAAGCGTTTATTTTCGTTACCCCTGCTCAGCCATTGGTGGTATTTGGCACGAGCCTCGTCTGATACGGCATCGAAAATCTCATATAATAGTTCATCATTGAATGATGCGGCCATTCCTATGGGTTCAGGGAATACTGTTACACTATCGTTATTGGCATATCCGTGCAGTGCTTCGCTCCACCAGTTGAATTTTTTGATGCCCAAACGGGGTATGGCATCGCTCTGGTCGCACATCAACGCAGCCTTTTCTTCGAGGGTTAGCCTCGAAATCAAATCTTTGGCCCGCTTTTCATAACTCAGATTTGGGTTTTGAAAAGGGTATTGCTGAGTGAAAACGACCACTGGGTAAAGAATGCACAATAAAAAAAACAGACCTCTTGTTAAGGGGAAAAAACTTTTTTTCATAATTATATAGTTTATTGTAGTAGTTTCAAGCTTGCCGCAAATCCCCCTCTACGGAGCAACTTTACATCAACCTTACTGGTTTTATCCACAACTAAATACAGGGTAGTAAAATCCTTGTCGTGTTTGCCATCAGCAATCAGTGTAAGTTTATACTTCTCACGGTCTTTCAGGAAATCGAAGTATATCGTTTTAGTTTTCTCCTGGTTTTCCGAATTCAACCCTCCTATATACCACATGTTGTTTTTTTCGCGGGCAATAACAACATCTTTTCCGGGATACCCCTCAAGAAATTTTGTGTCATCCCAGGCAGCAGGTACTTCTTTTAAAAACGACCTTGCAGCATCGGGCAAATTATAATAGCCTTCGGGGCGGTCGGCCATGTGTTGAAGCGCCGATTCGAACACGACACTCAAAGCAAGTTCGTGGCCATACGATGTGATGTGCGGATACTGTGAATTGGTGAAAGTAACCGGTGTGTAGTCCATAGACCCTATAACATTGCGGGTAAAAGGCAACACCGAGTTATGTTCAGGGGCTGTTGTTGTTAACTCAGGACTGTTGTTATACCATTCGGCACCTCGCACACCTTCATAAGTCATCAGGTTCGGGTAGGTACGCGCCCAGCCGCGAGGTACAAGACATCCATGAAAATACACTAACAGTTCAAATTTGGATGCATCTTCAAGAATATCCAGGTAATAATCAATCATATACTGTTTTTCACTGAGGAAAAAGTCGATTTTTACTCCTGCAAAACCCAAGCTCTTCAGCCAGGCAAACTCCTCCATCCTGTTTTCATGTGTTTTCATGCGATCAACTGGAGTTGCCGTAATCCACTTAAACATTCCTGAGTTATACCAGATTAAGGGTTTTACTCCTTTTGAAAGGGCATACTTTGCAGCATCTTCAACATTACCGCCATTGCCCATGGCATCCCATTCCCAGTCGAACAAGGTATAGGGCCAATCCATGGCAGCCGCTAAATCGGTAAATCTGCATACTGTTTGAAAATCGCGGGTGCCATGGTTGTCTGACCAATAATTCCACGATACCAGTCCTGGTTTGATCCAATCGGTATTGGTCAAAACAGAAGGCTTAGAAACGTCGTCCACTAAAGTGGATTCAACAATGTCTGATAATTCGCCCATGATGATTACCCGCCAGGGCGATTTCCAGGGAAGGCTGATGGTGGGCAAAGCCTCTCCTTCTCCTTCATGGGGGTAGGGAAGGGTGACTTTGTATGCTGTTTGTTGGCTATGATTGCTAAGTTTTGTAGCGCAGTAATTCCTGTCCACATCGGCTTCGTGTATCAAATACCAGCAGTTATTGCCGGGTGATTTAAACAGCGCCGGATAACACCAGTCGCCACTTGTTTTTGCATCAAACATCTTGACATAAAGCCCTTCGTTTGATAGATCGAACTTCTGCAGCCAACGTTCGGTGCTATCGGGGATGTTATAAGAGGTAAGCTCGTCCTTAATCTTGAATATGCCATCTTTTTTGGGGAATTCGTACCGAAAAGCTACCCCATCGTTATATGCCCTGATGATGAGGTTCATTTTGGCTTTGCCATGGTTTTCAAACAATACCACCACTTCGTTGGACGAATTGCTGCATTGGCTTCGCTTCCCGTGTATCGCCGTGTATTGTTCGTTTATCAGGTCAGGTTTTCCTGCTTTCAGAAATTTTAATCTATTAAAAAAGTCCTGATCATCGCGCGAAAGGCCCAAATCAATACGTGGAATAATTTCAGTTGATGTATCGCTGCCGGCATAGCCCACTTGTAAAAACCAATTTCCAACATCTGCATTTTGTTGACAAATCAATGCCACATTTATTTTCCTGTTCGGAGAACTGACAGTTACCTGCCGAGGGAAAACAGGCTCCATAAAAAGAATAATAAACAGTGCAATGAGAACCTGCCTTATTAACCGGATATATTTCTTATCTTCCATAATGAATTTTTTAGTTTTTTTTTCTTCACAAGATACTTATAGCTTTATTTCTACTTTTTTCCCTGAATACGTAACTACCTTATCAAACGTTTCAGCTTTTTTCATCCCGGTTCCTTTGTTTCTGGCAACCCTTAAAATGCTGAAATTCCGATTGGTAAGCATACCTGGAAAAGAACCTTTCCGATCGCTGATGGTCAGTGTCTTTTTGGCATCGTTCCAGTTGAAGACAATAGTTGAATACATTCCTTTCTCGTAGTTGTAGTTGTCGTTTTCGTCCTCGTACAAAGTAAATTCACCATCGGAGCCTTCATATACACGAATTTCGAGATTGTCCCAGCTCTTTTCCCCGGCATATTGTACTTCAGGCCCAATTGGCAAAACCGATCCCGCTTTTATATACAAAGGCATAATATCAATGGGTGTTTTTTTACTGATGGTTTGTCCGCCTGAAAATTTCTCCCCTGTCCAGAAATCAATCCAATCGGTGCCTTTGGGCAAGTATAGCTTACTTTCCCCGATGGTACTGAAATCTTCTTTTCTATCTTTCGAATACATTCTTTCGGTTACGGGACAAACCAGGATTGATTTACCAAACATGTACTGATCATTAATGTCAAGAGCATCTTTATCGTGAGCAAAATCCATCACCAGGGCACGCATCATGCTCGACTGGTTGGCCGTTACATCCCACGAAGCCGAATAAACATAAGGCAACAAACTATAGCGCAGGTTAATGTATTTTTCGATGACATCGTATATCCGGTTACCTTTTTGTCCAAACTGGTAGATTTCGCGGGGAGCATCGGCACCATGCGAACGCATCATGGGGCAGAAAGTACCGAATTGTAACCAACGCGCATACAGTTCACGATAATCGGCATTCTCAAGAGGATTCTTATATTCCCACAGGAAAAATCCTCCTATATCGCTGTTCCAATATGGAATACCGGTGAGGGAGAAGTTCAGTCCGGCTGAAATCTGGTTTCTAAGAGCATCCCACGATGCAACCACATCACCCGACCAGGTATTAGCAGCATAGCGTTGTTGACCGGCAAAAGCCGAACGTGTTAAAATAAAAACACGTTTTTCGGAAGTAACTTCGCGCTGATGCCTGTAAACCCCGCTAACGGTCATTAGTGGGTAGGCATTACGCACTTTACGGAATGATCCCAGGTATGTTTGGTTATCAAAATCTGCTGGTTTTGGGTCAAAATGATCAGGTTCGGAAGAATCAATCCACCATCCGTCCATACCCAGGGAGAAAAGGCCCGCATTGAGATATTTCCAGTAAATATCCCGGGCAGCTGGATTATAGGCATCGTAAACCCTTACACCTGAAGGATAATCGAGGTTTGGCGGCCATTTAAACGAACCTGATTCGGGCCATGTTTTAAAATCAAAAAGCGCCCCGATGCTGTCCAGTTCCCGGTAGGGTTTTGTATGTGGTCCAAAAGAGTTCCAGATGGATATAATAATGTGGGCATTCATAGCATGTACATCGTCAATCATTTTTCGCGGATCATAGAATTCTTCATTAAGAAATTCCATCGCGTTCCACAAGTAGTTATTGCCCCAATACCTCCAATCCTGAATAATACCGTCAAGCGGCACACCCAGTTCGCGGTATTTTTTTACAACACCAACGGTTTCGTTCTGGCTTTTGTAGCGCTCTTTACTTTGCCAATATCCATAAGTCCAAAGAGGGAACATAGGTACCTGCCCGGTAAGGTCACGCATTTGAGCCACCACACCATCGGCATTGGTCCCGTACATGAAATAATAATCAATACCATCACCAACTTCAGATGTAAAAGATGTTTCCTCATGATTATCTTTAAAGGTTGTTGGTGAATAGTTATCCCAGAACAATCCGTATCCTTTCACCGATTGAAAGAAAGTTACAAAATCCCAGGTATTGTTCTGAACCATCTTAACCTCCTGGTGGCGCTGTGACATTTTGCCATTCTGGAGAATGCCCAGCCCGTAAATGGTCTCATCTTTTTCAAGTACAAACGACTGGCTCACGCTGAAGGTTTTAACCCCGGCATCGTTAAAATCGGTAAACATTGTACCTGATTCCTGTTCATCCAAAATTGTTTTACCCGAATGGGTTTGGAAAGTAATTTTACCGCTCTTCAAATTCAATACAGTTGCCATGCTTTCGCTTTTAAGCATCAGTTCATCGGCTTGTTGGACTATTTTAAACTTTGTGGGTTGTGGTGTTTTTATGACCGAAAGGCTCTCTTTGGTAAAGGTTGTTCCTTTTGGCCATTTTATTACCCTTACTGTTGAAGGGCTATAAAAGCGGATTTCAACTTCAATTGAGTTTATTAAAGTTTTAATGCCGAGATCGGTTTTCTGATATGTCTGCGTATTACCGATACCGGCAATACCCCATATCATTATGAATATTAATTTAGCAGTATTTTTCATACAAAATTTTAATTAAACAATTTCGGAACGAATTCGTTGAGCGCTCTTCTCCATGTTAGCCATTCGTGAGCCGTGCCTTGTGATTCGTGGAAAACAATATTATTAATGCCATGTGCCCTGAGGGCTTCAACTTGTTCTTTCGGGTTGCGTTCTTCAGTGCCAGTGCTGATAAAAAACAAATTGATTTGTTTGTTGAAAGCATCGGCGTTTTTGAATACACCGTTGTAAGTGTTTTCAATCTTATCTTCACCCCGTACGAAAAAGCCGCTGAAAGTGCCCATCCAGGCGAATTTATCAAAGTTTTTAAAAACAGTCATGCAGGTTTGAAACCCACCCCTTGATAACCCGGCCATAGCACGATTCTGTTTGTCAGTTATAGTGCGAAATGTTTTATCAATAAAAGGGATAAGGTCTTTGACATAAATATCCGTAATATCGCCTGAAGCATCGCGGACATCAGAATTTGTCTGGATATCACCACCGGGCATCACTACAATCATCGGAACAACTTTTCCTGTAGCAATCAATCCGTCCATGATATTGGCCATATGTCCCTGATTCGCCCATCCGTTCTCGTCTTCCCCCCAGCCATGTACCAGGTAGAGTGCTGGGTATCTTTTATCAGGATTCAGTTCATATCCGGCGGGAACATATACATTGATATGGCGTTCCAATCCATTAATCTCTGACCAATAGTAAACAGAACGAATTTGTCCGTGAGGAATATTTTTGTTAAACCTGTAATAATCTCCTTCCGGCCCTTCGGGTATTTCTATTCCGGACGACTCCCAGTTACTTCCGAAAAAAGCTTTAGTATTTCTGTCCATCACGGCAACACCATCTATTAGTATAGCATAGTAATGAAACCCGACCACGAGAGAATCGGTTGTACCGCTCCAGACTCCTTTTTCATCTTTTGTCATGTCATATTTTTTGTTGCAGATGTCTACCTGGACATTCTGAGCTGTAGGAGCCACCACTTTAAACATGGCCTGCCGGGTTCCGGCATTTACCGCTGGGTATTGAGATATGAACGTATTGGTTGAAGCAGGTTTGAAACCTTCAGGAAGTGGTTCCTCCTTCTGGCCACGCGTAACACCTGCAAATTGGGCTGATGTAATGCCATAGGCCATAATAACTGTAAGTGTTAAAATGATTCGTTTCATAATCTGATATTAATATTAAGTTGATTTTAAGAATATCTGTTTTAGTTACAGTTTAGTATTTTACAGTCTGTTCTGTCCATGTTGTACCATTAATGGAAAACCTCCCGTTTTTGTAATAAATTGGTTCATAACCCATTTGCTGGGTCAACTCCCATGACTCGAAAGTTTGACTATATGGATACGGGTTGGAAGCACCGGTGCAATACCATTTATTCCCAACCTTAATGATGTAATGGTCACGCGTTGAAATAGCTGTATCCCTGATAATTAGGTTGGTATAACGAAATAACACTTTGTCTGTATCTACCTCCTTTGATCCTGTTTGGGAATTTATCTGTGCAATACTCAGTGAGAAATGGGGAATTAAGCTCCAAAAAATCAATGACTTCTTTTTCATGATTTTTTTATATTACTCTGGTTTAGCATCATTTGACTTAGTTGCATACAATCCCAACAAGCAACCGGTAAACCCCCCTGCCACATTGGTTGAAAGTATATCACCGGATACAGTACCGCCCAGGTTCATAAAATTTGAGCCATCGGTTGAATAGCTGAATTCGTAAGAGTCGCCCACAGCTTTTACCTGCAAACGGACAGGATTCTTAAGATCAATTTCGGTGCTGGCTATAATTTTGGATTGGGCTTTTTCGGTTCGTTCCAATAAAAGGTAAAAATCATCTGTTTTCTTTGTAATCCCAAATACATAATTAAAGTTCTCGCTCTGAAGGCAGGTAATGCCTGCCAGATCTTTCTCCGATGCAGGTTTATAATCGAGTGTTACAGTGAAAGCAAAACTGTTGTGCTGTTGCCGGTAAAACAGCGTTGAAGTGGGTTTAATCTCTTTAATATTCACAGCAAACGGATTAATATGTAATCCTTTCTTGTCTGTTGATATAAAGTCTTCACGAGGACCTCTTAATCCTATCCAGCGGTAATCAAGCTTTTCAGAAGAAAAATTATCAATAAATGTAAAATTACCATTCGGGATGAAACCGTCTTTACCGGATTTATTTTCTGATATTCCTTGGGGCATTTTCAGTTTAGGTTCCAAAGGTATCAGACCATTTTCAAATACGGGGAATTCTCCGGTCCAGTCCACTGGCAATATAAAAGTCTCACGTCCCATATTAACCCTGTCTTTTCCATTCGGACGAACAGCAAGGAATACGCCATAATATTTATTACCGGGGCCTTTTACCAAATCTGCATGTCCTGCCCAATCAACTTTATTTGTCCGGTCTTTTGAAAAATGCCTTTGGGTAAGAATGGGATTACTCGGAGCCGGCATGTATGGTCCTTTCGGATTGTCGCTTACAAATATTACTTCACTGTGCCAGTCACCGGTTCCGCCTTCGGCACACATTAAGTAGTACCGACCTTTCATTTTGTATATATGAGGGGCCTCGATCCAAATCGGTTTTTTCGAAATATCTACTCCGCCATCAACAATTATTTTATCTGTACCCTTAATTATCTTATCGTTTTCCGTATCATACTCCCAGATTTTAATGACACGGTGTCCTCCATAAAGTTCTTTGCCGGGGTCGGGTGCATCATTGTGAACAACATATCCCTTACCGTTATCATCAAAGAAAAGAGAAGGATCGATGCCATTAAATTCAAGTTTTATCGGATCACCCCATCCCTTAAAGGGATTTTGTGTTTTAACAACCATATTTCCAATACCTTCGGCAAATTGGGTTGTAATCATATAGAAAAAATCATTATTAGGATTGTATATAATCTGTGGGGCATAAATACCCGCACTAATACCGCAATGTTTAACTTTAAGCTGAGAAGTCCGGTCCAGCACATGGCCGATTTGGGTCCAGTTCACCAGATCTTTCGAATGAAAAATGGGCACACCCGGAAACATTGCAAATGAAGAACATACCAGGAAATAATCTTCCTCTTTGCGGGTTATACTAGGGTCAGGATAGCAACCCTGCAGTATGGGATTATAAAACTCATCAGGTTTCAATGGATTTTCATTATATACCGGATCGTTTCCCTGATAAACAAAACTGGTAAACACAGGAACGTTAGTTGCCTGTTTACCTTTCGGATTATTTTCTCCAAAAACAGGTGAAAATAAAAACACTATAAGTAAAGCTGATACTAAGTCTTTTTTTCTTTTTTGTAACATGGCTAATTTGTTATAATTTCTGTTTGAATTTGATTTTATTGAATGATTATTTAAACAATACCTGTGCAAAATTGTAAAGATAATTCCTGCACACCGGCCAGGTATGCCCACCCGAATATTCGCCGTAAGTGTATTTTATCTTCATTTCATCGAATTCAGAAAGCATTAACCCGCGATTATTATAGGCAATATCTTCCCTGCCCCCCATTGCAATAAAGAACTGTTTTAAGCTATGGTTGATTTTATCACTATTTTGCTTCATGAACTGGTATTGTGAGTCGGCAAGTTTTTTTTGCATGGGCTGAATCCAGCCCCAACTGATGACTCCCAGGTATGAAAACAATTCGGTATAATTTATCCCGGCATAAAGTGTCTGAATACCCCCCATGAATAATCCGGCAAGTGCTTGGTTTTTCGAACCGGCACTTACGCGATAGTTTTCCCCTGTAAAAGGAATAATACACTGTTTCAATTCTTTTGCAAAACCTTTATAGCTAACATGGCTATCGCTACACAATATGGTTTGACTTGAAACACGTGACCCTATGGCTTTTTCAATGTCGCCCTTTTTAATATGGCCAAGCCTCGCCATTGACATCTTTGGCTCTATTGATACAACCATATGAACATGATCGCTCTGTATGTTCGTCTCCAATATTTCGATTTTTTTCAATTCATATAGTCCCCTGATTGTTTCATCTATATATTCCTTTATCCTACTTCCAGTATCTTATACCTGTATTTTGGTTCCCATACAATATGATATACATGATAATAAATTACATGTGATATCTTCTTATATTTGTTCATGCAAAACTAATAATAATATGACCACATTCAAAGAAGGTGGATTTATATCTATGTTGGATTAAATTATAATTTCCAAATACCATAAAACATCTATCATTAGGGAAATGTTTATTTATCACCAGTGTTCGACTAAAAAATAATTTTTATTTAAAGTAAAGGGTCTACTCCCGGGAAGGTTTCGCCCTATGTTGTATTTTTGTTTTTTGTCAAAACATAATACAACATGATCAAAGATAAAGAAATTCATTTTGTCGGACAGCCTATTTTAAAACAAATATTAAGATTGATAGAAGCAGTCATAAGAGCTTTTAAGCACAATGGCATCATTGTTCGGTGTGTTAAGCCTGCAATTAGAGATCGTATCATTTTTACAACAATCAATGTTAATGACATCGCACTTAGTGTCGATCGTTAAATTATCGATCAACATATTGTCCACCCCCTGTAGAAAGTATCGCAAAAGGACCACACCGGCGCATGGTCAGGTCGCGTATTACAGGTAATTTTTCAGGGCAATAGCCGTGTTGGCAAGCCCCCGCTCGCGCCTGCCATAGAGTATCACACCTTTCCCAAAGATCACTGACCGGTTTTTGAAATACATAATAATAAATTTTAACATCAATATCACTAATAAAATTACTTTATATCATTATCAATTGTAAAACTCCCTTCCAGCCCTTCATGAGCATTCCGGCCTGTCCATACGCTAAAGATCCCCGGTTCGGTCACATGCTCCATATCCTGATTATGAAACGCCAGATCATCCGTATGCAAAACAAAGCAGATCTTTTTTTTCTCACCGGGCTGCAGAAATACCCGTTGAAAGCCTTTCAGTTCCCTTACCGGCCGTACAATATCACCAACATGATCACGTACATAAAGCTGAACAACCTCCGTTCCTTCTCTCGATCCTGTATTGCTGACAGTAACGGATACCCTGAGAGTATCTTTCAGTGTTATCAGTGTATCCGACAATTTTAGATTCCTGTAATCAAATGTCGTATAGGTCAATCCATAACCAAAAGGGAAATGGGGAAGGTATCCCGCGTCGAGGTAATGGGAGGTATTCCCGAGCGAACTTTGTCCTACTCCTATAGGTATTTCTTCTATTGGAATAAATGTTTCATTCAGAGGCGGGCGACCGGTATTAGGGTGATTATAATATATGGGTATTTGTCCGACAACACAGGGCCATGTTACCGGCAACCGCCCGCCGGGTTCAGCTTCGCCAAAAAGCACATCCGCAATAGCCGGTCCGCCCATGGTTCCGGGATGCCAGGCCATCATCAGTGCATCAATGTCATCGATAATATCATTTACCGTGATCGGCCTGCCTGCCATTATCACCGTTACAACAGGTGTCCCCGTCTTTTTTAATTCCCTGATCAAATCTTCCTGGACACCGGGCAGACTAATATCGGCACGACTGTGTGCTTCTCCTGAAAGAATAGCTTCCTCACCACCAAAAAATAAAATAACATCAGCCTGCTTTGCCACACTTACCGCTTGTGAGTATCCAACCATTGACCGATCGCGGCTAAATGCCAGCCCCGGGGTATACAAAACTTTTTCTTTACCCAAATGCTCACGTATAGCATGTAAGGGTGTCCTCGTATCTTTCCGGTCTCCATCAAAACTCCATGTGCCAAGCTGTTCGTATGGCGCGTCAGCCATAGGGCCAATAACAGCAACCTTTTTCAATCCGTCGGACAGGGGGAGCAGATTATTTTTATTCTTTAGCAAAACCAGGCTCTGAATGGCTGACTTACGGGCAGTAGCCAGATGTGTATCTGATAAGACCACCTTATCACGGCTACGGTCAACATATGGGTTTTCAAATAATCCAAGCCTGAACTTGATCCGTAAAATATTACGTACCATATTATCAAGCTGTGATTCACTAAACCTGCCTTCCTGTATCAGTTCACCCAGATGGTTTTCATATGAACGGCCAACCATTTCCATATCAACTCCTGCATTGGCGGCCTTATCGGCTGCATCTCTTTCATCAGTACAGAAACCATGATCGATCATCTCCGTGATGGATTCCCAGTCACTGACCACGAAACCGTCAAAATCCCATTCATCACGCAAAATAGTTTTAAGCAATAACCTGTTTCCTGAGGCTGGTACTCCGTTAAGGTCATTAAAAGATATCATAAAAGTTGATACGCCTGCATCTTTGGCTGCTTTAAATGGCGCCAGGTATATATCGCGCAGCAATTGTTCGTAGATAATCGCGGAATTATAATCCCTTCCACCCTCAGCAGCACCGTAGCCTGCATAATGCTTGGCACATGCTGCTATACTTGTCCGCGATGAAAGGTTTTCTCCCTGAAAACCCTTTACATATGCACCTGCCATAAGCGAAGCCAGGTAAGGATCCTCCCCGGGAGATTCGGCTATCCTGCCCCAACGCGCATCACGGCTGATATCAATCATTGGAGCAAAAGTCCAGCGAATACCGTTGGTAGTAGCCTCTTGCGCGGCAATTGCTGCACTTTCCTCAACCAGTCCCGGATCCCATGTGGCCGCCAAACCGAGTGGAATTGGGAAAACAGTCCTGAAACCGTGGATCACATCACGTCCAAATAAAAGCGGAACACCGGAATGACTTTCCTCAACGGCTATACGCTGTAGTTCATCCATCATGTCTGTGTTCATAACATTGAGAAAGGAGCCTACTTCTCCTTTTCTTACAGCTTCCCTTGTCTCCTCGATAATCAGATCATTTTCAAGGCTTAATACGCGCCTCTGAGCAGTCTGACCGATCTTTTCTTCAAGACCCATCCGGGCTAAAACGCTATCAATCTTTCTTTCCAGGGGATCAATTTCACTTTTCCTGTCAGAAGAGGGTCTGCATTGCATTAACAGTAAGGAAATAAAAAACAATAATAAAATGTAAGAGATGGTAGATTTCATATTATAAGTGATTAGAATGAATAAATCAAAGCAAGTTAAACAATATTAACAATTTTTAGATTAAAAAAGCAATCCCCAATTATCAATAATTGGTCATTTTTATTATATAAGTAAGAATTATGAACTCATTATCCGCATTATTGTTACTAATACAAAAAATAAAATAAACATGGTCATATCTCAGATTGTTGCTGCTTCAGAGAATAATGTTATCGGGAAAAATAACAGCTTACCATGGCATATGCCAAATGACATGGAATACTTTAAACGTGTTACAATGGGGCATTATGTGATCACCGGCAGGAAAAATTATGAGTCGGAAGGCAATGCACTGCCAGGGAGAACAAATATCGTTATTACCCGGGAAAAGAATTATTCACTTGATGATGCCATTGTGGCACATTCCCTTGATGAAGCACTTTCTATACCGGAAAAATCCAATGAAGATGAAGTCTTCATTATCGGCGGTGGAAAAATATATGAAATATCATTATCATTGACCGATCGAATCTATCTTACCCGGATACACGCCGTTATTAAGGGTGATGTTTACTTTCCGAAGATTGATCCGGATAAATGGGAAGTTATCTCGGAAAAGCGGTATTCAGGAGATGCGAATCACGCGTATGATTATACTTTCTATGTTTACGAGCGTATTAAACATTAAACACTACACAAATAAATCAGTCAGCCCGGCTCATAACCAACTTACCATGTTTAATCCCCTTAAGCGCGATGATCTTTTCCGCAAGCCCGGTAAGCTCCTTAGCCTTACCTTTTACAGCTATTGTTTCCAGGCACAGGTCATTATTTAAATGCACGTGTTGTGTTGACAGTACAATATCACTGTAACCATGCTGGATATCATTAGACTTATTGGAGATGTCGTGCTTATGATGATCGTAGACAATTACTATTGCACCGGCGACTTCATTATTGCATAACCATTTTTTTTCAACAATGTTTTTTTCAATTAAGTATCTTATTGCCTGTGAACGGTTTGGAAACTTATTATCCTTTACATAAGTATCCAGTTCATCAAGCAATTCCTCTTCCAGTGATACACCGAACCTAATTACAGACATAAAAAACATTAATTAGTGTCTGTCCATAAAGTCCCATTTGCCGCGTTACACTTGTCCGAAAATTGCTCATTTACAACAGGTAAACTCCGCGTTTTCAGACTACGCGAGCCTTACAAATGAAACTTTCTGAACAGACACATGACCAATTAAACATTTTGTCAACTCTATAGACAAATTCTTTAATAATAAGACATTCAGCCTGCATTATTCTCACGTTAACTATCGACGCCCAGAATCTGCCAAAAACCTTACAAGTGAAACGAGCATAATATTTTTTAAGCATAAATATCACAAAAGAATATGTTTAAAAAAAATTATGCGAGAGCGAAGCGGTTACATTCGTTATCAAATTTTTAATTATTATTTTTTCAAATAATTACAAAATTTTAAACGAATGAATAATACAAGTTAATTATTAAAGCAAAGGTACTCCAAAAAATACTAATGTTCATATTGCTTTTAACTCTCCCGTCTTTGGAACATTCACCCTAAAACCGGATAATTTGTTCATCTGTTCATTAGCCCATTTCCCGAGCCCCTTTTCATCAAGAATATCCTGACTATAGTATTTCATGTCTTCCAAACCACTATAATGAATCAAACAAATATTTTTAAGGGACGCCAGTTTAACAAATTCCATCACAGAGCAGGGAATATCCTGCAGGATAGTATAGTCGTTAATAAACTCATCAAAAAAAGCATGAATATCTTTATCATAGCCGGCCACAAGATGAGGCGCCAGTAAATGTGAAATTTTCATTCGTTCACGCCAGGATACAAGCCGTCTGCTTATTTTGTTTGTTGAAGGATCAGTAATGCTAAAACTCTCATGATTACAGCCAGGATACGGGAAACGGTTATTACAATCACAAAAAACAATATCTGAATTTGCTATTTTTTTATAATCCGCCTTACGCAAAAGCGGACTGAGCATATCTCCCGTAAATAATATCCGGGAATACTTTCCCTGGCCAACAGCAACCTCAAAAAGCAACATGGATGCACCGTACCCGCTTTCACCATGAAAAACAGGAAATTGAGTAAGCTGTAAACCTTCTGCCCGGTTAATCATTGTTGTCACTCCAGGTTTCAGCTCATGATAGTCAATTATATTCTTAAGATGCGGATAAGATTGAATAACAAAATCAAAGCAGGGTTTTGTTGCATACACCGGAAATCGCTGATTATTATTTAAACGGGAATAACTCTGTGCAATCCAGTCAAGACCCAGCGAATGATCCATATGCGGATGAGTGAGAACAATTGCTTCAGGTAAGCGATTCAGGTTTTTTATTAAAAAGGGGACCGTATGATGGCCTGCATCAACAACAACTTCCCATTTTACATTATCCCGGGTAATATCAGTACTGCATGAATTGATTATTGAAAATGAAGCATTGGAAAGATCATCTGAGGACCTGTTGTTATAAAAAGGATGATCACTACCCAGGAAAACCGGCCAGGCATTGCCTCTTCCATTAACACGGACGTAAATATGCTGATCCATAATATAACTTGTTTTTTACAATTATTACTATTATGAATGATCCTCCTCTATCCCAATCACGGTATTGGATTTGTTCCGGCAAAAATATGAATTATCCGGATATTCCTTAATCATTTTTTGTTCGGAACCATGATCTCGCCGGATACTGTTTACCGTTTACTGCCAACGAACTCCTCAAGTTCATGATAAAGCTGCTGAACAGGCAAACCCATAACATTATAATAAGAACCCACTATTTTTTCAATCCCCACATATCCTATCCATTCCTGTATACCATAAGCACCGGCCTTATCAAAGGGTTTATAATGCTCAATATAGTAATTTATTTCATCAGCAGTCAGCGTGCGAAAAAAAACCTCTGTTTTACTGCAAAAAACCTTTTCTTTTTTCTTACTGCTGATACATACACCGGTAAGTACTTCATGTTTTTTGCCTGATAATTTTCTTAACATATTTACAGCTTCCTGATAATCCCCGGGTTTACCAATAATTTCACCCTTTAACCAAACAATGGTATCAGCAGTAATAAGAATAACTTTTTCTCCCGTATTTTCGCTGTATGCTTTGGCTTTCTCCCTGGCCAGATATACAGGAATCTCTTTATAAGGTATATCCGGGGGATATTCTTCCTTATGTGAATCAAGATACGCAATCTCAAACTCAAGTCCGGTCTCCCCAAGTAAAAAATGCCTTCGCGGTGACCCGGAAGCCAATATAACAGTGTAATCCTTCAGCTTCTTGGTAAGCATGAATTTTAAAACTTTACCTGAATGATATAATTTGCCAGCAATGCATACAATAATCCTGTAAGCATGGTGATCTTGATCCAGTTACTAGCTTTGTGGTAATCCGCTTTATTCCTTGCACGCGATACTATCCCGATAATGACCAGCGAAGGGCCGATAATTGCTGTTAAAAAATAAATCAGAGTTATCGCATCTGAAAGAAAAAAGAAATACACATAAACCAGGGTCAGAATAATGATCGTTTCCAGTCCTATTACCAATCCTCTCGTTGCTTTTATTCCTATCACCAGGGGAAGCGTTTCACGCCCGAATATTCGGTCACCCTCATAATCCTCGATATCCTTAACAATTTCTCTTGACAGATTGGTGAGAAAAGCAAAAGCAGCAAATCCAAAAACCCAGGCAGCCAAATAATTGAAATTACTTCCCATATCCTGTGAAATACTTCCATACACCCTGTTCAGCAAAGGATACTCAAATAACAAGGCCATTAAGGGAACCAGGGCAGTCAACAATGCAACCACCAGATTACCAATGAACACCTGCCGTTTGTACGTAGTAGAATAAAACCAAAGAATACCGGTGATCAATATAAAAATAATACCCATCCATATCATCCCAATACTGTATGAAATGTAAAATCCCAGTAAAACAGCAATGCCGCTGAGTATTATATGAATACCAATAGCTGCACGCCTTTTGATGATTTTTCCGATGATCACTTTATCGGGCCGGTTAATAATATCGGTCTTTCTGTCAAAATAGTCATTTATCACATATCCTGCCGCGGCAATCAGAATGGTTGTGATAGTCAGCAGAAAAAAATTTTTTTCACTTAGCTGGGGGGTATACCCGTTAGCTTCAAGCACGGGAAAAATAATGAAATACCTGATAAGGTATAGAGTTGCCGCTATAATCAGAAGATTAGGATATCTTAATAACCTGAAAAAAGCGGCGATATGCTTAAGCTTTACTACCATTTATATGCCTCTTCGTTCATCCACTTTCCATGGAGGCGCAACACCTGCTCAATAACATCCCGGACACAACCCTCTCCCCCTTTTTTGTCAGAAATATAAACCGATAATTGTCTTATCTCCTCAACTGCATCGGCAGGGCAGGTTGGAAACCCCGCCTTCTTCATGATCTCATAATCGGGCAGGTCATCGCCCATGTACAAGATATTTTTATGCTCCAGATCATATTTATGAAGAAAATCCTCATAATCATCTATTTTGTTGTCTGATTTCAAATAAATATCGGTTACTCCCAGTCTTGTAAATCGTTCCCGGACCGTTTCCGAATTGCCCCCTGTTACAATTGCCACCGGGTAACCCTTTTTCACACAATACTGAACTGCATATCCATCCTTTATATTCACGGTCCGTAAAAACTCACCACCCGGATAAAGAATAACCTCACCGTTTGTAAACACCCCGTCTACATCGAACACAAATGCCCTGATATACTGAAGGTCTTCTTTTAAATTGGTCATATTATATAAATCCGGGTTTTAAAATAAATACAAAAATAAGATTTACCTTTCAAGACTTAAGCATGATCTCCGGATAATTTCGTAATATTCCCGCTAATTTCGTCATATAATAGTTTTATTTCCGGAAAATCATCCAGTAATTTAAGATGCTCATCAAGAATATTCCGGTTGTTCCTGACTGCCGGCCCTGTTTGTGCCAAACGGGGGCCGATGCCAAGAGCTTTTTCTGCTGTTTCCCTGATCAAAGGATGAAGAAGATCAAAAGGCAATGCCTGTTTTTTTAAAATAATCTCAGCCAGTCTATACATATGGTTGGCAAAATTACAGGCAAAAACACCACTGATATGTAACCATTTCCTTTGTTCAAAATTTAAAAAACGAATATTATCGGAAAGCAGGCCGGCAATTCGGATAAGTTTATCCAGGGCATCTTTGCTATTTGTTTCAAGGCATAAAGGTATATGCCTGATATCAATATCCCGGCCCCTGGTAAAAGTCTGGAAAGGATACAATACCCCGTATTCTTCCGTTCGCCCGGAAAAAACATCAATGCCAATACTTGCCGATGTATGCAATAATATTGCATTTGTACGTGGTAATCCCTCAACTAAAGAATTAAGAATATGGTCTGTGACCGCAAAGACAACAACGTCGGCAGTTTCATTTACCTGTTGAATATCATTTGTATAGTCCGCATCTACCTTAATGGCAAGAGATTTTGCAGCATCTCCTGTACGACTGTAAACCTGTTGTATCGTTATACCTTTTTCGTGAAATGCTTTAGCCAGATGCCAGGCCACGTTCCCGGCACCTATGAATATCATTCTCATATTTTCCATATTTTTATGAATTACAGGATCTTAATCTGTATTATTCATGCGTCAAGTTTGGGGCAAAAGCAAGGCGTCGGAAGCTGAAGCTGTAGTAACCTACCGCGAAGCTTTCGCAACGAAGCAGATGCCCTGAAATTGGTGCACTTTGTAAGAGTCATAATATATAAATACAGCCGGTTCATCCTCATTAAGTCCCGCCTGACAAATCTTGGAAGATAATAAAACCGGGGACAGGTTTTTTCTGAGAAAACGATCATTTGTATAAATAAGGTCAGTACTATCTTTGCATATTTTCTTACTTTTTTTCATTTTGTTCTTATATTTAGAGTTTGTCAATAAACTTAAAGTGTTTTTTTGTAAAATGAAATTTTTATTTAATATAAGCTATAACTTAAGTGTATTATGCATCAAAAAGAAGAATCCGTCCGCTATTATAATTCCCTTGCACCCAGGCGAAATAAATGGAAAAAACGTAACCGATTGTACCATAAAACGATTGAAAAATACCTTAAGTTTGTTATTCCTGAAGGCAGTAATGTTCTTGAATTGGGATGCGGGACAGGTGACCTGTTAGCTGTCGTGAAACCCGCTATCGGGGTGGGAATCGACTTTTCACCGGAAATGATCAACATAGCAAAAAATAAATATCCTGAACTTCTTTTTATCTGTGATGATGCTGAATATTTTAAGAGTGAAAGGAAATTTGATTACGTTATCCTGTCGGATCTGCTGAATAACCTCAACGATATCCAGCAGATGCTGATCAGCCTTAAAAATAACATTCATGATAAGAGCAGGATAATTATCACAAATTACAATTTCTCATGGGAACCGCTACTACGTTTTGGTGAATTTTTGCATCTGAAAGCCCGGCAGCCGGTCCAAAACTGGCTTTCGACATCTGACATCAATAATCTTCTGTATCTTGAAGATTATGAAACTGTCAAGGTAGAAAGAAAATTATTGTTCCCAAAGTATATTCCCGTACTTCATTTTATACTAAATAAATTCCTGGGCAACCTGCCTCTTGTAAATCATTTGAATATTATCAATTTTATCACTGCACGGCCGGTAACAGCCGGCTCAAAGAAATACTCTGTTTCCATAATTGTTCCTGCACGAAACGAAAAAGGAAATATTGAAAACGCTATACTGAAGACACCTGTTTTTGGTAAGTCTCAACAGTTTATTTTCGTTGAAGGTAATTCATCCGATGGTACATGGGAAGAAATGCTGCGCGTGAAAGAAAAATATACTGACAGGGATATTGTAGTGATGAAACAAACGGGAAAGGGTAAGGGAAATGCCGTACGCGAAGGATTTGAGAAAGCTACAGGTGATATTTTGATGATCCTGGATGCTGATCTGACAACACCACCGGAAGATATGACAAAGTTTTACCTTGCATTATCAAACAACAAAGGTGAATTTATTAACGGGTGCAGACTGGTATACCCAATGGAAAAACAAGCCATGCGGTTTTTAAATTTGGCAGGCAATAAATTTTTCGGATGGTTTTTTTCATATATACTGGGGCAAAGGTTAAAAGATACCTTATGCGGAACAAAAGTTTTTTATCGGGAAGACTATCTGAAAATCAAAGTGAACCGGCACTATTTCGGTGATTTTGATCCTTTTGGGGATTTTGACTTATTATTCGGTGCCTCTAAGCTTAATCTGAAAATAACAGAAGTAATTGTCCGCTACCGGGAAAGGAAATACGGAAGTACCCAGATCAGCCGGTTTAAACACGGATGGCTGCTGATTAGAATGAGTCTTTTTGCTGCATTTAAGTTGAAATTTCGTTAGGATAGTTTACTGATTTATTTCAACCTGTTTTTTAGTTCATCGCACTTTTCATATTCTTCTCTGTAAGTGTAATGCTCTATTAAACGATCATAAAAATTCCGGTCATTGAAATAAGGATGTTTATCATCGAATTTTATTATTTCCTTTACGGTAAGCTCAAAGATCTCATCCTGATCAGCAATGGAATAAATATCCACAATAGGTTCATCATCATTCAGGATAACAGTATTTTTATACTTTTCATAGAAATCAACAAGAATATTCTGAACCTTTAACAAATCGTTATTTTCTGCTGTAAGAAGCCTGTTCAGTTCACTATGTTTTTCAAAATCACTGTTTAATTGCCCGTCAACCCCGCCTTTCGACATCTCCCTGATCTTTAACTGGTTCTGACGTATTGCTTCCAGATTATTATTTACCTTTTCGCGTATGATGGATATTGTTCTTCTGATCAGATCTCGCATAATTTATTTGTCTTTTTTGTACTTTCTGCTATAAAAATAATATTTATACCTCAATCCGGTTTTCATTTTTGATGAATGAAAGATATTCATTTATCAGCGAAGATAACCGTGAGATTGCAAATAGGCGATTCGGCTCAAGTGCATCGAATGAACCCATCATACTATGTCCCGGGGAAATATATATCAGACTACTTGCCTGAATAAAATATGTATCAGTAATTCTATTCGATTTTGAACTTCCCAAGATCATTTATACCGGATAACCGGATAAATTCAGCATCAGCTTTATTGAGAGGACGTGCAATTTTTAAAAATACCTCAAGTGATTTCCAGTAGTAATGATCCCGATTGGTATCAAGCACGAGCAAATATCCCATAATAATATTACCAGCCATCTCGACCAGCCTGCGGGCATGGAAATCCGTGAATTCACTTTCATTGGTCTGTATTACTTTATTAACAGCTCTTTCATATTCTTCAGTCATGCCCGTTAACACCCTTCTGTATGTATTCAATTCAGGCTTGATCTCAGCAGATTCATACTCCCTGATCTGATTCATAAATGCCCCGGTAGTAACACCACGAATTGCAGCTACTACCTGCAATTGTGTTGTGCCCTCATAAATGGAAGTGATCCTGGCATCACGATAGATACGTTCAATAGGATAATCTTTCATGAAACCCGATCCGCCATGTACCTGAAGGGCATCATAAGCGATCTGGTTACAATATTCGGATGCCATACCCTTTATCAGGGGAGTGTAAAAATCGGCCAGCCTTTGATACTTTTTCATTTCTGCACGTTCTTCCTTTTCCAGGGTACGCTCCCCGGAAATATACATATAGGCTTTGTAAATATCAACAAACCGTGAAGTTTCATACAACAATGAACGGCTTGCATCAAGCTTTGCTTTCATTTTTGCGATCATTTCATAGACAGCCGGAAACTTTATTATGGTCTTTCCAAACTGTTGCCGTTCATGAGCATATTCAACAGCTTCACGATAAGCCGCCTCGGCAATACCAACAGATTGGGCAGCAATACCCAGTCGCGCACCATTCATCAGTGACATAACATACTTAATAAGACCAAGCCTTCGCTGACCGACCAGCTCAACAGGTGCATTTTTAAATACAAGCTCACAGGTAGGCGACCCTATAATTCCTAGCTTATGCTCAATACGTCTGACTTTAACTGCATTACTTTTCTTATTATAAATAAACATAGATAGTCCTCTCCCATCAGTTGTCCCGGGTTCAGAACGTGCGAGTATAAGTGATATGTCTCCGTCCCCATTAGTAATAAACCTCTTAACCCCATTAAGATACCATTGATCTTCTTCCTCATTATAAGTGGCCTTAAGCTGTACAGCCTGAAGGTCTGATCCGGCATCCGGTTCGGTAAGATCCATAGCCGCTGTCTCACCACGTGAAATACGGGGAAGGTATTTTTCTTTCTGCTCCTCTGATGCAAATTCATGTATGGTTTCCGCGCAATCCTGTAATCCCCATATGTTTACAAAACCGGCATCAGCCCTTGAAACAATGTCGGCAGCCATTGTATACGGAACAATTGGAAAATTCAAACCTTCATATTTACGGGGAAGCGTTATTCCCATCAGTCCTGCTTTTACCAGGGCATCGAGATTTTCGCCGGTACCCCTGGCATACTCAACATGATGATCTTTCAACAGCGGGCCTTCATCATCCACGCTTTCAGCATTGGGAGCAATGATATCAGAAGATATCTCGCCAACGATCTCCAGTACTTTTTCATAACTGTCCATGGCATCCTCAAAGTCCAGGGGTGCATAATCAAATTTATCCTTATCAGCGAAATTCCTTTCCTTCAATGCCACAATCTTTTTCATTAAGGGATGTGTGAGGTGAAATTTCAGTTCCGGATTATCAGTAAAAAAATTAGCCATCGTTTTGTGTTTATTAGGAATAATACTGAATAATTAAAATTATCAGATTTCGGATTTATTGACAGACCCTATTTGGTATTTTGTTTATAATAGCTGATCATTTTCGGGATAACCACCTCAAGGTCATCGGTAATAACATAATCTGCAATTTTATTGATCGGGGCATACGGATCATTATTTACCGAGATTATCATCGCCGAGTCCTGCATTCCTGCTATATGTTGTACCTGACCTGAAATACCGCATGCAATATACAATTTGGGACGCACAGTTACACCGGTCTGGCCAATTTGCCTGTCATGCTCGGCAAAACCTGCGTCAACTGCAGCTCTCGAAGCACCAACTTCGGCCCCTATTACATCGGCCAGTTGATAAAGAATATCGAAACCTGCCTTTGATCCGACACCATAGCCACCTGATATGACCACAGAAGCATTCTTAACATTTACCTTTGACTCCTCCATGTGGCGTTCGATCACTTTAACAACAAAATCTCCATTATTAAAGTATTCCTCCACATCTATTCGCTTAAGCGTTCCCTTATGTGTATCCTTATATATCTCTTTTTTCATTACCCCTTCACGAACCGTCGCCATTTGAGGCCGGCGATCGGGATTAATAATGGTAGCAATAATATTACCGCCAAAAGCCGGCCTGATCTGATACAATAGCTTGTCATAAGTTTTATTATTTTTTTTATCCTGATGTCCGCCAATTTCAAGGCTGGTACAATCGGCAGTAAGACCGCTTTTCAATGCTGAAGAAACACGGGGACCAAGATCCCGGCCAAGGCTGGTTGCTCCCAGTAAAACAATCTGGGGCTTTTGTTCCTGAAACAATTTAACAATAATGGAAGTAAAAGGCAAAGTAATATATGGATCAAGACGGGTATCATCAGCAATCCATACTGTATCGGCTCCATACAGGTACAGTTGTTCCTCAATTCCTTTCAGATCGTGACCGATAACAAGCGCCTCCAGATCACATCCGAGTTCATTGGCCAGGCCGCGCCCTTTTGTCATTAATTCAAGACTTACATCGACTGCTTTGCCGTTTTCCATTTCGCAGATCACAAATATATTGCTCATTTGATTATTATGTAATTAAACAGCGATTTGATTTATTGATTTTTTAGTTAAATAATGAAGCTCAGTAATGAATTACCCAAGGGTATGATTATCAATAAGTTCTTTCATAAGCGAATTGATCTCAGCATCAGTACCCTGAATAAGCTTTGATTCTTTAGCCTGAAAAACAATATTCTCTATCTTCTTAACTTTCGTGGGGGAACCCGATAACCCGAGTTGCTTCACATCAGTATCTATATCATTAACACTCCATTCTTCAATATTCAGGTAAGGACGTTCATTGTACAGATTTATATAATCTTCTGAGGTATCCTGACGTTCTGTAATTGTTGTGGCATGCTTGAATTTCATGATCAGCTTTGTATTCCTCGGGCGGCATTCGGTAGCTGAACTATTAACAGTAAAAACGGCCGGTAAGGAGGACTCAACCTGCTCTACTCCTCTTTCAAGTCTCCTTTTAATTATTATACTATTTTCGGATATATCAATAATTTCCTCCGCGTAAGTTATTTGTGGTAATCCCAGCTTTTCAGCTACCTGGGGACCAACCTGGGCAGTGTCCCCGTCTATTGCCTGACGCCCTGCAAAAATCAGGTCAAAATCCTTTATTTTACGAATTGCACAGGCAAGCGCGTATGAAGTAGCCAGAGTATCGGCTCCGGCAAAAGCCCGGTCTGTTAATAAATAACCGGTATCAGCACCCCGGTAAAGCCCTTCCCGGATGATCTCAGCTGCACGTCCCGGACCCATAGTAAGAATTATAACTTTTGATCCTGGATACATATCCTTGATCTCCAGCGCCTGTTCCAGTGCGTTAAGGTCTTCAGGGTTGAATATTGCCGGCAATGCAGCCCGGTTCACCGTTCCATCTGCTTTCATGGCATCTTTCCCCACGTTACGTGTATCGGGAACCTGTTTTGCAAGTACAACAATTTTAAATTTCTTCATAATGAATACTTTTCAACTTTCTGAAAAAAATAAGTGACAAAGATATAATAAATTCATTTTTGATCAAGCTCCGGTTTCTATATTTTCCGAATCAGCAAAGCAGCATACCTGTATAAAAAAAAGAGCTTCATCTGAAGATGAAGCTCTTTTTTTTCTATTCTTATCAGGCCTGTGCA
Organism: uncultured Bacteroidales bacterium; assembly: GCA_964492185.1. Taxonomy (GTDB): domain Bacteria; phylum Bacteroidota; class Bacteroidia; order Bacteroidales; family UBA10428; genus JAFGSZ01. The sequence continues at coordinate 11,696 of CAZBJH010000008.1, read as the reverse complement.
GTCGGCCCCCCGAAATTCATTGGTATGCTCCCGGGGCCGCCTTTGCTGTCAACATCCTTAATTGGCCCGTGTATCGATTCAAATTTACTCACATTATCCTGAAGGGCCTTTAACAAACGTTTTGCATGTTCCGGCGTCAAGATTACCCTTGATTTAACCTCAGCCTTGGGAATCCCCGGCATTACTCTAATAAAATCCAGAACAAACTCGGATGATGAGTGAGTAATTATGGCAAGGTTGGAATAAGTACCCTGCGCAACCTCTTCTTTCAGCTCAATATTAATCTGATTTTTCTTTTTATTATCTTCCATAACTATTGACTATCCTGATGCACAGCCTCGGCATCTTCTGTTTTATCTTCTGTAAGTTGTTCATATTCTTCCTTCGAACCCACAACAAGCTTCTGATATTCCCTTGCACCTGTTCCCGCCGGAATTAAATGACCAACAATCACATTCTCCTTCAATCCCTGAAGATGATCAACCTTACCGAATATAGCTGCTTCATTAAGCACCTTGGTTGTCTCCTGGAAGGATGCAGCTGACATGAAACTTTTTGTTTGCAGGGCTGCTTTCGTGATCCCCTGCAACACCTGACTTGAGGTTGCAGGAACAGCATCCCTTGCTTCAACCGGTTTATTATCGCGGCGTTTCAGCATCGAGTTTTCATCCCTCAGCTTACGGGCAGTAATTATCTGACCCGGTTTCAGGTTTTGTGAATCACCGGCATCAATAACAACTTTTTTACCGTAGATCCAATCATTCTCGTCCATGAATTCCCACTTATCAACAACTTGTTTTTCAAGAAATTTGGTATCGCCCGGGTCAACTATATCAACCTTGCGCATCATTTGCCGGACAATTACCTCAAAATGCTTGTCATTAATTTTCACACCCTGAAGCCGGTAAACCTCCTGCACTTCATTAACTATATATTCCTGCACTTTTGTAGGTCCTTTAATAGCAAGAATATCAGCGGGTGTAATAGCTCCGTCTGATAACGGGATGCCTGCTTTCACGTAATCATTTTCCTGCACCAGGATCTGTTTTGACAATGGTACCAGATATTTTTTAACCTGTCCTGACTTGGAAGTTATGATGATTTCACGGTTCCCCCGTTTTACCTTACCAAATGCGACTTCACCGTCAATCTCGGACACAACTGCCGGATTGGAAGGATTTCTCGCCTCAAACAGCTCGGTCACCCTGGGCAAGCCACCTGTTATATCACCCGATTTCCCAACTGCTCTTGGTATCTTCACAAGGATATCCCCGGTATTCATCATATCACCTTCTTCAACAGTAATATGAGCACCCACGGGAAGGTTATAGGACTTCAACACATCTCCCTTATCCGAAAGTATCTTAATGCCGGGATTTTTGGTCTTATCACGTGTTTCGATGATCACTTTTTCCCGGAATCCGGTCTGTTCATCAGATTCTTCCTTATAGGTTACCCCGTCTATCAGATGTTCGAAAGCCACCTTACCCGCCGACTCGGATATGATCACGGCATTATAAGGATCCCACTCGCATATCAACTGTCCTTTTTTGATTTCAGCACCCGGTTTAACATATAACCTGGCGCCATAAGGAATATTATGAGTTGTAAGTGTAATACCGGTGTTTTTATCAATTATCCGTAATTCTGCCAACCGTCCAATCACAATATCTATCTTATTACCAAGCTCATCAACCTTCTCAACTGTTCTTAATTCATCTATCTCAGCTATACCGTCATACTTGGTTGTGATAGTCGACTCGGATGTAATGTTGGATGCCGTACCACCCACGTGGAAAGTACGCAGGGTAAGCTGGGTTCCCGGCTCACCGATCGACTGGGCGGCAATTACGCCTACAGATTCTCCCATCTTTACCATTCCCCCGGTAGCAAGGTTTCGCCCGTAACACTTGGCGCACACACCTTTTTTGGATTCACACGTAAGCACCGAGCGGATCTCTACCTGTTCAATAGGGGATTCTTCAATAACCCGGGCAACATCTTCGGTGATCTCTTCGCCCGAGTTAACGATCAGCTTGCCTGTTATCGGATTATATACATTATGCACTGCTGTGCGGCCCAGTATTCTTTCATACAAGGATTCAACAATATCTTCACCGTTTTTTATAGCTGTGGCTACCAGTCCGCGCAGTGTTCCGCAATCACTTTCACTGATTATTACATCCTGTGATACATCTACAAGGCGACGTGTAAGGTAACCTGCATCAGCTGTTTTCAAAGCCGTATCTGCCAGTCCTTTTCTTGCGCCATGGGTAGAGATAAAGTATTCAAGAACGGAAAGACCTTCCTTAAAGTTCGATAAAATCGGGTTCTCAATAATCTCCGAACCGATTGATCCGGATTTCTGTGGTTTAGCCATCAGCCCCCTCATACCGGATAACTGACGGATCTGTTCTTTTGAACCCCTGGCTCCAGAATCCAGCATCATGTAAACAGGATTGAATCCCTGCTTATCAGAAGATAACCTGTCCATGAGTGTTTGCGTCAAACGGGCATTTGTATGTGTCCAGATGTCAATAATCTGATTATAACGTTCATTATTGGTAATAAAACCCATGTTGTAGTTGTTCAGCACATCGTCAACCTGACTGTATCCGTCATCAACCAGGGTTTGCTTTTCCACGGGAATAATCACATCATCAAGGTTGAATGACAAACCACCCCGGAAAGCCATTTGATAACCCAGATTCTTAATTGCATCAAGAAAATAGGCCGTTTTTGCTGTTCCGGATACTTTCAGAACTCTACCTATAATATCCCGTAAGGATTTTTTGGTAAGCAGTTCATTGATAAACCCTACTTCATTGGGGACAAATTCATTGAATATCACACGACCAACAGTGGTTTCTATAACCTCGCGCGTTAATTTCCCTTCCTCAGGATAATTATCAATCCTGACTTTAATGATCGCGTGCATATCAATTTTTTTCTCATTATATGCAATGTTTACTTCTTCAGGTGAATAAAAGGTAAACCCTTCTCCTTTAACCGGGGCTTCTTTAATACTTTTTCGTGCCTTGGTAATATAATAAAGGCCCAACACCATATCCTGTGACGGCACACTTATAGGTGCGCCATTAGCAGGATTCAGAATATTATGCGACGCCAGCATCAGGATCTGGGCTTCAAGAATGGCGGCATTTCCAAGTGGTAAATGAACAGCCATCTGATCACCGTCAAAGTCTGCATTAAATGCCGTACATACAAGGGGGTGCAACTGAATGGCTTTCCCTTCAATAAGTTTTGGCTGAAATGCCTGAATACCCAGACGATGCAATGTTGGAGCACGGTTTAATAATACCGGATGTCCTCTTAAAACATTTTCCAGAATATCCCACACAACAGGATCTTTCCGGTCAACGATCTTTTTGGCTGATTTAACGGTCTTAACAATACCGCGTTCAATCAGTTTGCGGATAATGAAAGGCTTATATAATTCAGCTGCCATGTCTTTGGGTATTCCGCATTCATGAAGTTCGAGTTCCGGCCCTACAACAATAACCGAACGTGCCGAATAGTCAACACGTTTACCAAGCAAATTTTGCCGGAATCTACCCTGTTTTCCCTTCAGGCTGTCGCTTAATGATTTCAGCGGGCGATTTGCATCGGTTTTCACCGCGTTGGATTTTCTGGAGTTATCAAACAGAGAATCCACGGATTCCTGTAACATCCTTTTTTCATTCCTCAGGATCACTTCAGGGGCTTTAATCTCTATCAACCGTTTCAACCTGTTGTTCCGGATGATAACCCTGCGGTACAGATCATTCAGGTCGGATGTGGCAAACCTGCCTCCGTCAAGAGGCACAAGCGGCCTCAGTTCAGGTGGGATAACAGGAACTACTTTAACGATCATCCATTCCGGCCTGTTTATCCCCTTTGATGCCCGGAAAGCCTCAACTACCTGCAATCGTTTTAAAGCTTCATTCTTACGCTGCTGAGAAGTTTCAGTATTCGCTTTATGCCTCAATGAATAAGACAACTCATCCAGATCAAGGCGTTCCAGCAATTTATATAAGGCATCAGCACCCATATCGGCAATGAACTTATTAGGATCACTGTCATCAAGATACTGATTTTCCTTGGGAAGCGTATCCATAATATCAAGGTATTCTTCTTCTGTAAGAAAATCAAGATATTTCACCCTGTCAGCTTCTTTAACCCCGGGATTTATTACAACATAACGCTCATAATAAATAATAGAATCAAGCTTTTTGGTCGGTAACCCGAGTAAATAACCGATCTTATTCGGAAGTGACTTGAAATACCAGATATGTGCAACGGGAACAACCAGTGATATATGTCCCATACGTTCCCTTCTGACCTTCTTTTCTGTTACTTCAACTCCACAACGGTCACATACGATTCCCTTATACCGAATGCGTTTATATTTTCCACAATGACATTCGTAATCCTTTACCGGACCAAAAATACGTTCACAAAACAATCCGTCACGTTCCGGTTTATATGTCCTGTAATTGATCGTTTCCGGTTTTAAAACTTCACCGCTTGATCGTTCAAGTATCTCTTCCGGTGAAGCCAATCCGATTGAAATTTTAGAAAAACTACTTTTGACTTTCGTGTCTTTTCTGAATGACATATATATTAATAAATTAAATTTTATTACTAGAAAACAATTAAAATCAAGAACTTAAATAAGATTAATACTCAAGCCCAGCCCCCTTAATTCGTGAAGCAACACATTCAATGATTCGGGTATTCCCGGGGAAGGCATGGGTTCACCCTTCACTATTGATTCATAAGCTTTAGCCCTGCCTACAACATCATCTGACTTCACCGTAAGGATTTCCTGCAAAATATGGGATGCACCAAAAGCTTCAAGTGCCCAGACTTCCATTTCACCAAATCGCTGGCCCCCGAATTGTGCTTTACCGCCAAGAGGCTGTTGTGTGATCAGCGAATAAGGTCCGATGGAACGCGCGTGCATCTTATCATCAACCATGTGTCCCAGCTTAAGCATGTATATTATACCAACGGTAGCCGGCTGATCAAAACGCTCTCCCGTACCGCCGTCGTATAAATATGTTTTTCCAAAATGCGGTAATTTCGCCTTTTCCATATAATCGGATATCTGATCAATTGTTGCACCGTCAAAAATCGGAGTAGCAAATTTTATACCCAGCTCTTTACCTGCCCAGCCTAAAACAGATTCATAAATTTGTCCCAGGTTCATACGTGAAGGTACACCAAGCGGGTTTAAAACAATGTCAACAGGTGTTCCATCTTCAAGGAAAGGCATATCCTCTGAACGCACTATCTTGGCAACAATACCTTTGTTACCGTGACGTCCCGCCATTTTATCCCCTACCTTTACTTTTCTCTTCTGTGCAATATATACCTTTGCCAGTTGAACAATACCTGCCGGCAGTTCATCTCCGATTGTAACATTATACTTCTTGCGCTTATAAATAGCATCAAGCTCTTTAAACTTCAGCATATAATTATTGAGTAAAGTCTTAATCGTATCATTCTTACTCTTATCCGTTGTCCAGTTATTCGGATTTATACTCATATAATCAATATCCTGGAGCATCTTCTGTGAAAATTTCGTTCCTTTTGGAATTAGTTCGGCATTAAGATAATCTTTTACGCCTTGCGAGGTCTTCCCGTTAACCAGTATAAATAGTTTATCAATAAGTTTTGCTTTTAACTCCCTGGTATTGCGCTCAAATTCCTCTTCAATCTTATCAAGAATAGGTTTTGTAACTGCTTTAAGTTTCCTGTCCTTTAATGATCTGCTGAACAGTTTCTTATTAATAACCACACCACTAAGTGACGGGGGTGCTTTAAGCGATGCATCTTTCACATCACCTGCCTTATCCCCGAAAATAGCACGCAGTAATTTTTCTTCCGGCGAGGGGTCGGATTCACCTTTGGGAGTGATCTTCCCTATAAGGATATCACCCGGGGTCACCTCGGCTCCGATCCGGATCAATCCGTTTTCATCAAGATTCTTTGTTGCTTCTTCAGAAACATTCGGGATATCAGATGTCAACTCTTCAAGTCCCCGTTTTGTATCACGTACCTCGAGCAAATACTCGTCAATGTGTATTGAAGTGAAAACATCATTTCTCACAACACGATCGCTTATAACTATAGCATCCTCGAAGTTATACCCTTTCCATGGCATGAAGGCCACCATTAAATTGCGTCCCAGTGCAAGCTCTCCTTCCTTTGTACCATATCCTTCCGTAAGTATCTGGCCCTTTTTCACCCGCTCACCCTTTTTTACAACAGGCATAAGATTTATACAGGTATTCTGGTTTGTTTTTCTGTATTTAGCCAGTTTATAACGTTTTAGGTCACCTTCAAAACTAACGAATTTTTCATCTTCGGACATTGTATAACGAACAAGTATCTCATTTGAATCAACATACTCAACCACACCATCTCCTTCGGCAACGATCAGCAATCGTGAATCCTTGACAACATTGGCTTCAATACCGGTACCAACGATCGGTGCCTCGGGACTAACCAGCGGAACAGCCTGACGCATCATGTTCGACCCCATCAGTGCCCGGTTTGCATCATCATGTTCAAGAAACGGGATCAACGAAGCAGCAATGGAAGCGATCTGATTCGGGGCAACATCCATAAGCTGGACTTCATCAGGTGATGCCAGCGGATAATCGGCATCCAGCCGTGTTTTGATCCGCGGGTTAACAAATTTGCCATCATTCATCAGTGGGGCATTGGCCTGTGCAATAATAATGCCCTCCTCTTCTTCAGCACTTAAATACACAACCTTTTCAGGATTAAGATTAACCTGCCCGGTTGCAACTTTCCGGTAGGGTGTTTCTATAAAACCAAGATCATTGATCTTTGCATACACGCATAATGATGATATCAGTCCGATATTTGGTCCTTCAGGAGTTTCTATGGGACAAAGCCGCCCATAATGTGTATAATGAACATCACGAACCTCAAACCCTGCTCTCTCACGGGATAAACCTCCTGGCCCCAGGGCTGACATTCTTCGCTTGTGAGTCATCTCCGCCAATGGATTGGTCTGGTCCATGAACTGAGACAACTGGTTGGTTCCGAAGAATGAATTAATAACCGATGACAGGGTCTTTGAGTTGATAAGGTCAATAGGAGTAAATACCTCATTATCCCTTACATTCATCCGTTCACGTATGGTACGCGCCATACGTGCCAGTCCTACTCCAAACTGATTATACAACTGTTCACCGACAGTCCTTACCCTTCTGTTACTCAAATGATCAATATCATCAACATCGGTTTTGGAGTTGATAAGTTCTATCAGGTATTTTATAATCTCAATAATATCCAGTTTGGTCAGAACCTTGGTATCCATATCGATTTCATGGCCCAGTTTTTTATTGATCCTGTACCTTCCGACATCACCCAGATCATATCGCTTATCCGAGAAAAACAGCTTGTCGATTACATCTCTTGCCGTAGCTTCGTCTGGTGGCTCCGAGTTCCTCAACTGCCTGTATATGTGCAGAACCGCTTCTTTCTCCGAATTACACGGATCTTTTTGAAGGGTATTGTATATAATTTCATAATCAGTTAAATTCTGCCCTTCTTTATGAAGTAATATGGTTTTTGTTCCGGAATCAATGATCTGGTCAATGTGTTCGTTTTCAATAACCGTTTCACGATCAATAATTACTTCATTACGTTCAATTGAAACTACTTCACCCGTATCCTCATCCACGAAATCTTCCACCCAGGATTTTAATACACGTGCTGCCAGTTTTCTACCCAGGTATTTTTTCAGTGCAGTTTTCGATACCTTTATTTCATCAGCCAGGCCGAATATTTCAAGAATATCTTTATCACTCTCATAACCTATAGCACGTAAAAGCGTAGTAACCGGCAACTTCTTCTTTCTGTCGATATACGCGTACATCACATTATTAATGTCGGTGGCAAACTCTATCCAACTGCCCTTAAACGGAATTATCCTGGCTGAATACAGCTTTGTTCCGTTGGCATGCAGGCTCTGCCCGAAAAATACCCCGGGTGATCTGTGCAACTGTGAAACAATAACCCTTTCAGCGCCGTTTATAACAAACAGGCCCCGTTCGATCATATATGGTATCGTTCCGAGGTATACATCCTGGATCACCGTATCGAAATCCTCATGCTCGGGATCGGTACAATACAATTTTAATTTGGCCTTTAAAGGCACGCTGTAGGTTAATCCCCTTTCAATACACTCTTCAATTGAATACCTGGGGGGATCAACGTAATAATCAAGAAATTCGAGTACAAAATTATTACGCGTGTCGGTTATCGGGAAATTTTCACTGAATACCTTGTACAAACCCTCATTTTTTCTGTTCTCAGGCGTTGTATCCAGTTGAAAAAAATCCATGAACGACTTTAGCTGTACTTCCAGAAAATCAGGATATTCAAGTTGATTTTTTGTGGAAGCAAAATTAATTCTTGTGTTATTATTCAACGTCATTATAGTTGTATAAATAAAAGTTGTTGAACCCTGTTTAAATTAACGACAAAAAGGTCTAATCCCATCCCTTCCTGCTTACCAGGAGAGGACGGAATTAAACCAGCACAAATACGTATATAAAATCTTTCTTATTTAAGTTCAACTTCAGCTCCTGCTTCTTCTAATTGGTTTTTTAGCGATTCAGCTTCTTCCTTTGTTATTCCTTCTTTTATAGGTGCGGGTGCAGAATCAACTACAGCTTTTGCTTCTTTCAACCCAAGACCGGTTAATTCCTTTACTAATTTAACTATTTGAAGTTTAGCGCCACCGGGTGCTTTAAGAACTACATCAAAAGATGTTTTTTCTTCTTCACCTCCACCTTCTGCACCACCGCCGGACGGACCCGCAACAGCAACTGCTGCAGCCGCAGGTTCAATTCCATATTCATCCTTAAGAATATCTGCTAATTCATTCACTTCTTTAACAGTTAAGTTTACTAATTGTTCTGCCAACGCTTTTAAATCTGCCATTTTTATTGAATTTATTATTAATGTTATTATTTACTCTTTTTCTGATAATGTTTTTACAATTCCAGCCAATTGGCTTCCGCCTGACTGTAGCGCGGAGATTACATTCTTAGCCGGTGATTGCAACAGGGCAACCAGATCGCCAAGAAGTTCTTCCTTAGACTTAATATTAGTAAGCAATTCCAGCTGATCATCACCAATGTATATCGACTCCTCAACGAATGCGGCCTTGAGTAAAGGTTTCTCATGTCCTTTTCGGAACTCTTTAATGAGTCTTGCAGGAACATTACCCGTATCAGTAAACATAATTGAAGTAGGTTCTTTCAATGTTCCATAGAGATCATCAAAATCACCGTTTGATTTTTCAAGAACCTTTCGAAGTATGGTGTTCTTTACAACGATCAGTGAAATATCTTTCTCAAAACACTTTCTTCTGAGCATGGATGTATCTTCCGCGTTTAATTCGGAGATATCAGCCAGATAAAAATGTTTTGCATCTTCCAAACGTCGTGTAAGGTCGTCTATTATTTTGTTCTTATCTTCTCTTTTCATAATAAATAAATCCGAGTTTAAATTGATTACTCAACCATTGCTTTTGTATCGACCTTAATACCTGGACTCATCGTACTGGAAAGATAGACACTCCTGATATATGTTCCTTTTGCTGAGGCAGGCTTCAGTTTGATCAGGGTTTGAATAAATTCCCTGGCATTTTCCGCGATCTTTCCGGCTTCAAAAGAAATTTTTCCAATTGAAGTGTGTACAATACCAAACTTATCCACCTTAAAATCAATCTTTCCCATTTTAATCTCCTCAACTGCCTTGCCTACATCCTGTGTAACCGTACCGCTCTTCGGGTTGGGCATCAAACCACGCGGGCCTAAAATACGTCCCAGTTTACCTACCTTTGCCATAACCCGCGGCATGGTTATTACCACGTCAACATCTGTCCAACCACCCTGGATCTTTTCGATATAATCGTCCAGTCCAACATAATCAGCTCCCGCGGCTTTTGCTTCTTCCTCCTTATCAGGGGTACATAATACAAGTACCTTTACTTCCTTCCCTGTACCATGGGGCAGAGTAACCACCCCCCGAACCATTTGATTAGCCTTTCGGGGATCGACACCCAGCCTGATATCCAGATCAACAGAAGCATCAAATTTGGTTGTTGTTATATCTTTAACCAGTTCAGCCGCTTCTGTTAACTTATATTGACGGGCAGGATCAATTTTTTCCCTGGCCAATTTTCTATTCTTCGTTAATCTTGTCATTATTATAAGAAGTATTAAAGGTTATTCAGTCGGAAATGCACCTTTCACGGTAATTCCCATACTCCGGGCAGTACCTGCCACCATTCTCATTGCCGATTTAACGGTAAAAGCATTTAAATCTGTCATTTTCCCCTCGGCAATAGTCTTCACCTGATCCCAGCTAACAGCAGCCACTTTTTCCCTGTTAGGTTCCGCGGAACCACCTTTCAATTTAGCGGCTTCCAATAACTGGACAGCTACCGGTGGTGATTTCACAATGAAATCAAACGATTTATCCGAATATACCGTAATCACTACAGGGATCACTTTTCCGGCTTTTTCCTGGGTACGGGCGTTAAACTGTTTGCAAAATTCCATTATATTCACGCCTTTGGCACCCAACGCAGGTCCAACCGGAGGTGAAGGATTAGCTGCACCACCTCTGATCTGCAGTTTAATTATACCAGCAACTTCTTTTGCCATGTTGTATCAATTTCCGATTTATAATAATTGAAATTTACGTGTTCCTCTCGATGATTATTCAGGAAGCATTATAGGGTTATTATAATCATCAAAAGATATTTATTAAATAAAATAAATTAACTCTCTTTTTCAACTTGCATAAAGCTCAGTTCCAAAGGGGTTTTCCTTCCAAATATCTTGACCATTACCTTTAATTTTTTCTTCTCTTCGTTTACTTCTTCAATTATTCCCGAGAAACTATTAAAGGGCCCGTCTATCACTTTCACTGTTTCACCCACATAAAACGGAACATTAATTTCTTCATCACCTGCTGCCAGTTCATCAACTTTTCCCAGTATTCTGTTTACTTCTGACATCCTTAATGGTGTCGGTTCATCATCCTGCCTTTCAGTGAGAAAACCTATTACATTGGGTACGTTTCTTAAGATGTGCTGAATCTCTCCGACCAGAGTGGCTTCAATCAGCACATATCCCGGAAAGAAATTTCTTTCCTTGCTTATTTTCTTTCCGTTACGTATCTGGTATACTTTCTCGGTAGGGATCAACACCTGTGAAATGTAATCCTGCAGGTTTAACCTGCTTATCTCACTCTCAATGTATTCCTTCACCTTTTTCTCTTTCCCACCGATAGCTCTGAGAACATACCATTTTTTTGTATTTTCTTCCATGGTTGACCTCTTCTCTACATCCTTTTAAAAAAACAATCCGTATACGCGCTCCATGATATTCTTGAAGGCAATATCCATAAGTGCAATTATCAATGCAATAATAAATGAAGCTATCATCACAACGATAGCACTGCTTTGCAGCTCTTCCCAGGAAGGCCATGTAACCTTATGGACCAGTTCGGTGTAGGACTCTTTTATGTAATGTACAACTCTCATTGACGTATATATTTTGCACGGGAGGAGCGACTCGAACGCCCGACACCTGGTTTTGGAGACCAGTGCTCTACCAACTGAGCTACACCCGTGT
>CAZBJH010000007.1:0-55207 GCA_964492185.1 uncultured Bacteroidales bacterium | reverse complement strand
CTTGATCTCGAACATTCTGAACAAACACTAAGAGTTTATTGACAGACTCTAATTATATTACAGACCGGTAAGATTATTTTTTATCGCGAATTTTATTAGGTCCACATTTGTTTTCAAATTCAGCTTTTGCATGATATGATTTTTATGAGATTCTACAGTTCTTACGCTGATAAACAATTTACCAGCAATCTCCCGGTTAGAATTACTGTCACTCCATAGTTTGAGTATCTCAAGTTCACGCTGGCTCAAATTGGTTATATCATTATCCCGATGCTTTTTTTCGTTTTTGATATTATGAATATAATGTTTTAGCAATATGTGTGTAATTGATGAACTATAGTATTCATGGCCATTCCGTAATGTATAGATGGATTCGATAAGCTCGTTTTTACCGGTATCACCGGCAAGAAATCCCCGTGCCCCGGCTTTAATGGACTGATGAATGATCTTTTCATTATTGTGTGCTGACATCACAAGTATCTTAACTTTTGGAAAACTGTTAACAAGCGATTTTATAAAGGGAAACAAAGGTGTATCAGGTAAGTGAACATTGATGATCAGTACATGAATCTCTTTTCCGGCAATGGATTTGACCAAGTCTTCACGGTTGGTACAACTTATTATTATTTCAATATCTTCAATTGTATCAAGTAAAGCGCTAATACCTTCCTGAACGAGCTTATGTTCGTCAAATAAGGCTACAGCAATTTTATTCATTCGAATATATCTTAATTAAGCTATTAGTAATTAATTTGTTATTTCGTTTAATCAAAGTTGGTGGTATTGGTTACCTCGCAAATTAATAATTTAATAAGGTGCTCGGTGAACCGACCGAAGGGAGCTCACGAATACCATATAAATTATTATTATTATGAGTAACCCTCACCAATGTACTTATCTGATTATAAAAATATTCATGTCCTGTTGTCTTTGTACCTTTTTTAATTTATCCTATTTATGGTGAGGGTTTCATACCTTTATATCCTTCACGATAATTACAGATGTTTTTTGTTTTCCGTTCATCAGGATCTTCAATGGTTTTTTAAACCGCACATGTTTGAAATATTTTGTTTTTTGCACGGTTTCCGCTTTATCCAGAAGTTTCCATCTGATGAAATCAGTTTTCGAGGAATCGAGCACTGAAAAATACCCGATATTCATAGATGTCACATTGTAAAAGAAATGAGAACCGAGAGAGGAATCAAGCGGGAAATCGGACAGGCTTACCTCAACAATAACTTTTGCATTTGATATTTGTGCCCAGTCTACAGGTATACCCAGAAACTGATCTCTTGTACCCCAGCGTCCGGGCCCTATTAAGACATATTCCAGGTTTTGGTTTTGCATTGTTTTATTGATTTGCCCGATCTCATTTACCATCTCAATTGTTTTCATCTTATTAAAATCCGGTAGATGAACGAATACAACATCCCGTATATGCTTAATTATTCCATTGCCCAAGCTTGATTTCGTATGCAAAAGCAGTCTGGAAGGGTCGATCTTTTCAATTTCGATATCAGTAGTTACATGACTGCCTACAAGGGGTTTGATCTGGAGCAGATAGAATGTAGGCAGGTTATTATCTTTGCGGGAAAGATCAACAGCATATTCGATTTCCACGGGTGCACCGAATGCTTCTTTTGCGGTCTGAAGCAATGTGTCCAGGGTTTCGGCCAGTGGAATGTAATTATATTTCAGGATGTCAGCAAAGTTAATGATGCGGGGGCCCGGTGCAGATAAGCCTGGTTCGATCCTGTCGTTATCGGGATAGAAAACGGAAGCACAATGCTTTATGGTGCCGTGTTTTTCGGCAGTTTCAATATCCAGTAAAGCCAGTGATGCAATTTCCCCGTCTTTTGAATAGTCGATTTTTTTCCTGGTAAGATCAACGGCATAAAATTTAACCTGGGTAGTGTTAAGCAGATCTTTTGTAGTATACATTTCTATTGCAGGGTATTTGGGAGAAAAGCGGTAAGATTTTCTGCCTCCCACGACATATGTACCCAGACCGACAGCAGCTACTGCAAATCCTTCCCCGGGTTTCATATGGGCAACCGGATAAAAATTATAAGATTGCGCGATGCCACTTACATGAGGGTAATAGTAATCACCAAATGTATTCCCGACCAGTTCCTGTAATACAATGGCCATTCGTTCTTCTTCAACTTTGTGATGAATGGCTTTAAAATAGGTTCGGGCATTATCTGAAAAAACTGACGCATAAACGAGTTTTATCGCGGTGATAAGCCGGTTAAGTGTAATTTTTTTGGAAATGTTATTAGGGACAATATATGTATTAAAAACTCCGGCAAAAGGCTGCGTTAATGAATCTTCAAAAAGGCTTGAGGACCTTACAGCGATAGGCTTATCAACTTTTTCGACAAAAACTTTTAATTTTTTTACCAGTGGAGAGGAAAGATGTGACTGAACAAAATATTGTTTGATATCGGAAAAGGTGAGGTCGGGATCGAATACTTTCTCCAGTAGCTTATTCTTTTCAAAGAAGCTTTTGTATTCGTCCGTGCCTATGATCACTGTGATGGGTGTGCGAATATTTATCTTTTTTGCGAGGCCGGAGAAATCAAGGTTGTATATTAATGTATTGATAAAGGCCAGACCTCTGCCTTTCCCGCCGAGTGATCCGGTTGCGAAGCTAACAATGTTTTTTTCATCAAGAATGGATGTTTCTTCAAAGTTTAGGATCTTTCCGCGTTTACGTTCTTCTTTGTATTTTTTCAGTGTATTGACAAAGAAAGTCCTGAATTCCTGTAAATTTTCAAAATCACTGATCTGTATTGGATTAAGTGTCTTTGCCAGTTGAATTTCCCCACGTGCCATAAGCCACAGTGAGAACTGATTATCTATTCCATGCAGGTAGAGCGATTCTTCCGGTATCTGTTGCATCATAGTTTCAAATTCACGCAATGAGCCGGCTTTGGCAATTGCATTCCCGGTTTTATCCCGGAATATAAAATCACCAAATCGAAGGTTTTTTGTTAAATATTTTTTCAGATCATTGAGTAAACTTTCAGAGTTTTTATTTACAAAGCTTATATCCAGATTATTAGCGATCTTTTCGTTTCGTGGGTCAGAAGATTGTAAAACCAGGGGTAGGTTGACCATGTGAGATTTCAGATATTTTGCCAGTTTGAAACCGGCAGTATTATCGATTTTTCCATCGCGTTCAAATTCCACATCACTGATCACACACTGCAAAAAATCCCTGTATTTATGGAGAAAAAACAATGCTTCTTCATAATTCCTTGCATGAAGGATTTTCGGACGGGAACGCATTTTGCATATTTTATCCAGTTCATTTTTTTCTACTTCAGCCAGGGATTGTTGTACCTGGCCAAAGACGATGGAATACAATATGGGAAGATATTTTGAATAGTATTGTGCAGAATCTTCTATAAGCAGTATAATTCTTACCAGTCCGATCTTTGTATCATTTTCAACATTTGCATGGTCTTCAATTGATTTTACAATGGCAAAAAATATTTGTGAATCCCCGTTCCATACAAACAGGTTGTCAACCGAATTCAAACGTGGTAAGAGTTCTTCAAAATGTTTGATATTGCCCTTCTGGCTAAGCAGCAGAAAAACGGACAAGTCAGGATGTGTATCTTTGATCCTTTTGCTGAGTTCTAAGGGTGTATGGGTATCCAGCCCCACCATCAGTATCACCAGGTCGAAATGTGCAGTCTCAAGTAGTTCAAGAGCTTCTTCCTCCGATGTTACGCCGGTTATCCGGGGTAGAGAAAACAAGCTGTAGGGATATATCTCGCCTAAAAACTGTTCAAAAAATTTGTCTTCATTTTCAAGGATAAAGGCATCATACAGATTGGCAACAAACAGGATCTCTTTAATTTTGTACTTCATCATATCAAGATAAATGTATTTATCGATTACCTGTTTATTAAAGAACAATTGAAGTGGCTGTTTATTTTTTATTAGCGAATTCCGGTATTCCTCGGATTTTTGCAGGCTCGATTCTTTTAGCAGGCTGCTGTGAAGGATGCCTCTTCCCTTAAAGCTGTTGAGATAGCCGCTTATCAGTTTGGCAATATTTATCAACAGCTGCCTTTCCTCTTTCAGAAAAGGGCCTTCAAAGCTCTGTGGGAACTGCTTAAGATAAAAGATCTCAATCGTCCCTTTTTTATTATCGATAGTGATAAAGTTTTCCTTTTGCACCCATTCTGTTTCCAGGAAATTTTTACTGGTATATTCTTTTCCTTCATAGAAGATCCTGACAGCGGTATGTTGCGGGTATTGCCATGATCTGGGTAATATGGAGCATATTTTTTGCAGGGTATCATTTATTGGCAGCCCAAGGGCTATCAGGCGGGATGTTTGATTGATCGCTTTAAGTTCTTTTAGGCGTTCCCTGTTTTCGGAGAGCAGGGTTTTAAACACATCTTTTGTAGCCGATCCGGCAATTAAGCCGGCGAGATTAATCAGCAGATCACGCTCTTCCTTTAAAAAGGGACCTTCATCAGCTTTGGGAAACTGTTTCAGGTAATAAACTTCAATGATCCCTTTCTTATTTCCGGGTGTTTCAAAATCCTGTTTCTGCACCCAGCGTGTTTCCTTAAAATTGGCGCTTGTAAAGGTTTTGTTTTCTAATTTTATCCGTACGGTTGTATGTTCGGGGAATTGCCAGGCTTCGGGTAATAAAGAACATATTTCTTTAAGGGCTTCTTCAGTTGTTTTGCTTTGTTTAAGAATAGCTGAGGTTTTGTTGATCCCTCTCAGTTCCTTTAATCTTTCTGTATTTTGTATCAGTAATTGCTGCAGGGAATTCTTTGATGCCATTCCTGATATTAATGCAGCCAAATTATCAAGCAGATTTCGTTCTTCTTTTAAAAACGGGCCTTCATCGGCTTCAGGAAATTCTTCAAGATAGTATATCTCAATTATACCCTCATGTTTGTCGGGTGTTTCAAAGCTTTGCCTTTGTACCCATGGAGTATCCCTGAACTTTTTACTGCTGAAAACTTTATTCTCATATCGTATCCTTACAGCAGTATATTGGGGATATTGCCATGCTTCGGGCAGAAAGGAACATATTTCCTGCAGTGATTCTTCCAGTGTTTCTCCCTTACGTAATATTTCTGTTGTACGATTGATGCCGGTCAGTTCTTTTACCCGTTCGGTATTGTTGACGATTATTTTTTGAAGTTGTTCACGTGAGACTATACCGCCAATGAGATTCACGATGTTGTTCAGAAACCCGTTATCATTAATCAGGAAATCTTTATCGGTTTGTTCAATATATTTTTTACTGAAGAATACTTCGACCGAACTATTTTCAATTCCCGGAATATCGAATGATTGTCGCTGTAACCAGGGGGTTTCAAAAAAATTTTTGCCCGTATAGGAAGTATCCTCTATATTGATACGGGCACAAACATGGTCGGGCAAAGTATAGGCATTTGGGAGTGTATCGCAAATATCTTTAAAGAGATTTTTTAATGGAGATTTACCGTTCAGTATCGTCAAAATTGAATTGATTACCGACAACTGTTTCTTTTCCGTACTATCGGTAACTTCAATGGTTTGTATTTTCAGCTGTCCTGAATCCTGCATATATTATATATTTATTGGGTATTAAAATTACTTAATTTTTAGGGAACCATTCAATTCCTGTATGATAAATAAGTAATCCCCGAACAAGTTTTTCAGCCCTGTATTATTCATGGGGCTGGTTTGGAGCATTTTTATTCGTTTTTATGAACTTTTGGTCCGGCGAGGCCGATAATACAAATGAATAGTGCAGCTAATAGTTAACAGAATAATAATCGTAGTATATTGATAAACTCTATTTATCTTTGTCGCCCGGTATTTAAAAAGTGTAAGCTGTATTTTTTCAGGTGTCAGTTTTCTGGTATTTTCAATAAATTTATGAATCTTTAGCCAGGCGAAGCCGATAATACAGGTTAGATATTAAATATTATTGTGCAGACGAATATATAAATATGACTGAATTTAACACGGCGGTAAAACAACAAAGGGCGGTATTAATAGGCATCATAACTAATAATGAGGATGATGAAACTGTAAATGAGTTCCTGGATGAACTTGCATTTTTAACAGAGACAGCGGGTGCTGTTCCTGAAAAGAGGTTCACTCAGCGGCTCGATATACCCAATCCACGCACCTTTGTCGGATCAGGCAAGCTGGAAGAGATAAGGAACTATATAATTACCCATGATATTGATTTGGTGATTTTTGATGACGAGCTGTCTCCCAGTCAGTTACGCAATATAGAACGTGAATTGAATTCACGGATACTTGACCGTACCAACCTGATCCTGGATATTTTTGCCCGCAGGGCAAAAACCGCCCATGCAAAAACACAGGTTGAGCTGGCACAGTATCAGTACCTTCTCCCGCGTCTTACACGCATGTGGACACACCTTGAACGTCAACGTGGAGGTATCGGCTTAAGGGGGCCTGGTGAGACAGAAATTGAAACCGACCGTAGGATTATACGTGATAAAATAGCAAGATTGAAGGAACAGCTTGAAAAAATTGACCGTCAGAAAGCTACACAAAGGAAAAGCCGGGGAAAAATGGTAAGGGTTGCTCTTGTTGGATATACCAATGTGGGAAAATCAACGATAATGAACCTACTGAGCAAATCGGATGTATTTGCTGAAAATAAATTATTTGCCACTTTGGATACAACAGTGAGAAAAGTGGTTATCGGGAATCTGCCTTTTCTGCTATCAGATACGGTTGGATTTATCCGTAAATTGCCACATCATCTTGTTGAGTCTTTCAAATCCACGCTTGATGAAGTAAGGGAATCCGATATATTGCTTCATGTGGTAGATATTTCACATCCTAATTTTGAAGAGCAGATCAATATTGTAAATCAAACACTTCATGAGATAATGGACAATGATAAACCCACCTATATTATTTTCAATAAGATAGATGCATACAGGTGGGTGATAAAAGATGAAGATGATCTTTCAACAAAAGAACGTGAAAATATCACTCTTGATGAACTGAAAAATACATGGATTGCCAAAACCAATGATCATTGTATATTTATCTCTGCAAGGAATAAAGAAAATTTGCAAGAGCTTCGTGATATGCTTTACGGAAAAGTAAAGGAGATACATACTCAACGGTATCCATATGATGATTTCCTTTATTAATAATAAATTGGGTAATTATTATAACAGCTTTTTTTATTTTTAAATCTTAATGAAAATTTTAAACCGTTTTGCCATGTTAAGAATAATCGGCCTTGTTATGCTGGCCTTTTTATTTCAGTCTGTAACTGTCAATTATATATATGTGCTTTTTCCGGTACAGGCGGTGAAGGTATTTATGTTACGGAATTTGATCCCTCAAAAAAGGAGTGGAATGTCATCAGGTATAGTAGCCGGCTAAATTCTTAAACCAGTTTATGTTCCATCAGGTATTCGGCAATCTGAATTGCATTTGTAGCTGCACCTTTTCTCAGGTTGTCAGATACTACCCACATATTCAACGAGTTGGGTTGGCTATCATCACGCCGTAACCTGCCCACGAATACTTCATCTTTCCCTTCGGCATTGACCGGCATAGGGTATATATTATTCATGGGTTCATCCTGAATAACTACTCCCGGGAAAGATGAAAGGATATTACGCACTTCCGTGAGGTTATACTCTTTACCAAATTCTACATTAACAGATTCGGAATGGCCTCCTTTTACAGGGATACGCACAGTTGTGGCAGTTAATCTTATTGCTTCATCTCCAAGGATCTTTCTGGTTTCATTCACCATTTTCATCTCCTCTTTTGTGTATCCGTTTTCCAAAAACACATCAATATGGGGTAATGCATTCATATCAATCCGGTGTGGATAAGCCATGGGACCGTCAATTCCCTGCCGTTCGTTCATCATTTGATCAACAGCTTTTTTTCCTGAACCCGACACCGACTGATAAGTGGAAACCACCACCCTCAGGATCCGGTATTTTTCATGCAGGGGTGCAAGTACCATTACCATTTGAATAGTGGAGCAATTCGGGTTAGCTATAATCTTATCATCAGGTGTAAGCACATTGCCATTAATTTCAGGAACTACAAGCTTTTTGGAAGGATCCATACGCCATGCCGATGAATTATCAATCACGGTAGTTCCTGCCCCGGCAAATTTAGGGGCCCAGGTGAGTGAAGTGCCGCCGCCTGCAGAAAATATTGCTATATCCGGGCGTTTCGCAACAGCTTCATCCATGCCTATGACAGTATATTCCCTGTTTTTAAACATAATTTTTTTCCCGACTGAACGTTCGGAAGCTACTGCTAACAATTCGGTAACAGGAAATTTTCTCTCTTCAAGAACCTTTAGCATCATTGAACCAACCAGTCCTGTGGCACCTACTACTGCAACTTTCATTAATCTAATATTTTGGTTTTACGATTTCTAACAAGAAAATAAATCCCTGTAAGGAAATTCACGTTAAAAAAAATTTGTATTTTAATGCACTAAGTTATTGGATACAAAAATCGGAATTTTTTTCATTTATGAAAGGTTTATTCAGGTTTTATTACAGCATTTTTGACCATTTTACAGTCAGGATCAGCACATATTTTTAATAGTTAAATGCAAGTCGAATTTTTTTTAATATAAATTATCATGTTTTTTATTCTTTTTATTTCGGGTCTTTTTATAAGCCAGCCTGATACAGGTTTTGCAGGTACGCATGCTCCGTCCGTTGTGGGTGTTTATGCAGTTTCAGATTGTATTTTAACTATACTCTTTGATAAGCCGTTAGACATTGATAACCTGAAGTCTGAAAATTTTAATATTAAACATAATATTACAAGGGATGTTTTTGCCAATAACAATATGAAACTAATTATCACCTTTCAGCACGAGTTTAGGAATAATGTTGAGTATGATCTGTACCTGGAAGGAATTCGCGGTATTGACGGTAATTATGTCGATACTTCAACTGTTGGCTTTATTTTTTATCTCCCTGAAAGGCATGATGTTGTGATAAGTGAAGTTATGTTTGATCCTTATCCCGCTGTATTATTGCCTGAAACAGAGTATTTTGAATTGTATAATTGTACACCCCATAATATTTCACTTGAAGGATGGAAGATTTCAGTTAATGACAATAATAAATTACTCCCTGATTGCATATTGAAAAGCCGGGAATATATAATTCTTGCCGATTACCGGTCATTTTCAGAATTATCCCCTTACGGGAAGGTGGTGAAAATGGATTTTCTCCCGGCATTACCCAATGCGGGTGCGCGGATCTCGCTTTATGACCGGAAGGGAAGTATTATAAATACGTTTACATATTCTCCAATGCTTTTCATTGAAGGATATAAAAAAGACGGTGGATGGTCTTTGGAAATAATCGATCCGGAAAATCCATGTATAATTGACGGGAATTACAGGGGAAGCATTGATTATAATGGAGGAACACCAGGGACACCTAACAGTGTGTTTTCAAAGAATCCCGATTATATTGCCCCATACATGGAAAGGGCTGCACTGATAAGTGATTCTGTGTTGAGGGTCTTTTTCAGTGAACCCATGGACAGTATAAAACTGGTTGAACCGGGTAGTTTTGCTGTTGAACCTGATGCAGGAAACCTTGATAAAGTAATTCCCCGGTTGCCTGATTTCAGATGTGCTGACCTTTGTTTCACTTCTGCTTTTATTAAGAGTATTATCTATAATATCCGTTGCACGGGTCAGGTGACCGATTGTTCGGGTAATGTCCTTCAGCAGTCCCGGGATATTAAATTTGCACGTGCTACGCCTGCAGATAGTTTTGAGCTTATAATAAATGAGATTTTATTTGATCCGGCTGAGCAGGGATCAGCCTTTGTCGAGCTTTATAATCGTTCAAACAGGGTAATTGATATTAAAGATCATTACCTTGCATCAAAAGATCCTTTTACAGGCAGCATCAAACAAATGTACAGGATCAGCAGTGAAAATATGCTGGTCTTTCCCGGCGATTATCTTTGTTTGTCAGAAGATAAAGATCTTATAAGATCAGTTTTTCCTGAAGCACCTTTGCATTTTATTTATGAAATGGATAAAACCCCATATTTTACTAATAATAACGGATGTGTATGTGTACTTAACAATGAACAGGATATTTTGGATGAGTTTTGTTATTCTTCTTCCATGCATTTTAGTTTGTTGGGATCGACAAAAGGTGTTTCCCTGGAAAGAATTTACCCGGATGTTCCGGCAAATAATTATGGTAACTGGCATTCAGCTGCCGAACAGTCCGGATTTGCCACTCCCGGGTATAAGAATTCTCAATATTCAGAACCAACGGAATGCAACAGTAATATTATTTTGGAGCCCCGGGTAATTTCTCCGGATAATGATGGCTATAATGATGTATTAACGATTAAATACAGCTTTGATTCCCCGGGTTATACCGGAACATTTTGTGTTTTTGATGCAAATGGAAATTTAATCAGGACGCTGGCAAGAAGCAAATTACTCGGGACCGAAGGATTCATACTATGGGATGGGCTCGATAGGAATAATAACAAAACGTCAATGGGAATATATCTTATTACTGCCAATGTTTTCAGGCCGGACGGAACAGTTTACAGCAGCAAGCATACCTGCGTTGTAGCTCCGGGAAGATGACAGAATAATACTACAGGATTCCGGTCCGGACTCTCGCGGGATTCCTGTCACTGATCTTGTGACGGAAGGTTTTCTATAAGTTTTTTCCAGGCCGGCCAGTTGTATCTTTTAGCTGCAATATACAGGAATATGACAGCAGCGATCAGGAAGCTGACCATACTCCATTGTATATTGTATTCTTTCATTTTCATTATGGCCGGTGTTTGAAGAGCCGAACCGCTGAATGTGATAAAAAGTGATCCGTAAATATTATTAATTACATGAATACCCATAGGTATTTCTATTCCTTTGTCCATGATGGCAATTGCACCCAAAAATAAACCGAAACCAATATAATAGGGCATAGTATACCAGAAGCCAAATTTCTCAATTTCCGGATTCATCGAATGTAACAAACCAAATAGTATTGATGTGATCAATAGAGGGATCCACTTGTATCCTCCCAGCATACCTATTCCCTGCATCAGGTATCCTCTCAGGGCCAGTTCCTCGAAACCTGCCTGCATGGGAATAAGCAGGAATGTGAGGAACAGTAGCGGGATGAACTTTTTCAAATCGAAGATCAATTCGTAATTATCAGGCTGAATGATCATAAATATTAACTCCGTTACTATCAGCATAATCAGCCACAGTAAAATTGCGAAAAAGACCCTTTCCCATCTTACTTTATTAAAGGCACTGATGAACAGGCCAAGTGGACGAAAATGTAATCTGGGAATGATAAACAACATACCCAGCATGCTGGTTAAAAATGGCACCATCATTAAAACAAAACCAGTGTTATTGCTAATGCCGATCACCGAAAAATCAAGTGTTTCCTGAAACAGGAGAACATCGGCTCCCCTTACTGCGGCTATTGATAAAACGATCCCCAGGGGTATGCTGCCTATTATATGCAGGGCAATAAGAACAAGAAAACCGACGATATAACGCCATGCATTATTCTTTCCCTGATGTGCCGCCTTGAAGAACATTATTTATAAGTTTAATTGTTGTTAAATATAATATACATATATGCCGTCAGTTTTTTACCGTGTTAACCCGCATAATTGGCTTAGCCGGGCTTAAGCTTCAGTTTTTAATGCCTTTCATCTGTGTCAGGCTTTATACATGGATAATGCGGGTTAAATATTAAAAATAATTAATTTTTTAGATACTTAATAATGTTTTTTGTTTTTTCAGGGATCCTTAATGAAAATGGAATAGCACCAAAGGCCATTATTGCTGCAATATAAAAAGACAACTCATATCCAAGCTTATCAAAACCAAATCCCGTGAGCATGACCATAAGGCTGCTGATTAAAAAATTAATTGTCATGTACACCCCGTTAACAAAGGGAAGATGATCTGTTTCAAGTTTATGGATTATGGCTAAAAGCACAGGCGCCGGTGCAAGCAGGAACAATCCGTTCAATATCAGCATTGGAATTGTTAATAATTCTCCTGATATGATAAACAACAGCATTAGGATCGGTGAAATAACGGATAATATTATAAGGGTCTTTCGTCTTCCAATCCGGTCTGAGAGTGTGCCGGATATAAAAGTGCCGGCAGCACCTGATAAATAGACTGTTGAAAGGGCTATTGCAGCAACCCAGGTACCGGTACCGGTGAGTTCAAGATATCCCTTCAAGTATAACGTGAGGGATGCTTTCATAGCTCCCCTTGCAAAATTGACTCCTGCAACTACAATAAAAACAGGAAGAAAATTCCTGAGAGTTTTTCTGTAACCCACAGGGGTTCCCTGATGCTCAAACTCTTTCTTCAGGTCAATGTTTTTGAAACGTATAAAAAGCATAACAGATGCTGCCAGGCCCATTGGGATAAGCCGAAAGATGCCGTTAAACCCCCAGATATCAATAGCACCTGTAATAATTATCGGGCCCAGGGTACGTGCAAGTTCACCACCGAGCATATAAAAGCTCATGCCTTTGCCGGTTTTTTCACCTGATATATGTTTGATCATAACCGGTGTAGGTACATGAAACAGCGTGGAACTGAATCCTGAAATAAATAAAAGAATAGCAAGAAAAATGTATCCCGGTGCAATCCCGATAAGACTCATGGATATTGCCGTTATCGAGGGTGCAAAAATGATGAAATAGCGGATCCTGAATTTCTCGGCAAGGATACCGACAAAAGGGTTGAGTAATGACGGTATGCGTTGAATAACGGCAAGAAGGCCAAACATTGTATGGTTGATAGCCAGTTTTTCGCGTAGCGACACTTCAACCGGGGCTAAAAATGAGGTATAGATATCATGTATATGATGTGCAACTGATATTAAAGTTACATCGAGAGTATTAAATTTTTTATGTTTGTTCATTTCTGGAAAAATACAATTGCCCGGAATTTTTTATGCTTTTTCCGGCTTTGGGTGCAAATATGAAAAATAATCCGGGAAAATTACATGAATAATGCAGGTTATATTAGTGCCTGTCCATAAAGTCCCATTTGCCGCGTTACGCTTGTCCGGAAATTGCTCATTTACGAATAGTAAACTCCGCGTTTCCGGACCGCGCGAGCCTTGCAAATTGAACCTTCTGAACAGACACATGTACGGTTAAACATTTTGACTACTTTATAGACGGACTCTATATTAATGACCGGATAAGGTTCTTATACAAAATTGCAAGTTCAGGTTCAGCCTTCTGTGCTTCAGCCTGCACATCTTCGTGTGTGATCTTCATTATTTTGCCTGGTACCCCGAGATCGGTCACGACAGATACGGCAAAACAAGGGATATTCATCTGCCGGGCTGTAATAACTTCGGGGACTGTGGACATGCCAACCACATCACCGCCAATAATGCGAAAAAATTTATATTCTGCAGGGGTTTCAAGAGTAGGGCCGGAGACTGCTACATAACAACCTTTGTGCAAAGTGATTGAATTTGTCCGGGCAATGACTTCAGCCTTGCTTATCAATTCTTTATCGTAAGCTTCGCTCATATCGGGGAAGCGGGGGCCGAACTCCTCTGTATGTTTACCGATCAATGGATTAGGCATAAGATTGATATGATCTTCAATAATCATCAGATCGCCGACTTTATAAGCAGGGTTTATTCCGCCACAGGCATTGGAAAGAAGAAGATGATTAATGCCCAGGTATTTCAATGTGCGAACAGGATAAGTAATTTCTTCCATTGAATACCCTTCGTAATAATGGAACCGACCTTTCAATGTTGCTACAACTTTTCCTTCAAGGTAACCGATGATCAGTTTGCCATCATGGCCCTGAACTGTTGAAAGCGGAAAATACGGGATATCAGCATAATTCAGTGTGCACTGGGTTTTAATTTCGTTTGCCAGGTTGCCAAGTCCGGTCCCCAGGATAAGCCCTGCTTCAGGTATCAGATCACAATGCTTATTTATGAAGTCGATTGACTTCTTTATTTTCCCTAACATATTTAATAATGTATTTGTTAAACTGCTCTTTCCCCCCGAAAATAAATTCAACCTTTATCGGAACATAATATATTGCATTTTTTATATCACGATGGATATTAGTTTTTTCACAGATATTCATCGCATTTTTTTCGGTGGTAAAAATATATTTATGTTCACTTTCAAGTTTGTTATAACGGTTTCTAATATGTCGCGTTGTTTGTTCCGTAAACCTGTAATGATCAGGGTAGTCAAGGTGGATTATTTTTTTTGTATACTGTTCTATTTCTTTACGTAAGGGCATAGGATTAGCTATTCCTGTAATCAGGATAACATCTGGTTTGTTATTTTTTAATTCGTTAATGTCAAGCTTTCTTTTTGATTTGTTAAAAATGGATTGGGGATCACCATATTTATAAGTAGAAAAATACAGGAACTGATATGGAAATAATTTCAGGTTTTTCACCCATATTCTTTTTTCAATTGGTTTTAGATTTCGGGGGGTTTTTGTAACAATTACAATTTGCGCGCGTTTTAATTCATGTTTTTTCTCACGCAGATTTCCCATGGGTAAAAGATAATCCCTGAATACAGGATTATTGAAATCAATGAGCACTATGGATAATCCGGGTTGAATTTTTCTGTGTTGAAAGGCATCATCAAGTATTACTGCATTAATACCCTTTTGTTTTTCGATAATTTTTTTTACCCCGTTTACACGGTTTTTATCAACTGCAACCGTTATACCCGCGAATTTTTGTTTTATTTGTTTGGGCTCATCACCTATTTCGTTAATATCCGAATTGCTTTTTGCAAGGCGGAAATCTTTTGTTTTTCTTTTATATCCTCTGCTAAGCATGGCAATTTTGAACCGGTCTTTTAATAGTCTGATGAGATATTCAACATGGGGTGTTTTACCTGTGCCCCCGGCGGTTATATTACCTATTGATATTACCGGGATATCAAATTTGGTGGATGACAGAATATTTGTATCGTATAGTTTATTCCTTATGGATGTGGCAATTCCATAGAGAACTGAAAGGGGGTAAGAGATAATAAACAGGTTCTTTCTCAGTTTTGATAACCGCATGGATTGGATATTTCAGATTATATTTTTTATATGTTAAATAATAAAAATTAACCGGCTTTCCCGGGTCAGGTGTCGATATTTGTTCGTGCAGCGAACGCAATATGCTTAATACCCGCGGATTAGTAAACATAGATCTCAAAAGGAAGCCGAGCCTGGATGCCTTGTAATGACTTTAGTGTACTGATATTTTTATAATAAATGTATGCATCGCCCAGTTCCCTTGCAACTGCTTTTTCCTGCATATTTTTAGTAAGATCATTGAGTAATTTTTGGAATGGGTCTTCCAGTTTTGGAAGTTCTTCTATTCTGTATGTTTCCAGTTGTGCCATCGCAACAGCTGTTTCAATAGCTTTACTAAGACCTCCGTGCATATCGATCAGTCCTGTATCAAGAGCATTAACGCCACTCCATATGCGGCCTTGACCAATATCATTCACTTTCTCAGGGTCCATATTTCGTCCCTGTGCGACATGGCTTACGAATGTATTGTAGACGGAATCGATCATATTTTCAATGATTTTCCTTTCAAGCGGTTTTAAAGAGCGGAATGCAGAACCAAAATCAGCATAATCATTTGTATTCTCGACATCTGTTGTTATTCCGAGCTTATTGTTCAAAAATCCTTTTGCATTCAGGAACACACCGAATACCCCAATTGAGCCGGTAACAGAAGTAGGATTGGCCAGAATGGTATCTGCCGGACAGGCAATATAATATCCACCTGAAGCTGCAACATCACCCAGCGAAGCAACCACAGGCTTAATACGCTTTGCCAGTTCAAGCTCCCGCCAGATCACTTCTGATGCCAGTGCGCTTCCCCCTCCTGAATTAACCCTGAAAACAATGGCTTTTACAGAGGTGTCTTTCCTTGCTTTACGGATAGCTTTTGATATCCCATCAGAACCAATGTTTCTTTCGCTTTCTTCGCCCATAACAACTGATCCTGATGCATAGATCACAGCTACCTTATCCCTGGCAAGTCCTTTATAATCCCTGACTCCAGGTACTCTTTCATATTTCTCCAGATTCACAAGGTTTAACTCTTTTTCGGTATTGGTCCCCGATAAGGTTTTTAATTCATGCAATACCTCATCTTTATAAAGTAAACTATCGATAAGCTTATATTCCACCAGTGACCGGGGTGTATTCAGTGTTAACCGGTCAGCATAATCGTTCAGTGATTTTGCAGGAATATTTCTTGCTTTTGAAATATCCTGCAATATGATGTTCCATATACTGCCCACGTATGTTTTAATCTGCTTCCTGTTTTCACTACTCATTTTTTCATAAATGAACGGCTCAACAGCTGATTTAAATTTACCATGACGTACTATCTGGGGTTCAATGTCCAGCTTTTCCAGTGTGCCCTTAAAAAACATAAGTTCTGCCCTTAATCCTACAAAAGGCATGTAACCTGCAGGATTCATATATATTTTATCTGCTGCTGATGCAAGGTAGTATGTGGGTTGGTTGAACTGATCACTATATGCAATGATGAATTTTCCTGAAGTTTTAAAATTGATAAGGGCTTCCCGCATTTCCTCAATAGTGGATATTCCTGTTTGTAAAGTGGAAAGATCAAGCCAGATGCCTTTAATTTTGCTGTCTTCTTTTGCTTTTTCAATGTTGGCAAGGATTTCATTCAATCCTAACCTGATTTCAGGCTCAAACCGGAGATTGAAATCAGTGAAAGAAAAAACAGGTTTCCTGTCTTGAATCGGCTTATCTAACTTTAGCACAAGAACGGAATTAGACTTGATTGTAACGGGTTTTTCCTGCTTTGATATTATGGAACCGATAATCCCGAAAAAAATAAGCACCATGATGAATGTTGTTATAATAATTCCCAGGATGGTTGCCAGAGTATATTTAAGAAAGCTCTTCATATTATATGTTTTTTTGATTAGACGTTTGATTAATTATTATTTTTGAATATTACTGAATGTATACTATGCGAGACAGCAACGATAAATGTAAAGAATATTCTTTATATCTGCTAAAATAAAAAACACATTTCTTTTTCTTTTCAAATAATCGAAAAATGGCAGAGATCATTTTATTATCAGGAAGTAATCTTGGAGACAGGCACTCATTTATAAATAATGCCGAAAAAAGGATTAATGAAATGATAGGGGTAATAAATAAACGCTCATCAGTTTATGAAACCGAACCATGGGGGTTTAGAACGGGTCATCTTTTTCTGAACCAAGTTGTAATTGTGAAATCCGATTATAATCCCCATGAAGTGTTAAAAAAAATAAAAGTTATAGAAAAGGAATCAGGAAGGGGAAAATCTGCCGGGAGTTACTATGAATCACGGACCATAGATATTGATATTTTGTTTTATGAATGTCATATCATCAAAACACACGATTTGGAAATACCTCATCCCAGGTTGCATGAACGCAGGTTTACTCTGGTACCCCTCAATGAGATCATGCCGGGTTTTGTTCACCCGGTTTTTAATATTACGATCCATCAATTACTCAAAAAATGTAAGGATAAGAGTTGGGTAAAGAAAATCGGGGGTTAGAATATTTTTTCATACAGTATTCCGTAAAAAAAGGTATAAATAACTGACCATGGTATTATGCCTGCTACAAGGTAAAGATATCTAAAACGCAGATGACTGTAATATCTTGTTATCAGAAAACTTCCCACCGGAATTGAAAGAATTAACGGGTTAAGAATGATGATGCCCGTCAAACCATATTTGTTTTTGATTTTAATCAATCGTCTGTTCCTTTTTGTAAAGATCTTTTTTTTCTGAATATTGGATTTTTTTTTCGGGATAATTATATTTTTTACATATTTCCATACTTTGATCAGTAATTTTGAAAAATACCCGAATGCATATACACCGGTTATTCCCCCCAGGTTTGTATAGATCAATGTTTCGGTACAAGTCAATTTAGCTACCGCGAATGGAAAGGTTGCCGCGAATTTGAATGAACTGAAGAATACAACCAGAATTTTATCCACAATAATAAAATAAGTTGTTATTATTTGCCGGATTACCGGTATCATATTAAACAGTAGCAATATACAATTTTCTGTTTAATTTTTCTGAACAGGATTAATATTTTAAAAATGACTGGTATATACCAGATGATTAATCCATTTCAGGTAAAAGGGGAGGGTATTTTTTTTCATACTTTGCACGCGACTTTCCCGGGCCCCGAAATTTTTATATATACTTCCTGGATGCTGTTTGTTCGTATATTCAAAGCTCAGTGTTATGTTCTTTTCAGAATGTTTCCTGATGATTTTATCAATGAGCAGGTTCAGTCCCCTTTTACCGGTGTTTTTTTCATCAATGCATGTATGAATAATTGTGATACGGTTATGTGAACGTAACAATAAAGCAGTTGCACGTAGTTCATTGTGAGGTGAGTATGTGCCGAATATTTCTCCTATCCGATACTTTATGGCAGTGACCATGATTATTTTGAGCATGTTCAGGTACTCATTTAGCTTACTTTCATTCGTATATTTTTCATGAAGGTAATAAAACCGGAATAATTCTTTTATTGCAATTCCCTGCACAACCGATAAACCTGATCCTATATCTTTATGCAATTGATATGCAAGCTGTTTTGAATACTGTCCTGATAATTTTTTATAGGGTTTTATTAAATCGAGTTCAAAACACTTTTTTTCATTGTCAATCATAAATTTAGTAGTTGTAATATTGATCAGTCTGTTTAACCGTAAATTAATGATTTTAAAATCGCGTGGTATAGCTGAAAGGAATAATTCCGCTTTTTCTGAAGGCAGCGGTTTTAATGAAAAAATGCCGAGCTGGTAAATAAAATTTGGGATATAAACGGTATTTATTCCCAGTATACGTGTTACCGGAAGAGGCATTACAGATATGTAATCATCTTCTATTAAAGCATCCCAGCTTTCACAAACAATATTCAGATACCAGGAATAGGCATACACAATGCCACCTACCGAATGTTTGATACAATTGTCCCATTTGGTCAGGTTAATATCCTTATTCTTTACATATCTGATTGCCAAGATGGATTAGTTAGTTAGTGTCTGTCCATAAAGTCCCATTTGATGCGTTACGCTTGTCCGAAAATTGCTCATTTACGACAAGTAAACTCCGCATTTTCGGACTGCGCAAGCCTTGCAAATGAAAATAGTTATATTATACCTTCATCTGCAAAACTATAATATCTCTCGTTACCTGTTATAATATGATCAAGCATTTTAATATCCATAATAGCGGCTGCCTCTTTTAGTTTGTTGGTGATATTAATATCCGCTTCACTTGGTTTCAGGTTTCCAGATGGATGATTATGACAAAGGATTATAGATGATGCAAGCTTTTCAACTGCACTTTTCAGTATCATTTTTATATCGATTACGGTACCGGACACTCCTCCCTGACTGATCTTTTGTCTTTCTATGATCTTATTCGACCGGTTAAGTAAAAGTATCCAGAATTCTTCATATGAAAGATCTGCCAGCATGGGATAAAAAACAGTGTAAACATCGTGACTGCCTGTAATTTTTTGTTTTTCGAGAACATCAGAAAGCTTCCTTCTTCTCCCCAGCTCAAGTGCAGCTACAATCGCTATTGCTTTGGCTTCACCCATACCTTTGATCTTTTTAAGATCGTTTATTGTTTTTTTGCCAAGCGTGTTGAGGTTATTTTCAGCCTGATGTAAAATTACGCGTGCTACTTCAACTGCCGAAGTATTCGTGGTTCCCGAACGGATAAGTATGGCTATCAATTCGGTATTACTCAGATTTTGGATTCCGTTCCTGATAAGTTTTTCCCTGGGCCTGTCCTCAACAGCCCATGATTTTATGCCTTTTATACTTTCTTTACTCATAACGTACAGGCAATTTACATTAATATTTTGAAACAAAAAAAACCCCTTCCTGAAAGAAAGAGGTTTTTAAAAATAAAGGTTTAGTGCTTATAATTTATTTACATGTTTAGTAAGCTCAGACTTCAGATTGGCAGCTTTATTCTTATGAATAGTATTTCTTCTTACAAGCTTGTCAAGCATGCCGGATACTTTAGGCAACAATTCCTTTGCAGCTTCTTTATCTGTTGTGGTTCTTAAATTTTTCACTGCATTTCTGGCTGTCCTTGAATAATATTTGTTCTGTATTCTCCTGCTTTCGTTTTGCCGTATTCTTTTCAGTGCAGATTGATGATTTGCCATAATTATTAACTTTTCTATACTATAAGTAAAATGCTTCCTGATTAAGGACGACAAAAGTAACTATTTTTTTTAATTCAAAAAATATATATTATACAAAAAGGAAAAATTATAGTCAATTCAAACTATTTCATTTTTTTATCGTACTTTAATTAAATATTGATTGATCCAATTAACGGATAATGAAAATATCAGGCGTAATTATTTTATTTTTGGGAATTTTTTTCTCATGTGATATTTTATCACAATTAAATGAAAACGGTATCTCATACTTTAGAAATGATTCTGTATTGGTTAAGCCGGTTGAATTTTGCGATTCATTGATAGATGCTTTTCCTGTAAATAATTCATCTGAAAATGAGGTTATACTCAAGGGTCAGTTGATCAGTATTTTTCATGAATACATTGAAGATGCTATTATAGAGATTTCAGTTGAGGATAAGAAATATGTTACCAGATCAGCAGATCATGGTTTATTTGGTATTGCATTGCCCGAGAAAGTGAAGGGAGAGAAGCTGGTAACGCACATATATCATAATGATTACAGGGACCTTGACACGCTGGTCTTAATAAATAAGGAATTTTCTCAGGATAACCTGATAATCAGCTTACTTCCTAAATATAACATACTGGTCAGAGGAAGGGTTTTCGCGGGTAGCAGTCCGCTGGAGGGTATTAACGTGACTGTAAAAAGAAATGATATTCCGGTGGATACATTGATCACGCCGGGATGTTTTTATGATAATGATAATTACTGGAACTGCTTATATAACGGGATGTTTATTTCTTCCGTCTCGACAGAGAACATAACTGATTCCGTTCATATCCTGTTGTCAGGGAAAGGATTCAAATCACTAAGGCATAGTTTTATGTTTTCCGAGTATACCGGAAATCTTTTGAAGTTAAAGATGAGGTATGCTCCTGTAATTCCTGATCTTTCCCGGCATAATCTGTCATTGCGATTATCATTCCCTTTTCTGACAAAAGACAACTGGTTTATTGATCTTTCATATTATTACAGGATACCATTTAAAAATTTCAACAGGTTAGCTGCAGGTGGCGATATTTCACTCATCTTCGCGGCGCATACTTCTCAGTATTCAACATTGCCGGGGGCGGATGAGGCCAGTGTTGATTCAATTTATTTAAATGCTTTTGCAGGTCCTTCGGTGATATTTTGGATAACTTCACCGGACAGGCGTTATTTTTCTACGTATACCGGTATTTCAGCAGGTTTGTCACTTTTGAACAGAGGTGTTTCTATACAGCCCTTTGTTGGTAGCCGTGTGTTTTTGGATATGAATAAGTCACTTTTTTTTGAAGCACGATATTTATCATATGAAATGAAGGTGAAAGAGTATATTTTTTCGGAATTCGGGAATGCTGTTGATTATGATATACAGGTTAGAAAGAGTGATATACTGCTTAACTTCGGTATACAGGTAAATTTTTAGATTTGAATAATGAAAATATTTAAACGCGTAATTCCCGTGGTTCTGATAGTTGCCAGCTTATGGGCCTGTGAGGAAAACGGGGAAATAACAGAGGTTTATAATGAAGATCTGTTATTCAATAACAGCATGGTGATCAGAATCCCTTGTTATGAGTATTTATCCGAAAAGGGACATACGGTCATGGTCACCGGTGATTCTGCCAATATTGCAGGTTTTCCCGATACCCTGACATCAACCCCGGTATTGAAATGGGATAGTGTTGGTGTACCGTTAATATATGCCGGTATTTTTTCTGAACAGATACTTATCACGGGCGGGAATATAAGTAATACCGATGATCTGTATTGGGCCTGGCATTCAGGTATGAATTCCGGCAAGGATGGCCATGTAAGTTATAGCGACGGTGTAAATGTTAAAAACGGTAATTATGTAACTGTTTCATCACCGGAACCGTTAATAACAGGAAACCATTATTATTGGGCTGTTTGGGCGTGGAATAAAACGGGCACAACAATTTGGTACTCCAGCCGGCCGCTTGAGTTTATGGTTTCAGATAATTAATTAATAACCAAATTTTTATGTTTTGTCAATTTTATATTTGATTTTAATGAATAATTTGTAATTTTCGCTAACAATATTATTGGTCACAAATTCTCAACATTCAATATAGATATGAGTAACAATAAACACAAAGAAAAAATCGATAAGAAAAACAGGGTAGTTATTGAAGAGGTCAATCCAAAAGAGCTTAATGAGATTTGGGAAAAGTTAAGTGATATTAATAAAAGTTTATAGAAAATATTCCTGTTTTTTACCTGATTATTTATATTTTAAATCTTTCTTCTGAATACATCCCGGAAGTGAATCATTTATACGATTTACCTTTCGGGAATGGATTATTATTTGTCTTCTGTTATCTCTCATAGTTAAGGTTTTATGTGATAATTTCATAAATAAGATGGCGTAACAATTTTATAAACAGCGTGTTATAAGTATGAGAGATTTTTAATCCTGTCATAAAAAAAATTCATCAAAGCAATAAACCAGTTAATGTAATAAAAATCACTTCAGGAATAAATTGACGTATATATCAGTAAAGTCAAATATTCAGGAGTGAAAAAATGAGGGGCATTACAGCATATCATAAAGAAGGATTTGCCATAATCAATTCAGGATCATACCGGCCTGACACGAGAAAGAGATGCTTCAGCAGTACTTGCCTTACTTTTATTAAAACCATAGGATTATTTGCTTTATTGTTAATTGCCTCAGGATACCAGAGTTCGCATTCAAATTTACGAAAGCAGGCCATTGAAATATATTTGGAGCCTTTTCAACAACATTTGCACGCGTCTATTAATACGATGATCTCAGATACTGGCAACGGGATTGATCATGCGGTTCAGATAAAGGAGTTTTACCGTCTGAATAAATATTGCCCTGCCTGGACCGTCAATTTTAAACCGAACGAAAAGGCTGAGCAACTGATGGAATTATTAAATAATTCAAATCATTATGGTTTGAATAATGAATGGTACAATTATGCCCGGCTTGAATTACTGGAGAATTTGTTGATGCATAATGAAACTGAGGATGAATCCAGGATCAGGATCCGTCAGCAGTATGAAGTAGGACTGACCAGAGCATGTATGGATTTTATGATCCATCTTCGGAGAGGATATTCATCAATAAGCACATCATCAGGTTATGAAGAATTTGTTCATTCTCTTCCTTCATATCTTCATGTTGCAGGGGATTCGGATTTTTCAGATCATATTCTTTCTATACAACCAAAAAGAAGGGATTACGTTAATTTACAAAAAGCTTTGGAGGAGTACCTGTCAAAGTATGTTATTTCAGATAATCCGGTCAGCATTCCTGATCCGGGAAAAGATTCGGCCGGATGTAAAAAGCTGGTGGTTGATCGACTGAATGAACTGGGTTATATCGATACTGCAATTACTATTAATGATTCAGTATTGTCTGATGCAATAAAAAAATTTCAACGATTTCACGGCCTGCACGAAGACGGTATTATCGGGGATAATACCATACGTGCCATGGAGGTACCCACGTATATCCGCTACCAGCAAATAGCTCTTAACCTGGAGAGGATCAGGAAAGATACAATGCACTCCGATCACTACGCATATGTTAATATCCCTTCGTTCAAGCTGAAAATCGTCAGGAGTGATATGGTTAGTGAAACATTTAACGTCATTGTAGGCAGACCTGCTACTCCCACACCGGAACTGACGAGCAGGATTGACCGGATAATAGCCAACCCATACTGGAATGTTCCGAAAAGCATTACTATTAACGAGATATTGCCAAAAGCCAGGAAGGATTCGGCATATCTTAGCAGAAACCGGTTCAGGCTGCTTGATAAAAATAAAAATATTATTGATGAGAAACTTATTGACTGGCAAAAAATTTCCCCATCTGATTTTGAATACCGGGTACGTCAGGATGCAAGCCGTTCAAATTCACTGGGGATTATTAAATTTATGTTTTCCAATCCTTACAGTGTTTATTTGCATGATACTCCCAATAAGAATTTATTTACAAAAGAGGTGCGTGCTTTTTCACATGGATGTATCCGCCTCGAACATCCTTACCAATTTGCCCGTTATCTTATGACTGAAAAGGCAGGAAATAAAAAAGGTATTTCATTGCAATATCTTCTTAAAAACGGTATTCAGCATGAGATCAGGTTAGATGATCCTTTTGACATCCATTTAAAATATTTTACCTGCGAAGCAGATGATAATCTGAATATCTATTTTTATAATGATATTTACGATAAAGATCAGGCTGTTCTCAGAGAGTTATTCATTTAACATGATCTTCGACCAAAACAATTGGAGCGGATAGTTCAGATCTTGTAAGATATTCCGGATCCGGGTAATAACAAAACAGACAGGAACCTTCTTTCAACTGATTGATTATTTCTTTTGTCAACTCCGCGGGTATTGCCGGACATCCGTAGCTGCGGCCCAGGCGGCCGTACTTGTTGATATATTCCTTGCTTACATATTTTGCACCGTGTATCACTATTGCACGTTCTTTTGCCAGGTGGTTTATTCCTTTTTCGATACCGTTGAGTCGTAATGAATACCCGTGTTTACCAAAGTATGTATTTCCAGTAATGAAAAAGCCAAGTGAACTTTGATGTGACCCGGGGCGGTTTGAAAATTCACGGGCATGATCAGACCCTGAGTGTTTTCCATGTGCGACGTATGAGGCAAACTGTATATTTTGATCGTACAGATCGATCGTGAAAAAACGTTTTTGTGATGAAGGCCGGCTATAATCAATAATTGTTAGATAGCGCTCATTTTCCAGTTTATTGTTTTGTCTGAGTCTGTAATAACCATTGAGAGCCAGCGTAAGAACCTCCTGATCCAAAATAGTATCAACGGGATTTAAATACAATTCATAAAATGCTTTCCCGGGTTTTTTAAGGGCATTGGCCTCGTTGACAGGATCGGTTTTCCAAACAAACGACATGGACCAGATTGCCGAACCCGATAGAATAATTATAATTGCCAGAATTTTAAGTTTCAATTTGTTTATCAGATTTTGTTTCATATGGGTTGAACGGTTTCAGATAAACCCGGACATTCATTTTTACAAAAATATATTATCCGTAAAAAACGAAGGATGGCTGGTGAGGATATTTATTAACAGAAGGGCATGGAAATTGACACTTTACAAACAATTAATCTCTGTATCATACTCATTATAAATTTATTTCGTGTTTTTCAGCAGATTCTGATTATCATTGATCTTTAATTGCTTCATTGAATATTTCTGCTTTTTTTTCGATGCTTGTAGGAGCCCAGATTTTAATATTATCAACCTGCCCGGTGCCTTCATACGATCCGAAACCTATATAGCCCAATATATGTGTACGGTCTACAATTTGTATAACGGGCTTTTGCATGTTATCAAAAAAAACCTTGATAGATCCCCGCACGATATCCCTTTCAAGCCTTATCTTATGCCATTTGTCTTTTTCCCAGATGATACCTTTTGTTAATGGATCACCTGCAGGAAGCCTGGGGGCTTCATTCACCGAAAAGACATTACGAGTTGTGGCATTTGGGTTTGCGTCCAGGTGGGCATAATAAAAATGAGATGAATCTTTCATTGCAAAGACAATTATCATATCACCTTGTTCGTCTTCTTTGACTGATTGCTTAAGCATTGCTTCCAGAATGAAATCTCCGAATATTTCTCCGGAAATCAGTGCAATGTTACACGGTGAACGGTAAGGAGGCGTGTAATCACTTTGCCCGGTAAGTTCAAGATAAGAGTTGTTGCCCGATCTTTGAATTTGCCAGACGGCAGGATCCGTGAATTCAAAATCATTTATTGCCGAAGAGGATGAAAAATCCTGTTCATAATGGATTACCCACCCGAGAGGAAGATCCTGTGCTTTTAAGAATTTATTTGATAATAATAAAAGAAATATCCACAGTATAATCTTTCTGACCTGCATAAGTCTGCAATTAGATTATGGCGAAAATAACAATTTATTGTTACAGGTAGCGTGGGTCAAATGAAAAATCATCTGTTTTTTGCAGCAGAAAATATCAGCATTACCCGGAACCACATTGATTTTTCCCAGATTATTTTCATGAAGCATGAAACAAATCATATTTTTCCCGGTTGAAATTTGTACTTTCGTTAGTTCATTTATATTAGATGTAAACATATAGCCTGCATTATTCATAAAAATGAATGATAATTATGTAATATGTTGAAGAACATTAAAATAACAAATTAGAACCGTGAAATTTATTTTTCATTCATTTTTACAAAGCGCGCCAATTTCAGGGCATCTGCTTCGTCGCGAAAGCTTCGCGGTAGGTTACTACAGCTTCAGCTTCCGACGCCTTGCATCTGCCCCAAACTTGACGCATGAATAATACAGGATAGAATAGTAAAACTCATAATGAAAATAATACATATGAAAAAATCGTTCATTTTTGTACTTTTTACCGGAATTATAATAAGTGCGTGTACTATGGAATCAAAAAAGCAGGTAATCAATCCTTTACTTTTAACTTATGAGACACCTTTCCAGGTACCTCCTTTCGATATGGTTGATAATGCACACTACCTGCCGGCAGTTGAAGAAGGTATTGACCGGCAAAAGAAGGAAGTAGAAGAAATTGTCAACAGCACTGAAGAGCCTGCCTTTGACAATACAATCGAAGCACTGGAAAAAAGCGGTCTTTTACTCGACCGGGTAACCGCACTTTTTTACAATCAGAATTCAGCCCATACAAATGATGGGATACAGAAAATTGCAAAAGATATTGCCCCAATGCTCTCGAAGCACAGGGATGATATTTTGCTGAATGTTGATCTTTTTGCCCGGGTTAAAGCGGTTTATGACACCAGGGGCGAATTGTCGCTTACCACCGAACAGCATAAATTGCTCGAAGAAACATATAAATCCTTTGTAAGGGGAGGGGCAAATCTTTCAGAAGATGATAAGGATAAGCTCAGGAAGATCAATGAGGAGTTGTCTGTATTATCCCTGACGTTTGGTGAGAACGTACTGGCAGAAACAAATGATTATCAAATGGTGATTGAAGATGAAAGTGAACTGTCAGGTTTACCTGACCAGGTCATTGCCAATGCCGCCGAAGCTGCAAAAAATGCAGATATGGAAGGCAAATGGTTATTTACCACGCATAAGCCCAGTATGATCCCGTTTCTTCAGTATGCCGATAACCGGGATCTGAGAAAAGAGTTATACGAGGCCTATTGCACGCGGGGGTATAATGATAATGAGCATAATAATACGGAAATCATCTCAAAAATGGTAAATCTTCGCCTGGAAAGGGCTGGATTACTTGGCTATCCCACACATGCGCGTTATGTTCTTGAAGACAATATGGCCAAAGAACCTGCCAGTGTTTATGATTTACTTGAAAAACTTTGGGATGCGGCATTGCCCATGGCAAAAAGTGAAGTTAAAGAAATGCAGGAAATCATTGATTCAGAGGGAGGAGATTATAAACTTGCTTCATGGGATTGGTGGTATTATGCCGAAAAGGTAAAAAAGCAAAATTTTGACCTTGATGAAGAAGAACTTCGTCCCTATTTCAAACTTGAGAATGTTCGTGATGGTGTGTTTGCAGTTGCAGAGAATCTTTATGGAATAAAGGCTGTTCCAAGGGATGATATTCCTGTTTATCATGAAGATGTTGAGGTTTATGAGATCCGGGAGAGTGACGGTTCTCATATTGGAATTTTGTTTATGGATTTTTTCCCCCGGGAAAGCAAAAGGGCAGGTGCCTGGATGAGCGAGTACAGGCCACAATATAAAGAAAATGATTCTATTATCACTCCGGTGATCACCAATGTTTTTAATTTTACGGCCCCTGCCGGTGGCCAACCGGCATTGTTAAGTCTCGATGAAGTATTGACCCTTTTCCATGAATTCGGACACGGGTTACACGGACTTCTTTCAAATTGTACCTATCGTAGCCTGTCGGGAACTAATGTACCAAGGGATTTTGTTGAACTGCCTTCGCAAATTATGGAAAACTGGGGGGCTGAACCCGAGGTATTGAAAATGTATGCCAAACATTACCAGACAGGTGAACCAATACCTGATGAACTTATAGAAAAGATCAGCAACAGCAAATTTTTTAATCAGGGATTTGCGATGACTGAATATCTTGCTGCATCATTTCTGGATATGGATTATCATACCCTTACCGGACCTTTTACTTCAGATGTGGCTCGGTTTGAAGAGGATGTTCTTAACAGGATAGGTCTGATACCGGAGATAGAACCGCGTTACAGAAGCACATATTTTCAGCATATCTTCAGCGGGGGTTATTCTTCAGGCTATTATAGTTATATGTGGGCGGAAGTGCTCGATGCAGATGCATTTGCCGCGTTTAAAGAAAAGGGTTTGTTTGATCAGCAGACTGCCACGTCTTTCAGGGAAAACATACTTGAAAGAGGCGGCACCGAAGACCCGATGAAACTATACGTGCGCTTCAGGGGAGAGGAACCAAAGATTGACCCGCTTTTGGAAAGGAAGGGGATAAAGATGTAAGAGCATAGATCTTCGTAACTATTCCCGCGAATGCTTAAAAACCGAGTGTTTATTATCAGAAAAAAAACAGCCCCTTTCCTGCTTTTCCCCATAAATATCATAACTTATCCATGGCGCGATAACCGACACATGTGATAAAATTGTTTTTGACATAAGGGTTATTAACATTTTGGATGGTTTAAAAGGACTGGTTTATAGGTGAATTGTGATTGACAGGAAGATGAAGGGCTCTGACTTCTCAGGATTATTTTTATATATTTATACCCTGTTTAAACTAAAATATTGATTATGGAAATTAAAGGATCAGCTGTAAAATCAATACCCGAGTTCGTGAAAACCAGGTACACAGATCAGTATGAAAACTGGAAGAATGCATTGCCTGAGGGAGTGAAGGAGATATTTGAAAAACCGGTACTTCCTTCTAACTGGTATCCCCTGAGTGATGGTGGTATAGTTCCGACTGAAACTCTGGGTAAGGTTTTTTTTAATGAGGATAGCAGAGAAGCTGCCTGGCAGGCAGGCAGGTTTAGCGCTGAAATTGCACTTACCGGTATATATAAGTTTTTTGTGAAAGCTTCAACTCCTCATTTTATAATTGCCAGGGCAGGCAAGATCTTTTCTACTTATTACCGGCCTTCTGAAATGAAAGTAATGGGAAAAGGAGACAAATCCGTTAATCTACAAATACTAAAGTTTGATGAACCCAATGAGGTTATCGAATACCGGATAGCAGGGTGGATGGAAAAAGGTCTCGAAATATCAGGATGTAAAAATGTGCGGGTCAGTATGCCAAAATCGCTGGCACGCGGTGATGAGGTGACGGAGTTTGATATTCAGTGGGAGTAATAAGGATACAGAAAAACAGAAATTAAATTTCAGCTGTTTTTATTGCCAATAATAAAATTTCTCTTATTTTTGCAATCCGATTTTGCAGCAGCAAATAAAACGGTCCGTTCGTCTAGGGGTTAGGACGCCAGGTTTTCATCCTGGTAACAGGGGTTCGATTCCCCTACGGACTACAAATAAGGATAACCATAAGGAGGACAAATTTTGTTCTCCTTTTTTGATTTTCTCAAGGGGAATCGAACCCCTGGCCGTTTCACGGCTCTCCCGTCAGCCTGGCTCTTCGCTAAAATGCTCCACCGGAGCATTTCATAACGCTTAGCCCTCCTACGGACTACAAATAAGGATAACCATAAGGAGGACAAATTTTGTTCTCCTTTTTTGATTTTCTCAAGGGGAATCGAACCCCTGGCCGTTTCACGGCTCTCCCGTCAGCCTGGCTCTTCGCTAAAATGCTCCACCGGAGCATTTCATAACGCTTAGCCCTCCTACGGACTACAAATAAGGATAACCATAAGGAGGACAAATTTTGTTCTCCTTTTTTGATTTTCTCAAGGGGAATCGAACCCCTGGCCGTTTCACGGCTCTCCCGTCAGCCTGGCTCTTCGCTAAAATGCTCCACCGGAGCATTTCATAACGCTCATTACATCTAAGTACTACACAGTAAAATTAAATCCCATTGTTAATGATTTTATTAACAATGGGATTTTTTGTTTTACATACGTGCTTGTATACGGTTTCTAAGAATTTCTCGTGTTATTGATAAAATTTTTAATTTGTTTTTCTAATGATTTTCTTAACTTGTTTTATGATAACATGAGTGAATGGCGAATTACATTTCTATCATAAAAAGAATAATCCTCGGACTTTTATTTGGTTGTTTTTATACCCTCATTTCATTTAGCCAACCTAATAAATTAAAATTCCAATCAATAAAACACGGCCTATCTAATCTGCATGTCAGGTGCATATTAAAAGACAGCCGGGGATTTATGTGGTTTGGTACCAGTGAAGGCCTGAATAAATATGATGGGTCTGATTTTACTCTATACGTTAACTATGTAAATGACTCAAACAGTCTGCTTAATAATAATGTTAACGCCATTCTCGAAGATAGTAGGCATAATATCTGGATTGGCACTACAATAGGTGTATCTGTTTACAATAGAGACAGCGACAATTTTAGCGTGCTAAAAAGTATCGGTACCAACCGGTTTTCCTACATCACTTCTTTTTATGAGGATAAAACCAGTAATATGTGGATTGGTACATCCGGCCAGGGCATCTATGTTTATTCACCAAAAAGTGATAGTATTTTCCGATATACACATTGCGAGGACGATCCGGCATCCCTATCGTCGAATTATATTAGTAAAATAATTTCCGATAACAAAGACAGGATTTGGTTAGCAACTCATAGTGGCTTGGATGTATTTGACACAAACCTAAAAAAGTTCATACATTTTAAAAGTAATGATACTCTTGTCAATAGGCTGAAAAGCTGTCATGTTAAAAAGATTTGTTTTGATACTCAGAGAAATTTGTGGATAGGTACTTATGGAAATGGATTATTTAAATTAACTGAACAAGGGACTGATTGGGAGATGGAACATTATCCTGCAGACAATAAGCCAGGTAGCCTGAGCTCTAATGATATATTGTCACTTTTGTGCGATAAAAAGGGAGATTTATGGATCGGGACAGAGAACGGAGGACTTAATATATTACCTCAAAACTCGGAAGAGTTCGTCCTCTGCAATACGGAGGATGGTAATTTTCAGAGCATTAGCAGCAATTCAATTTGGTCACTTTATGAGGACAACGAAGGTATATTCTGGATTGGAACATATAATCAGGGAATCAATTTTATTGATGAACGAATAGAGAAATTCGAAATATTTCAACGAAATCCTTTTGAGCAGAAAACCCTTGTGAATAACAACGTGGCAGGTTTTACGGAAGATCGGAATGGCAACATCTGGATAGCTACTGATGGAGGAGGCGTTAGCACGTTTAACATTCATACCCGTAAGTTCATTAATAAAATTGATAATTCTTTGTTTAAAAGCAGGGCAATAATGGATGTCTTGTGCGATTCAAAGCAACGGATATGGGTTGCAACCTGGGGCGATGGTCTACACCTTTTTAATAGCACCGGAAAGCAAATCAACAATTTCCGGCTTGAAGCCTTCAACAGGCCAGGTAATGTATTTTGCCTTCTTGAAGATAATGAAGGGAATATTTTGGCCGGTACAGCCAGAAACGGGTTATTGATCTTTGACCCTGTTAACAATGATTTTAATAAAATTGTTGATTCATCTTCGCAAACTCAGTTAAATGATAACGCATATGTGATGGAATTATTCCAGGATTCGGAGAACACGCTATGGGTTGGGGTTTCCTTTTGTTTAATAAGTATTAAAAAACTGAATGGAGACAGGACCTTTACTGCTTATCAGCATACTAATCACCCCAAGTCGTTAAGTAGTATGAACATTACTCATATTTTTGAAGACAGTAAAAAAAATATTTGGGTTGGGACTGATGACGGTTTGAACCTGCTCAATAGAAAAAACAGCACATTTACTACTTTTAGAAAAGGTGATGGTTTACCTAATAATACTATCAACGGAATGCTGGAGGATGAGAATGATTGTTTGTGGATAAGTACCCACGGAGGTATCTCAAAATTCAATGTGGAAAAACACACATTCGAAAATTATTCAGTGGACGACGGGCTTTTATCAAACAGTTATAATCCCCGTTCATGCCTGAAATCCAGTACGGGAGAGTTTTTTTATGGTAACAATAGTGGTTTTATCTCATTTTATCCTGATAGTATTAAAAAGAATACATTCATACCACCGGTTTATTTAACAGATTTCAAAATATTCAACCATCCTGCAGTGATTGGTGCAGAAAGCTCACCTTTGAGTAAAAACATTAGTGAAACCAAAGAAATAACCCTGAATCACGAACAAACATCCTTTACTATTAAGTTTGTTGCCTTAAATTATACCCATCCGAGTAAAAATCAGTATGAATATATACTGGAAGATTTTGACAATGAATGGATTTATGCTGGTTCAAAACAATTTGCAACATATACCAACATTGATGCCGGAAAATACACCTTCAAAGTAAGGGGTTCCAACAATCATGGTATTTGGAATCCAAAGCCGGCAATACTTAAAATTACCGTGCTCCCGCCTTATTGGAAGACGAAATGGGCGTATCTGTTTTACATTATTTGTTTTATTCTTATACTTTGGAGCTTTATTAAATTATTAATTATC
Organism: uncultured Bacteroidales bacterium; assembly: GCA_964492185.1. Classification (GTDB taxonomy): domain Bacteria; phylum Bacteroidota; class Bacteroidia; order Bacteroidales; family UBA10428; genus JAFGSZ01. The sequence goes on along the minus strand of CAZBJH010000007.1, from coordinate 22,226 downwards.
AGGTCAAATCAAGCAGAGAAATTAGGATTGGAGAAAATTCACCACGAAAAGAGTGAAGCACTCAACAAAATGAAAATACAGTTTTTCGCCAATGTTTCTCATGAGTTTCGCACCCCGCTCAGCCTGATCATGGCTCCATTGAAACAAGTGATAGAAAAAGAGCCATTGGGTAAGGAAGTTAAATTAAGTCTACATAGGGTTTATCGAAATGCATATAAACTGTACGGCTTGATTGATGAATTAATGGACTTTACCAAATCCGAAGAAGGAAGGCTTAAGATGATGGTGCAAAAAATTGATTTCGTTTTATTCTCCGGGGATATTTTCGATATGTTCGCTGAAGAAGCCAACAGGAGGAATATTAGGTATACTTTCCGAACAGACGAAGAGCATATAGAGGTATGGGTAGATAAAGGAAAAATGGAAAAGATAATCAGTAACCTGCTATCCAACGCCTTCAAGTATACTGATGAGTATGGGGTTATTACATTGAATGTCAGCAAAGAAACAATGGACAACCAACCTTTTGCTGTTGTTACCATTACGGATAATGGTAGCGGTATAGCCTCTGAAAACCTTGATAAAGTATTTGATCGGTTTTACCAAAGCCCGGAAGCCGACAAAAAACATATTTCGGGCACAGGTATCGGTTTAGCACTGGTGAAGAGTTTAGTAGAGCTACATAAAGGTACAATTCATGTAACAAGTGAAAAATGGAATAAAACCAGTTTTATTTTTAAAATCCCAATTGGTTTTGCCCACATTAATAAAGAAGACATCCTGAACGAACAAAGCTACTATACAATTAAAACCAAGCCTGCTGATTTAATGAAGGAAAAAAAAGAATTGATTCAAAAAAACGGCAACGCCCCACTATTATTACTTGTCGAAGATTGTTCCGAACTCAGGGAATACCTTGTGTCCATTCTTGATCCGGAATATAAGATATTGCAAGCGGTGGATGGTGCCCAGGGATTAATAAAGGCGAAGGATTCCATACCAGACCTAATTATATGCGATGTTGCTATGCCGCGATTATCAGGAACTGAACTATGCAGTATTCTTAAAGAGGATATGTCAACCAGCCATATTCCAATTATACTTTTGACATCAAAATCCTCTACAGCCGATATGATCGATGGCATTGGCAAAGGCGCTGATGCATACATAACCAAGCCTTTTGATGTCGACCATTTGAAGGTTACCATTGAAAAAACTATTGAAACGCGTCGGAAACTTTACCAGCGTTTTAGCCAGGATATTTACTTGCTGCCCAATGAAGTATCTGGAAATAAATTGGATAGGGAGTTCGTGAATCAAATCACAGCATATATTGACCAAAATGCTTCAAACACGGATATTACTGTTGAAAACCTGGCGTCTCATCTTTTAATGAGCAGGACTCACGTTTATCGAAAAATTAAGGCCATTACAGGCAAGTCTGCTTCTGAATTTATAAGACTGACCCGGTTGAAGATGGCGGTTAAACTTCTTGAATCCGGAAAGCATAACATTTCGGAAATTGCATTTCATGTTGGATTTTCATCACCCGGATATTTCACGAAATGTTTTAAGGATCAATATGGTAAATCTCCTTCACAATTTCTGAAGATTAAAACCTAAGCAACATGTTGTTTTTGACTTAAAATCTTGAAACAGATCACACACCCACCTGTTTTTCATCTCCTGAATCACGCGTTATTATTAGTGTTTCAAAAAGATATAACATATGTAGTATTCAAGGTAACATTTTTACCAGTGTGTGTAATGAAAATTAAACAACTTGCGTGCTGAAAAAATCTGTGGTGTTAATTATAACAGTTTTTTTAAAACATACAATACGGCATTATAAAAATTTTTAAGTGATAAAAAAGATATGTTTTTCCCATTACCCTACCCGTCCGAATGGCATGTTAGGTGTCATAATTTGATTAAGCGTCTTTTCAACTAACTTTTTTTACTAATTAATTAAAACTTAAATCTATGAGAACAAATTTACAATCTCGAAAAAGTAGAAGAAATTATGTGCTTTCTCTTTTGTGTATTCTTCTAATTAGTGTTGTTTTACAAAGTACTGTTTCAGCTCAAACACCACTGCGACGACCAATTTCGCCTGATCAGCCTATCTGGCTGATTCATATTGATACATGGAACTATGCTGATCCAGAAAAAATTATTGACTTGGTTCCCGATGATATTAAGCCTTTCGTAGTGATGAACATTTCGCTGTCAATTAGTCATGATGTAGCCACAAGTCGTTTTAAAGTAGCCGAATATGGTTATGAAATAGCCACATCATGGGTGCGTTCCTGCGCTGAGAACCAAATGTGGTGTATGGTTCAACCTTCCAGTGGTGGTTTTTCACAGTTCTCTGATTATGATTTAAGTGTCTATGAAGAGTTTTTCCAGGAGTATCCCAATTTTATCGGGTTTAATTATGCTGAACAATTCTGGGGATTTGATGATCCCAATGATCCACTTTCCAGATCATGGATAGATCGAATGGCTCATTTCGCAAACCTGCTTGAGTTAGCCAACCAGTATGGAGGATATCTTTCTGTTAGCTGGTGTGGCAACCAATGGAGCCCGGTGATCAATCCCATTGGGATGATGAAACGTAATGCAGCATTTGCAGAGGCATGCCGCGATTATACCGAAAACTATATCTTAATGGAAAAGTATACTCAGCAGGGGTATCAATCGGATATGGAAAGTGTTTGTCTGGGCGCATACTTGTCAGGTTATAGCGGACAATACGGGTGTCGCTATGACGATACAGGCTGGACGGATGAAAATGGGGATCACAATGATTTCACCATGGCTACAGCAGGTGCTGTGCACCTTGAACATGTCATGTTAACAGGGCAAACCGTTCTTGACGGGCCCGAGTTAATCTGGACTCAATGTTTCAGGGAAACGAACAGGGTTGCCACTTCAGATGGATATTCTACTCGAAATTGGAAGACATTCCCGCAATTTGATAATGTAAGCGTGGATATCTTCCGTAAAATAATTGACGGAACCATTCGCATCCCTACTCGTCAGGAGGTCGTTGGCCGCACAAAATATGTTATTATCAATGATGTTAACTCTGGTACTGCTGATGAAATATACAGCTCGCCTGAAACATTATTCGAAGGCCTGTACCGTATGGATGTTGATGGTAATTACGAAAACAACAAATATTTCTTTAAGAAAACCGGACGTTATCCTACAATACCTACTGTTTTTCAATTAGACGATCAGATGGCAAATTCGTTTCAGTACAAGATAAACAGGTCTGATTACTCAAATCGTTGGCCAAATGTCAGCGCCAAAGTCAATGAGATGAACAATCAGTTTGCTGCTGAATCAACTGGTGACATATATGCCGGACGTCACGAAAACGGATGGGTTGTCTACAATCCATACAAGTCAGGACAAACAGCATCAGGGAGTATTTCTTTAAAATACAATACCTGTAACAGCATGGAATTTAGTTTATCGCAATATACGGCAGGGGTTGTAAAGGAGTATTCCAATAATATGACAGTATATTTAAGCAACTATGATAACGTGCTAAACACAGATTTAAAAACCGATATTATCAAAATCTATGGTAGTTCGGAGTGCCCAACATACACCTGGTCAGACAGGGCAAGCCATCAGCCCAGCGAACTCTGGAGTGACTGGACAAACGGTGTTTGGACTTTGCATATATATCACAATGGCTCCCTGGATATTAACATTAACTGTTCAGGTACAGCCACCGGCCGGTTAACTAATTATACAGAAGCTACCATTACAACACCAAATGCCCCGGTTGTGTACACTGGCCCTCGCCAGCATGAAGGAGAATGCTTTGATTATAAAAACATTGCCGGTATTACAACCAGTGGGTTCAATGAAAATATTCGTAATTACACCGGTCAGGGATATTTAAATTTCGGAACAAATTCTTCAGCCGGCATCAGGGATATTGTTGATATGCAAAGCGCGGGGACTTACCCGCTTAACATACGATATGCCGTAACCGGTGCAAATATAAATACGGTGGCAATATATATTAACGGGGCTTATGTGGCTGCACCAACATATACAGCTACACCTTCCCTTAGCGATTGGAATACAGTAACGCAAAATATTGATCTTAATGCCGGACAGAACACCATTGAATTGGTTGCTACAGGTTCTGCCCCGGCTTCTATCCATTTTGACAATATTGTTGTAGGAGATGAGAATAATAATCCTGTCGGATGTATCGGTGAAACTACCTTGCCAAATGGCATTTATACCATTTCACCAAAAGTAAGTGGTAAATGCCTTGATGTGTATAACTTCTCAACAGAAGATGGCGGCGATGTTGTTCAATGGAGCTGCACAGGCGCTGAAAATCAACAATGGATTGTGTCGCAGTCAAACGGTTTATATACTTTCACCAATGTCCACAGCGATAAATGCCTGGATGTTACAGGCGCTTCTTTTGATGATGGGGCCAATATACAACAATGGACCTGCCATGGTGGATCTGCACAACAGTTTTGTTTAACAGATCGTGGTGATGGTTATTACAGCATCATAAATTACAACAGCGGTAAAGGATTGGATGTAGAAAGCAGCTCAACTGACGATGGAGCTAACATTCAACAATACTCTTATTGGGCGGCAGAAGGACAGCAGTTTGCATTTACCCCGGTTGGTAATGCTCCCGGTAATGAGGTGTGGCTCGAAGCTGAATGTGGTATTGTTGGTTCGCTTTGGAATGTATCAGCAGATGCAGCAGCCTCGAATGGAGAATATGTTACGGTTCAATCAGGCAACAACAGCACGGGAAGCGCTCCAACCGATGCGAGTGGACAAATTACCTATTCTTTCGACATTACGGAAGACGGCACTTTTACCATTTGGGGCCGTGTGATCGCGCCTACATATGACGATGATTCATATTGGGTTAGTGTTGATGGAGGGGCCTGGTTAAACTGGAACGGAATAACTGCATCCACTACCTGGACCTGGGATGATATTGACTCTTATAGCTTAACTGCCGGTTCGCATACTTTAACCATTGCTTTCCGTGAAGATGGCACTCAATTGGATAAGATTTTCATCACAAATACTGGCACTACACCTTCAGGGGAAGGCGCAACAGCAAATAATTGTATTTCCTGTGAGCCGGATGAAATTACACCCTACGTTCAGGTTGATGGTGGAAGCTGGCAACAGACTTCAAACATTAGTGTTACTTCAGGTAGTACGATTGTATTAGGTCCCCAACCATTAAGCGTTGGATCATGGAGCTGGAGCGGATGTGGCACATCAGGCTCCTCACGCGAGCAAATAATTATACCAGTAAGTTCATGTATTGCTACAGCAATATATACTAATGCTTGTGGTGCACAAAGTACGCGGAATTTCAATATTTCTGTTGAAGGCGGAGAGGTTTGGCTGGAAGCTGAATGTGGTTCAGTGGGTTCGCTGTGGGATATAAATACCGATGGTACTGCCTCTAATGGAGGATATGTTACTATTCAACCGGGTAATACCAGCACAGGGAGTGTTCCAACCGATGCGGGCAGCCAGATATCCTATACATTTAATGTTAGTGAAAGCAATACTTACACCATTTGGGGGCGTGTTATTGCACCAAGCCCGGATGATGATTCATTCTGGATAAGCGTGGATGGTGGTTCATGGTTGAATTGGAATGGCATTGCCGCATCCACTACCTGGACCTGGGACGACATCGGTTCTTATGCCTTAAATGCCGGACAACATACTCTAACTGTTGCATATCGGGAAGATGGCACAAAATTGGATAAGATATGTATTGCCAGTAGTGGTTCAACTCCATCGGGTGAAGGTGGTACTGCTACTAACTGCATTATCAGCGAGCCGGTCACCATACAGGAGAATACCACAGGTTTTTGTAGTGTTGACGGTACAATAGATAATAATAATGACGGTTATACCGGTGATGGTTTCGCTAATACCAACAATGCAACCGGCAATGGCATTGAATGGAATGTTTACTTCCCAACATCAGGAACCAAAACCTTTACATTCAGGTACGCAAGTTCCACTGACCGGCCTGGCAACCTTATGATAGATGGTTTAACCGTGGTATTTAACATTAATTTCCCTTCTACCGGATCATGGATTACATGGAATACAGTTTCGGCAGATGCTGATGTAAATGCCGGAACATACCTTGTGAGACTTGAAGCTATCGGTGACGAAGGGCTGGGCAATATAGACTATTTAGAAACTGTTGGAATTCCCCAGGGTTGTGCTACCTTAAAATCAACATTAATAACTGGTATTGCTGAACCCGGTGATAGAATTGATCCTAATCGGGGAAATGCACTAGTTATATCAGCAGAGTATTATACATTAATGGGACAAAGACTTGAAGAAAAACCAACGGCCCCCGGTATATATATTGTAAAGAAAACGCTTTCCAATTATCAGGTAGTAGTTGCTAAAGAGTGGATTGAAGGTTTGAGATAGATTGTTTAGTTATGATTATTTGTTTAAAAGGGCCTGTCTTTCCAGTCAGGCCCTTTTGTTATAAATGTAAAAACGAGTAACAATATACTTTATTATGATCTATCAGGACTTCAAATGTTTGTAGGGTTTCATTTTCAGATTATTCTCTAACCTTATTATAAATACAGCCGCGACAACCGGTTTTTGGGAATGCTGAAATCAGATTTCTGATGGTAACCTGTATAAGCTGCAGGAAAGGATGAAGCTATGTCGCCAGCCATTTTTAGCTGATGTGCATAATAATGATAAAAAGAGTCCTTTTCTCCTAACTTTTTGAGGTACCCGGCATAAACCTCAAAAGGGTTAAAGGCAAGCATTTTTATTCAGGTTACGTTTTTATTATAAATTATACCAGGAGGTGGTTAAAAGAAAACAACATTGATTATAGTTGGTCCACCATTGTTGAAAAAATGAGGCCGATGCAATCCTCAATAGTAAGAGTGAACACCAAGGACAATAAAAAAATCTATATTAATATGTACCAGGCCGACAAAAGAACAAAAACAAATTTTTAACAGGCATGATTTTTAACACCGGCCATATATCAACAAAACAAAAGTAGTGCCCCAATTGTAAAAAACAAAATTGCATCACATTGCATATGAATGCTTTATGGTTGTGGATTTTCAAGTTGGGTTAAGCTGGTCTTCGGCTTTCAGATTTGGGATATTGGGTTCATTCCAAACCTGCCAGTACCAGCTTTCAACCTAGGCTTTTCAGTAGCGTTCCACACGATGTGTTACTCATTGATAAATTAATTCTGCCAATTCTCATAATCGTTGGGTGGATAAGCCCAGCCGTAAAATAAGATTGACGAAATATTATCCTTAATAAATGCAAAGGATTTTATTAGCATGAGTTAAAAACCTTGCACTTAATAAACAATTAGTTGCTATATTGTGCTGTCTATTAATCTATTTCGTGTTTTTCAGCAGGCCCTGCATATTGGTTGAGCCCCATTTCAGTGCCGGTATACCATAGCCTGTGGTCATCAGGTTATGGGCACGTACATAAACCGGATCCGGGCTCATTTCAGTAAGTTCCCCCAACAGTTATTTTACCGTATTTCATGTAGGTATAATTAGATTCATCATACCCAAACCATGCCCAGGTATGTTCCACCTCATCGATCTCCTGGTTTGCATTAACGGTTATGGATACATTATTTTCATGGCTTGTGCATCCGGCTGAAATAAAAATCAGGATAAAAAACCAGCGTGTTTTCAGAATTACACGTTGTGTTAAAAGAATTAATTTTATATCATTGATTTTTTTCTGTTGTAAGTTGTTCATATAATTCCGGGTCGAATTCTTCAAGTCCTGTTATGCTGTACAGGTGATTCGATGAAATCCAGGGTAACCAGAACTGATGACCTCCATAACCTCGGCCATGCCTGCCGGGACCCATGCTCCAGTGTTCCTGTTGCCAGCCAATGTCCTTCATGCCGTGTAGCCTCCCTGGCATGGCCACCATGGATTTGGTGTTGTGTAAGAGCAACCGTGCTACCTCAAGATAATGCTCATCGCCGGTGTATTTGTAAAGTTTAGCGTAGGATGAGGCAGACCAATCCAGGTATTCATCCACACCGCCGGGTGTACGTGCCGATATGCCCTGCACGCCTATGGTGGGCACTCCTTTTTTCCAGTGCAGACTTTCATTATCAGCATCAATTGGCATGGGCACATTCCAGATCCAAATCCAGGTTTCAGTGAAATCCGCTGCAGTTTTTGCACGTTCAAGCCATTGCTCATCCTTTGTGGCCTCATACAAGCTCAAAAAGGCCTCCAGGCTTAACATGCCGGCTTCTTTATCGGTAATGTTCGGGTTATCGCTGGTACCCCCAATAAATAGGCCATGTTGTCCCCAGTTTTCCCAGATATAGGTTGCAGCCCGGATGGCTGCCTGTTGGTATACTGAATCACCGGTTTCTTCTGTCATTAGCACGAGTAAAGGGACAGGGCAGTAACTTGCCGTTCCTGTGGTCTCGACTACCTCGTTGCTTCCGGGTTTCCATCTTCGTGGGAAGGAGCCATCCTCGCGTTGCTGCAGGAGAAGCCAGTCCGCGTAAGATTTCACCCAGCTAAACCAATCCGGATGCAGGTGACCGTTATCCCGCTCGCGCTGGTAGGTTCTCACCAGCACCCTCATGCCTTCTGTTGCATTACGGAGCCAGGGCGCCAGCCAGAAGTGATACCATGGTTCACCGGTAGCGAGGTCGTACCCTGTGGCCTCCAGGGGTATGGTATTCAGCGCCTCTACCATGGAATGAATTATGTTTAGCCCGGTTTTGCGCATATATTGTTCCCGTTGGGTACTGTCGCGGTCGCTTTCACGCAGCAACTGATCCGCGCATTCCAGGTTCTTGCTCACAAAACCCATGGCGGTCATGGTCCAATTCCATTGCGGATAGGCCGTGTCGTAGGTGGCAATGGCAAAGGGAATACCGGTACGGCCGTCAATGGTTGCCGCCTGATCGGCCAGGTGATCGATTAACACGGCCCGCATTTCTTCCACATCAATATGCATGATTTCCGGATCCAGGGTATTCCATGTCCAACGCCATGCATTACGAATCATATCCCTGAATTCTTCATTTTGGCCAAAGCGGAAATTTACCTCGTATTGATGAGCCACGTCTTTTTTTATTGGGTGATATCGTCTGATCCATATTGCTTCAGCGGGTGCTAAAGTATCGCGTGAATACCGTGTTGTTGAGCCGGGAAACATAAAGCCAAATTCAATCGGGTCTTGCTCATTTTGCCAGGCGCCCAGGGCACCAAATGTATAACGCTCATCGGCCATTACTGTCTCTTTAAGTCTTGTCTCATTGAGTGTGGTTTCCCCTCGTGGATCCGGATTCAAAACCGCCACCGATGAGCCATTTTGAAATGCTAAGGCAAACAATGGTGCCGACAGGATATCTTCCCGCGTGAGAAATCGTTTGGCTTCATGGTTAATGGTTCCTCCAGCCGAACGGTCACCGTCGTGGGTAGGATCGCCATACAACGCGCCCGGAGCCAGGCAGTTTATATCCTCCCAGTGAACGGCGGTATCCACGTTAAAAACTACAGAAGAATTAAAACCACCGGAAGCATTGCCTGTCACTTCTATTTCACGTTGAACAGATAGGACTGAACCAGCTGTTTTCCAGAAATCATTAACCTTAAAAACCACACTGTCAGAAAATACTACTTCAGCGTGAGCATTAATTCCAACATTGGTTTTAGCCACTTGATGATAACCTGAACTTAGTACCCGTAAGTCCCCATAATTTTCATAAATTTCTATACGGGCCGGATTTGGTTGATATATTGACGGGGTATTTATTCCGGTAATTTCAATACCCCATAATCCGGATGTATCCTGAACAAAAGCAAAGGATTCCCCTGTTTGTAGTGTTCCCAGTTCTTTTCGAATTTCATCGGAACAGGCATATAGCAAACTGATGCATATCATGATGCTAATGCCGTAAAATTTTAGGTTTTTCATAATTATGTTTTTGTTAGGCACTTAAATGTACAAAAAGTACCGGGTTTAACAAAAAGAACTCTTATCATCTTCTTCTGAAATTATAGGAATTGTATATATTTGATAGCCCTTGTTATGATTTCAATGAATTGATATATTTAAACAGGCATTGTCAAATTAATTTTTTTATTATGAATAAAAGATCCTTCATCTCTTATCTGATCTTCTTAAGCGGGTTGTTAACAATTGTTTTTTTCACAGCATACCATCCTGCTGAACCTGAAAATCATACAACCAAATTACCCATTTACCTCAATACATCGTATTCGTTTGAAGAAAGAGCTGCTGATTTGGTTTCCAGGCTTACCCTGGAAGAAAAACAAAGCCTGCTTGGCAATAATATGGCGCCTATCCCCCGGTTGGGAATAAAAGCCTATAATGTATGGAGTGAAGCCTTGCATGGAGTCCTTACTTTCGCCAATCCGGCTGCAGGCCTTCCCGGACCTACTTCATTTCCGAATAGCGTAGCGCTGGGTTCCGCCTGGGATCCGGACCTTATTCAAAGGGAAGCTGCTGCCATTGCTGATGAAGCCCGTGCAATATATGCTACTGGCACTAAAGGATTAACCTTTTGGTCACCGGTGGTTGAGCCAATTCGGGATCCCAGGTGGGGCAGAACCGGCGAAACGTACGGAGAAGACCCGTTCCTCGTTTCGGAAATTGCCGGTGGATTTGTTCGCGGGATGATGGGTGATGATCCTGACTATTTAAAAACGGTTCCTTGCGCCAAACATTATTTTGCCAACAACAGTGAGTTCGACCGGCATGTGAGCAGCTCGGATATGGATAGCAGAGACATGCGGGAGTTTTATCTTACGCCATATAAAAAACTTATTGAAGAAAACAATTTACCCTCCATCATGACATCCTACAATGCGGTGAATGGTGTTCCAACTTCTGCCAGTAAATTTTACATCGATACCATTGCAAGGAGAACTTATGGTTTGAAGGGCTATATCACTGGTGATTGTGCGGCAATTGAAGATATTTATACCGGTCATTATTACGTTGAAACACCTGAAGAAGCTACAGCATCGGGTCTTAAAGCGGGTGTGGACTGCGATTGCGGTAGTGTGTATCAGAACAGCGCTATCGATGCATTGAATCAAGGGCTTATCACAATGGCCGATATCGACAAGGCATTGTTACATGTGTTTACTATCCGGATGCGGACTGGTGAGTTCGACCCGCCACGAAAGGTTCCGCATGCGCTTTATCAGACAGGCATGGTGAATTCACCGGCTAATCAGGCACTGGCCTTGGAAATTGCCACAAAAACACCGGTTTTGTTAAAAAACAACCCCGTTGTTAATACCATCAGAAATGCCCTGCCACTAAATCCATCACAACTAAAAAAGATTGCATTGATTGGCCCGCAGGCCGATGAGGTTGAACTGGGTCCATATTCGGGAAGGCCCGAACAGTCGGTGATGATTACCCCTTTAAATGGGATTACCAGGTATATCCAGGACAATGGATTTTCAACAGAAATTGCACACAGTTCCGGAGGTAATACGGCCAGCAAAAGTAACCTGCTTTATGTTGCCGGGTTTGAATTGCAAAAAACCGATGGTACGATCACAAAATATGATGCCACAAAATTTGCAGATGCTGCCGAAGGCATTACTGTCGGCTCCGGTATGGGCTCAGTGGAGCAGGTACGGACCATTGATGATGGTACCTGGACATCATATAATAACGTTGATCTGACCAATGTTGATTCGATGGGTATAGTAGTTAACATTCCAACCGAAGGGGGGATTATTGAGGTACGCGTGGGATCGCCGGATGGTAACCTGGTAGCCACAATGGATGCCACCGCTGCTTCCGGCAAAGAAGTGGGCGGTGTGTATGGTGCCGGAAGTCTGATGAAAATGAAGGTCAATAAACTGGGGCTTACCGAACCACAAACCTTATACATCGTGTACAAAGCACCGGATAATGCACCCATAGCAGAAGAAACCATCGAACAGGCACGGACATCGGATGTGGCTGTCGTATTTGTTGGTACCGATGAAAAAACAGCGACCGAAGAAGCGGACAGGCTTACCCTGTTATTGCCAGGCAACCAGGTGGAGCTTATCAAGGCGGTTGCAGCGGTTAATCCCCGCACCATTGTGGTTATGCAAACACTGGGGTGTGTCGAAGTGGAAGCTTTCAAGGATTTAGAAAACATTCCCGGGATTATCTGGGTAGGATACAACGGACAGGCCCAGGGTGATGCGATGGCTAAAATATTATTTGGCGAGGTAAATCCCGGTGGTAAACTCAATGCTACCTGGTATAAATCGGTAGAGGACCTTCCCCCAATTACAGACTACACCCTTCGTGGTGGTGAGAATAAAAACGGCCGTACGTTCTGGTATTTTGATAAAGATGTTTCATATGAATTTGGTTACGGATTGTCATATACGACTTTTGATTACAGTAATATCAGGATAAGTCAGACATTCATTACTCCCCGGGATAAAATTATCGTGAGTGTTGATGTAAAAAACGCGGGTGATTATGCTGGCGATGAAGTGGTACAGGTTTATATGCGTACCCCTGATAGTCCGGCTGAATGGCAACGACCCATTAAACGTTTGCAAGGATTCAAAAGGGTTACCCTTCCCGTAGGACAAACCAAAACCGTTCAGATTGAAATTGATTGTTCGGATTTGTGGTTTTGGGATATGGAAAAAAATAAAATAACCTTTGATAAAGGTGAATATATATTTGAGATAGGTTCTTCATCCAAAGATATTAAAGGTTCTGTTCGTGCCACTATGGCCGGTAAACATATTCCCGAGTTGAAAACGGTTGTTGCTGATTGTGGCACTGTTGTTTTAAAACAAGGGGAAGTTGTACAAACCAGCGTTACTGCCGCCATGACCGATGACAGTTTTTATGATATAATAAAGGCTGAAGTAATATATAATAGCAACAATCCTAATGTTGCGGCAATCAACAACCAGGGAGTTGTTTCAGCCACAGGTGCGGGTGTGGCAACCATTACCACCTTTGTGACCATTGATGGGGTAAGCCGGTCAGGAAGTTTTCCGGTAAAGGTGATGCCCAACCTGAAAGCAAAATCGATGATGGTGAACAATAATCCAGTGAAGACATTTAACCCTGATAAACAGCAATATAGCTTTCTGATGAAGGAGTCTTCCTCCAGGGCGCCCCAAGTTGATATAATCCCGGCTGATGAAAATGTGAATGTTGTATCAGCACAGGCAAAAACTGTTCCCGGTACCGCATCTGTCGCGGTGATGGATTATCTCACTTTTGATAAAAATACATACTTGGTGAGTTTTGGGGTTCACTCAGTTAGCGATGAGTTTAATAATATTGCATTGGGCAACCATTGGCATTGGATTCGGGAAAATGACTCAACCTGGAGTTTGTCTGAAAAAGCTGGCTCGCTCGTCATGACAAGTGGGGAGGGTGAACTTGCCGAAAGCCATAACAATGCTGAGAATATGCTATTACAAAGCGCTAATACCGATTGGACTATGGAAACAAAAATTGAATGTTCGCGCCGACCTGCTGGATATACTGAACAGGCAGGTATGCTGGCCTATCAGAATGATGATAATTTTGTACGCCTTGTATACCGGGCAAATTTTGGAAGACGGGCTTTCAGAAACAGGGGTGGCACAGAACAACCCGGTACTGTTGAGCTTATGGTGGAAACCGAAGGAGAACAGATAGCTTCAGTTCAACTTCCCATGGATAACATCATTCAGGACAACAATACTCTTTATTTAAAACTCGAAAAACAGGGAAGTACTTATATTGCCTTTTGTTCTGCCGATGGAAAAAACTATAAAGAAGTAGGAAAGGCTGATGCATTAATAAAAGATATTCAAGCCGGGTTAATCGTTTGCGACGGTGAACTACCAGCCCGTATGGAGGCTTACCGAAGGTTTTTCCAACAGGGTGATGAACCGGAGACAACATTTAAAGTAGCCTTTGATTATTTTCATATTGATAACAGCGGATTGAAATAAGTATCAGAAAATTTCAGCATGGTTTGCCTCAACAGTAAAGCATACCATGCTGAAGTTTTATTTTTTTAACATGATTATCCAACAATCCATATTCTACTTAACTTTTTTATATTGTTTACAGGTTTTTACCAGTACACTGCACCTCAACATGTCCTGTGAAACCGGTATGACTTCTGAGCCTCTGGAAATAATTCATTTTCGGGATGTTAGCAGCTCAGTTGATGGTTTTGTTGCCGCAGGGTCAGATGGGTGTTTGTATAAGATTTCAAATTCCGGTGAAACAGAAAGACTTACATGTGCTTCACATATTGCACTTAACTGTGTTCTTGTGATTGATAAACATGTGATTGTCGGAGGAGACAATGGGGTTCTAATCCGCTATGATGGTTTAAATGACTTACAACATTTAAATAGCAATACGAAAAACCATATTAATACCCTGGTTTGGTTTAAGGGGGAAATCATTGCAGGGGCAGATGACGGTGAACTCATAACAGGTGATATGTCGGGTTCATTTACCGTTGAGCCCTTAGATTTGAAAGGTGATATTGTATCTTTATCCTGTAGCGATACCCGGTGTTTTGGAGTGACCAGTGAAGGTGAAATCATTGAAACGAAGGATGGCCAAAACCGGGAGATTTTTGATTTTAACGCGTATTATAAAGGTTTTTACCAACCCTCTAGTTTTACCGCGATCGAAGTCACTGAAAATAAAATTGCAGTTATCGGGGTGCATCCCGACGGCTCCCCGGCGGTTTATTCATCAAACCGGGGTAAGGTTTGGACAGAGAAGCCATTGGTTTACTACGACAATCACGGAGGATTGGCATATCTATACGATAAACCAAATGATATTCTTTATGATAAGCAATACGACAGGTTTATCCTCCTGTGTGACAGGGGTGGGTTAATGACGATACCTTCTTGTTCCCAGTGTAACAAGTATTTTGAATTGTCATCTGAAAATTTTCAGGCGGGTGAGATTAATGGATGCATGCTTGTGATGGTGGGTAAACAGGGTTTTGTCAAGATCATCACATTGGGATTATTGTAGTTACAGGTAAGTTATTTAATACTTTTAGCAGCTAAAATTTTATTTTTATTTATGGTCTGCTGAAAAACACAAAATAGATTAATAATCAGCACAATACGGCAACTAATTGTTTGTTAAGTGCAAGGTTTTTGACGCGTATTTATAAAATCCTTTGCATTTATTTAAGGATAATATTTCAGCAGCTAAAACTTTATTTATATTTGCTAACGACAGAAATGCACCCTGAAAAACTCAAAGGACTTTTGTAATATCACAAAATCTATATGCTATTAAACATTTAAAGCTATGAGAAAAATTTGGATTTACGCCACGCTATCATGCCTGGTTACAGGTAGTCTTTTTGCGCGACAACCTGCAGTCATCAAAATTGATTTTGATCGAAAAATTGATACCATCGATTCCAATATTTACGGGGCATTTGTTGAGCCTATCCGTACGGTGGTCTATGGGAGTATTTACGATCCTGAGTCAACTCTGGCTGATGAAAACGGGTTTCGCAAAGACTTTATCGATCTCATGAAAGAGCTGAATATACGCAATTTACGCTGGCCGGGTGGAAATTTTGTGTCAGGATATAACTGGAAGGACGGCATTGGGCCTCAGGATCAACGCCCGGTTAGGCTGGATTTAGCCTGGAACGAAAAAGAAACTAACCAAATGGGGACTGATGAATATGCAAAATTTTGCAGTCTGATAGGAGCTGATAATTTTTTATGCATCAATGCCGGAACCGGAACTCTTGATGAAGCAAGGCATTGGGTAGAATATTGCAACGTTGAAAAAGGTACCTACTACTCTGATCTCAGAAGGAAATATGGAAACGAAGAACCGTTTAATGTTAAGTACCTCGGTTTGGGCAATGAAATAGACGGCCCCTGGCAAATGGGCCAAAAAACAGCTGAAGACTATTGTAAATTTGCCCTTGAAGCAGGTAAGCTAATATCGTTGCTGGATAAAGATATTAAACTTGTTGCTTCAGGTGCATCTTTGTACAGGCCTGGAAACGAATGGATAGAATGGAACGACTATGTATTGGGCCAAATGGTAGGAAAAATTGATTATCTGTCAGTACACAGGTATGCAACAGAAGCCCTGCCCGGAGGACGACAAAATGATGTTTTTTCCGATCGCATGTCGTTAGGACTGGATATTGATGAGAAAATTGAAACTACCCATGCACTGATTAAAAAAGCAATGGTTAAGTCGGGTACCGATCGGCCGGTGTATATTTCTTTTGATGAATATTCAGCCGGCTTTGGAGGGCTTGTCAGTTCTTTGCTGCTTGCCCAACACCTGAATTCATTTATCCGCCATGCTGATATCGTGAAAATGGCCAACATTACCATGATTACAAGTCTCGCGGGCAATTCTCCTGAAGGTGATTTTAAAAATTCCCTGTTTCATACTTTCTACCTGTATTCCCATAATGCCCTGGGAACCGCATTGGATGTATATACAGATTGTGAAACCTACGACAATGAAATATTTAACGACATACCTTATCTTGATGTTACGGCTGTATTGGATGAGTCAGCAGAAAAAATTATTGTAAATGTTGTGAACAGGCACGAAACTGAGGCTATCGAAACCAGCATTAATATACAAACGGGAAATTACGAAGGTAAAGCGACAATTAATTTAATCAATGCCAAAAACATTGATGCCCGGAATACAAGAGATGAACAACTCATCGCCATAAAAACGAATGAGATAAATTTCAAAGGTAATGTCATAGAGCATTTTTTCCCGGCTCATTCGTTTACTCAACTTGAAATTCCTTTAAAATAATTATTAATCATCTATGTTATGAAGTTTAAATTTCCAAAACTTATTTTCCTGGCGGTCATTAGTTTTACCATGATGGCATTTTTGCCTGGCAGTGAGCGTGCTAAAAAACCAATTTATTTAAATACAGCTTATTCTTTTGAAGAACGTGCTGCTGATCTGGTTTCAAGGATGACCGCCGAGGAAAAGCAAAGCCAGTTGGGCAATACCATGCCACCCATTCCCCGGTTAGGCGTTGGGGCTTATAATGTATGGGGCGAGGCGCTTCACGGGATCATGGGAAGAAATAACAACAGTGGGATGACGGCCACCTCATTCCCAAACAGTGTGGCCGTAGGCTCCACCTGGGATCCTGAATTGATTAAGCGGGAGACCGAAGTTATTTCGGACGAAGCACGCGGATTTAATCACGATTTGATATTTACCCTTACCTATTGGTCGCCTGTAATTGAGCCGGCCCGCGACCCACGTTGGGGCCGTACTGCCGAGACCTTTGCAGAAGATCCCTACCTGGTTTCTGAAATCGGAAAGGGATTTATTCAGGGAATGATGGGAGATGACCCCCGCTACCTGAAAACCGTACCATGTGGCAAACATTACCTGGCCAACAACACGGAGTTTAACCGGCATACCGGAAGTGCCGAGCTGGACGATCGCGACATGTATGAATATTATCTTTTGTCCTACCGGACCCTTATCAGGGATTACAACCTTCCATCCATTATGACTGCTTATAATGCGGTAAATGGTGTGCCGGCATCAGCCAGTAAATACCTGGTCGATACCCTTACCAAAAAAATATATGGATTAGATGGCTATGTTACCGGTGATTGCGGTGCCATTGATGATATCGTCAGGGGCCATCATTATGCTGAAACCTACACCGAGGCGGCAGCAATGGGTATTAAAGCAGGAGTGGACATCGATTGTGGAGGCGTATATCAAAACCATGCCCTGGACGCACTTAAACAAGGATTGCTTACCCAGGGGGATATTGATAAAGCCCTGGTAAATATTTTCACCATTCGTATGCGCCTTGGTGAGTTTGATCCTCCTCAAATGGTTCCTTATGCTGGAATTAAGCCAGGCATCATAAATGATCCATCACACCATGACCTGGCGATTGAGATTGCCACCAAAACACCCGTGTTATTGAAAAATGAGGAAGTAGTTAAAACTGGTGCAAAGGCATTGCCTATTGACCTAAACAACATAAAAAAAATTGCAGTATTGGGCCCACAGGCCGATAAAGTGGAACTGGGCGATTATTCCGGTCCGGTTGAACCGCACTTGAGAATAAGCCCACTCAAAGGCATAGAAAATTACATCAAGGAGTATAACCTGAAAACGGAAGTCGTTTCAAAAGCTAGTGGTAACACCGATAGAAAAACCGACTTTTTTACCATGATCGGGTTCTCTACGGTAACTAAAGATGGTACTGTCAAAGAATACGATGCAACTAAATATGACGAATCGGCAAAGGGAATCATTGCATCAGCACGGTTTGGTGCACCTGCTGTAAGAGGTATAAAAGATGGCGACTGGACCCTGTATGAAAACGTGGATATCACCAACCTGGATTCCATCCGGTTTAATATGACTGTAGCCGAAGATGGTGCGTTGCTTGAAGTACGAGTAGGATCGGCCACAGGAAACGTATTGGCATCAAAAAGAATTGCCAAAAAAGAACAAAGTGGTAATTCATGGTTCGTAAGGCCTGGCATTGTTTCATTGAAAATGAACACCTTGGGGATTACCGGTCCGCAACCCATCGTACTGGTATATCACGAGCCGGAAGCCCCGGGCACCGATCAGGAAACGCTGGACATGGCAGCTTCCGCGGATGTAGCCCTGATATTTGTGGGTACCGATCAATCCACCGGAAGGGAAGAATCCGACCGGTTTGCAATTTCCCTGCCTGGCAATCAAAATGAATTAATTCAAGCCGTGGCAGCCGTAAATCCCAATACCATCGTGGTGATGCAAACCATGGGAATGGTTGAAGTGGAGCAATTTAAGAACAACAATAATATACCGGGTATTATATGGACAGGTTACAACGGGCAGGCACAGGGTAATGCCATGGCCAGCATATTATTCGGTGATGTTAATCCTGGCGGAAAACTCAATGTCACCTGGCACAAGTCCCTTGCCGATCTGCCTGATTTTAATGATTACACCCTCCGGGGTGATGATAACGAAAACGGAAGGACCTATTGGTATTTTAATGACGATGTATCTTACGAATTCGGATATGGATTGTCATATACTACTTTTGAATTTAACAATTTTGAAATTAGTAATACTGAAATCACCCCTAACGATAAAATCACCATTACAGTTGATGTGAAAAACACCGGTGAGGTCGATGGGGATGAGATAATACAGGTGTATATGAGAACCCCGGATAGTCCTGAAAATTTTGATCGGCCAATCAAAAGATTGAAAGGCTTTAAACGCGTGACGATTCCGACCGGACAAACAATAAAGGTCTCCATCACCATGGATTGCGAAGATCTTTGGTTCTGGGATACAGAAACCGGCAGCATAACTTTTGATCAGGGAAGATACGTTTTTGAAATCGGCGCTTCCTCAAGAGATATCAGGGGACAGGTTGAAGCTACTATGAACGGGGAATACAAACCCGTGTTGACAACCGTTGTGGCTGAAACCGATAAAGTCGTGTTACGGCCGGGCAATACTGTGCAAACAAGTGTTACGGCCGCTATGTCTGATGATAGCTTTTATGATCTCAGCAAAGCAACAGTTGCCTATAAGAGTAACAATCCTTCAGTTGTCAGCGTGAATGAAAATGGAAAAGTTACCGCAACAGGCGTTGGCGTGGCTTCTGTTTTTGCCTATGTTACTATCGATGGAAACACAGTATCCGACAGTTACCCGCTGAAGGTAATGCCCGATTTGAATCCCAAATTAATTACCGTAAACGGAAAAGCCATCAAAAGATTCGATAAGGAAACAAAGGCCTATAGCTATTTAATGAAAAACACGAAAAAGATTCCGGAAGTGAAGGCTGAAACTGAGGGTGATGATATTAGCGTGGAAATTGAGCAGGCAAAAGGGATACCTGGTACAGCCGTGGTTCATTTTATTGATGACATTACACTGGAAAAGAATACCTATTATCTGAATTTTGATACTAAATCTGAAAGTGATGAGTTTAATGGCGGTACCTTAGGACAACAGTGGGAATGGGTACGCGAAAATCCATCAACATACAGCCTGTCAGAAAAGGAAGGAATGCTGACCATAACCAGCGAACCGGGCGATGTTTCCGAGGGTACAAACAATGCAAAGAATATTTTATTGCAGAGCGCCAACAATGACTGGATAGCTGAAACTAAGTTGGTTGGTTCACGAATGCCCTCACAACCCGAGAATGCCGGAATCATAGCTTATCAGGATGATAAGAATTTTGTGAAACTAATGTTCCGGGCGGTGATTAAAACTACCCGCGTAAGAGAGCCTCAACCGGGCACCATTGATCTTATCATGGAGGAAAACGATATCACCAAATCCCTGGCATCTTTTAAGCTTGAGGAAGAAATAACAGGTGACAAACATTTAATCCTGAAACTCGAAAAGAATGGAAGCGCTTACACCGCTTACTATTCTACTGATGATGGAAAATCATTTGAGAAACTGGGTACGGCAGATATACTTCTTAAGGACGTCAAAGCAGGATTGATCGTAGCAGACGGAATTGTTACCAATTATATGAAAAGTACCTTCTGGTTTGATTCTGATACAACTAAACCCGATACCCCGTTTAATGTATCGTTTGATTATTTCAGAATTGAAAACAGCGGGTTAAAATAAAAGCAGACAAAATCCATTCCCAAGTATATATTTTATGCCGGAGAATAGGTTAAAACAATAAAAACTAAAATTAACATAAAGAGATTGACTATGAGCTTCAAAATCAAAACGTTAGCGTTAACAGCATTATTAACTGGCGGAATGTGTTTCGCGCAGTCAGATGAAAGCGCTGTTGTTGAAGACTTTAAACCGTCTTCCGTCAACCAGCCAGGTAAAGAATACCCACAGGTAAATTCAGAAGGGCGGGTACGTGTACGCGTTGAAGCGCCCGATGCAAAGTATGTGCAACTGGATATCGGGGCAGTAAAATACGACCTGACAAAAGATGAAAACGGCGTGTGGATCGGAGAATCAGCTCCACAAGACGAGGGTTTTCACTACTATCAGTTAAATATCGATGGCGCTTCGGTGCCCGATCCGGGCAGTCTGTATTTTTATGGCGCCGGTCGTTGGGGTAGCGGCATCGAAATACCTGCCCATGACCAGGAATTTTATGCATTAAAAAATGTTCCTCATGGCCAGGTACGTGAACATTTGTATTATTCGGAAGTACACAACAGCATACGCCGTTGTTTTGTGTACACGCCTCCGGGATATGAAGAAAATTCTGAAAAGAGATACCCGGTTCTATATCTTCAGCATGGCGGTGGTGAAGATGAAACCGGCTGGTCCAACCAGGGCAGGGTCAACTTCATCATGGATAACATGATTGTTGAAGGTAAAGCCAAACCGTTTATCATCGTTATGGATAATGGTACATGGCACATGCCAAGAAGAGATAATGCTGCTCCAAGGGACACTACCCAACCCAGAACATGGCCGCCCCAGGGATGGGCAGATGGGTTTATGAATACCTTGGTAAAAGACATTATTCCCATGATTGATAAAAATTTCAGGACCAAAGCAGATCCCGAATACCGTGCCATGGCCGGACTTTCAATGGGAGGCATGCAAACACGCGTGATTACCCTTGCCAACCCGAAAATGTTTTCTTACGTGGGGATGTTTAGCGGCGGGAGCATCAGCGTGGAGGATGTTGAAAGTTCTCCTGGTTTTAAGGATAACATCGATCTGGTATTTATCAGCTATGGAAGCCGCGAATTGGAAAATCCAAGGCGTGGCCCCTGGGGTGATCCCAAAGAAAATACAGAGGCTCTTAAAAACCTGGGAATGAATACTCATTTTTATGTTTCACCTGAAACTGCCCACGAATGGCAGAGCTGGCGAAGGGGGTTCTATCAGTTTGCACTCTTATTGTTTTAATGAATTATAGTATAATAAAAAATGTTCTGATAAAGTGCAACGCTCGTCAGTGATTATTGGTTATCGTAATCCAGGGTTTTAATAGTGTCTGTCCATAATGTCCGGTATCCGCGTTGCTGCTCACATTTTAAATCTTCAAATACTTTAGTATTCCGCGGTTTAAAATGTTCACGCGCCTTGATCCCGAACCTTCTGAACAGACACATGTCCGGTTAAACATTTTGACTACTTTATAGAC
>CAZBJH010000006.1:0-55766 GCA_964492185.1 uncultured Bacteroidales bacterium | reverse complement strand
CCGGAAACTCGGGCTAGATAGAATTTATCATAAATAGCCTTAAAGTTATAAACATCCCTTCGTTATCTTTCTTTTATTTAGTACATTAGTCAATTATTGACAAGTCATAAATAAATTAGTCATGTTTTTAGGAAAACGAATAAAGGAGCTAAGAGAAGAGAAGCAATTACTCCAGCGGCAATTGGCAGCATCATTGGAAATTGATACGCCAATGTACAGCAAAATTGAAAGAGGGGAACGTAGGGCAAAACGGGAACAAGTTGTGAAATTAGCAAACTTATTGGGCACTAAAGAAGATGAATTACTTATTCTATGGCTTGCAGGACAGGTTTATGACCTCGTGAAGGATGAAAAAGTATCAATAAAAGCTTTGAAATTTGTAGAGAAAAATATTAAGATTTAAAATGGCTAAAAAGAACGGAAACAATAACGAAGAACCTTTAGAAAAGCAACTCTGGAAAGCTGCCGATAAACTAAGGAAAAATATAGATGCAGCAGAATACAAGCATGTGGTTTTAGGATTGATTTTCTTAAAATACATCTCCGATGCTTTCGAAGAGTTATTCAATAAACTAAATGCAGGTGAAGGCGAATACGCTGGTGCCGACCCCGAAGATAAAGACGAGTACAAAGCAGAGAATGTTTTCTTTGTTCCAACGGAAGCCCGTTGGAATTTTCTTTTGTCAATGGCTAAACAACCAACAATAGGCAAATCGGTTGACGAGGCAATGGATGCCATCGAACGGGAAAACCCTTCCTTGAAAGGTGTTTTACCAAAAGTGTATGCCCGACAAAATCTCGACCCTACAAGCTTGGGTGAACTAATTGACTTGATTGGAAACATCGCCCTTGGCGATGCCAAATCCCGAAGTGCCGATATTCTCGGACACGTTTTCGAATATTTCTTAGGAGAATTTGCCCTTGCCGAAGGCAAAAAGGGCGGACAGTTCTACACGCCCAGAAGCGTTGTAGAATTACTGGTTGAAATGTTAGAGCCATACAAAGGCAGAGTGTTTGACCCTTGCTGTGGTTCGGGTGGTATGTTTGTACAATCGGAAAAGTTTGTTTTGGAACACCGTGGAAAAATAAACGACATTTCTATTTACGGACAGGAAAGCAACCAGACCACTTGGCGACTGGCAAAAATGAACCTTGCCATTCGGGGTATTGACAGTTCTCAGGTAAAATGGAACAACGAAGGTTCTTTTTTAAACGATGCACACAAAGATCTAAAATCCGATTATATAATTGCCAATCCTCCTTTTAACGTGAGCGATTGGAGTGGCGATTTGCTCCGCACCGATGGACGCTGGCAATACGGAACGCCACCCGTTGGCAATGCCAATTATGCATGGATACAACATTTCATGTATCACTTGGCACCAAGCGGACAAGCGGGTTTTGTACTGGCAAAGGGGGCGCTGACCTCAAAATCTTCTGGCGAGGGTGATATACGAAAAGCATTGATTGAAGCTGATTTGGTAGACTGCATTGTAAACCTCCCTGCCAAGTTGTTTTTAAATACACAGATACCAGCTTCTCTATGGTTTTTAAGCCGTAACCGTAAAACATTCCCCTCCACTGGAGGGGTGCCCGAAGGGCGGGGTGGTTTTAGAGACCGTAGCAAAGAAATCTTGTTTATCGATGCCCGAAACATGGGTTTCCTGATAAACCGCCGTACCAAAGAACTTTCGCCAGACGACATAAAACTTATTGCCGATACATATCACAATTGGCGTAATCCCGATGGAAATTACGAAGATGTTAAAGGTTTCTGCAATGCTACACCAGTTGACAAAGTAAAAGAGCTCGACTATGTTTTGACTCCTGGGCGCTATGTGGGTTTGGCTGATGAAGAAAACGACTTCGATTTTAAAGAACGCTTTACAACCTTGAAAGCTGAATTTGAAGAACAGCTAAAAGAGGAAAACAAACTTAATAGCAAAATAAAAGATAATCTAAACAAAGTAATTATAGAATAATGAAAAAGACAGTTACAATAATAAAGGCAAAGTATTTTGAAAATGATGTTTTGATTCCTATAATCGAAAACGTTGAAGATAAACTAGAATTTACTGATTTAGTTATTAAAGAAATTAATGATGAGAGTGAAATTAAAATATTAAAGCAACCATTATGGCATTATATAGAAGACGATGGAGCACTTAGAGATTTCTTTAATTATTTTTTTGAAAAAAATTTAAAACAGAAAATTAAAGTGATTGACTGTATTTTAAAAGATTATGATAATATGCATATTTTAAATACACCAATTGGTGACATTGAATTACCTACTGCTAAACCATTTAAATTATTAGCAGTTGTCAGAGAAAATAACAACTCGTTAATTTCTGCTGAAGATGTAAAATTCCCTGTTCTCGTTATCAATAAGAAATAGGAAAGTGGATATTAATGAAGGACTGGAAAACATATAATTTCTCTGATTTTGTCAATTTAAATCCATCAATTAGATTAGAGAAAGGCTATAATTATTCATTTGTTGAAATGAAAGATTTGGTAAATGGACAAAGATATTGTGAGCCCTCCCAAATAAGGAAGTTAAGTGGTGGTACTCGGTTTCAAAACGGAGATACACTATTTGCAAGAATAACACCATGCTTAGAAAATGGTAAAATATGTCAAGTTCGTAATTTAAAAAA
The DNA here is from genome assembly GCA_964492185.1 of uncultured Bacteroidales bacterium. Classification (GTDB taxonomy): domain Bacteria; phylum Bacteroidota; class Bacteroidia; order Bacteroidales; family UBA10428; genus JAFGSZ01. The sequence goes on along the minus strand of CAZBJH010000006.1, from coordinate 53,106 downwards.
CGATGTAGGATTTGGCTCTACTGAATTTCATGTATTTAGAGGAAAGGATGGTGTTTCAGACACAGATTTTGTTTTTTATTTAAGTCGTTGGGATGAAGTTAGAAATCATGCAGAAATTAATTTACATGGCACTTCTGGTAGACAAAGGGTACCTAAAGAAGCTTTTTATGATTTGGAATTGTTACTCCCCCCACTCCCCGAACAAAAAGCCATAGCCGAAACCCTTTCCAGCCTCGATGATAAAATAGGCCTCCTCCACCGCCAAAATAAAACCCTCGAACAAATGGCTGAAACACTTTTTAGACAGTGGTTTGTGGAAGAAGCAAAGGAGGATTGGGAGTTGGTGAAAATTGGAATGTTTGTTAAGACTAATAATAATTCAGCTAATAAAGACTATCCACATCAAATAATTAAATATTTAGATACAGGTTCCTTAACAGAAGGTAAAATTGAAACATTACAGGAGTTTAGTTTCAATGAAGCACCAAGTAGAGCCAGAAGGTTGGTAAAGCACAATGATGTGTTAATATCAACAGTACGTCCAAACCAGAAACATTATGGGATTATTAAAAATCCAATTGATAATTTAGTTGTTTCAACAGGCTTTTGTGTAATAACTTGTGAAAATATTGACCCGCATTTTATTTATATTTTGCTCACAAATTCTGACATGACAGAATATTTACATTCAATAGCTGAAGGTTCTACTTCGACTTATCCATCATTGAAACCCAGCGATATTGAGGCTGTTGAGTTTCAATTACCACCCAATGATTTATTAACTGAATTTGCAAATTATTGTAATAATGCTTGGGGTAAAATTGATAAAAATCAAAATCAAATCCGCACCCTTGAACAAATGCGAGATACTTTATTGCCGAAATTAATGAGTGGGGAGGTAACTATAAACTAAAACCGTAATTATGGAAGAAGTAAAAAAAATTCTTACATACAATGAGGTTCTTGAAGCCATTAAAAGTCAGATTAATCATCTTTTAATTGGCAACGGTTTTAATTATGGTCTTGGAATTAATACTGGTTATAAATCCATTTTCCAAAAAATGATTGAAAAAAACCGAAGTGTATATAGTGAAGCTATGCCTTTGGTGGAAAACTGTAATTTCGATTTGGAAACCTTTATTGGTAAGTTGGAAGAAGATATTTCCCCTGATAATTCCTTTCTTAGAAAATACATTAGGAATAAAATTAAAATCGATTTTATGCAGGCTGTGCATGAAATTGTAAAGGCTGAGATAAAAACAATTTATGCAGAAAAGAATGAAGGGATATTTCTATTACTCCAAAATTTCACCAATTATTTCTCACTAAACTACGACTCATTTCTGTATGTACTTTTATTGAAATACAAACCAATTCAAAATGAACTAAATAATGGAATAGTATTTCAATCATCGCTTAAGTTCATTGAAGATGACATGGATAAAAGACAAAACAGTATTTATCGTGAGATTAAAGAAGCCCGATTAAAAGGTGAACTTGAAATTAATGTTGGCGATGAAAGTAATTCTATAAAGAAATCATTTAGCATTTTAACAAGAACTCATTTTACCACAGAAGTAAAAGAATATTCAAAAACAAATAAAAAAGGCTGGAAAACAAAGGATATAGATAAAGTTGTAAAATCCATTTTTGAAGAAGAAGAAAGAAATAGATTGCTGAATAAGGTAGATGATGGGAGCAGACAACTTAACATATTTGGCGATGAAAATGAATTTGTTTTTGATACCAATAGTAAGACACAGAATTTATTTTTTCTGCACGGTGCTTTCCACATTTACAAAGACGGAAAGAGTGTGAAAAAGATTACCCAACAATCTGATAAAGCACTTTATGAAAGATTAGAAGAAATACTAAATAATGAGGAACAAGATGTTGTTTGTGTTTTTCAACAAGATGACAAAATTGATGTAATAAATCAGAATGATTACCTATTAAATTGTTATAAAAAACTATCAGGTTTATCAGGTAATATGGTGATAATAGGTAGTTCATTGGCAGATAATGATAACCATGTATTTGAGCAGATTAATAATTCAAATATTGATGCGGTGTACATTTCAATTTTGGCTAAAGAAATTGAAAAAATATCAGAATTAGCAAAATCGAAATTTCCATCTAAAGAGATATATTTTTTTGATGCTGAAAGTATTTCCTATGAGTTACCTGATATAAAAATTGGTATCGATGAATAAATAATTAAAGCCATAAAAACTAAAGCTATGCAGCAATATTCTGTTACACAAGAACAAGATTTTTTATTGGGGCGTGAATGCGCTTTAGCTGCTATGTCTATCGGTCAGGGGTTAACTTTAATACGAAAATACGACTATGTAAAACATGCTTACGGTACACAGGCTTTTTTTATGTTAACCATAGGAATTGAAAGGCTTTTGAAAGTAATTATCATATACAATCACAGGCGCTTAAACAATAATTCCTTCCCAAATAATGCAGAGTTAAAAAGTGCAGGACATAAAATTGACACTCTTTATAAAAAAGCAAAACAAATAGCCGATGATATTGGAAAACCAGAACTATACAAACCAATAGATGATGACCCAATATTTAGTTTAATTATCAAATTCTTAACTGAATTTGCACATAATGCTCGCTACTATAATCTTGACTCGTTAACAGGTCATCCTAACTCAACAGATGAACCATTAAGGGCATGGTATAAAAACATTAATAAAATAATTGTTGAACGTCATTACAGGCATAACAAAGAAAAGGAAGAAGCGATTATTAATTTATCCAATGCAGTGGGCAGCCATTTTATGGTTTCTTTCGATAACGAGGATGGAAATAAAGTTGACAATATAAAGGATTTTTACTTACAGGGAATGACTGTTGATGTGAAACAAAAATATTCAATGTTTTATATTTATTGTTTGGTTCGTTTCTTCAGCAATCTTCTTTGGAATCTGGATAAAGCATTTTATCCTGTGGTAAGTGAATATTTTAGCAAGTTTCGGATTTCAGATGATGCTTATGTAAAAAGTCGAAAAACATGGAATCCTTATGAAAAGTAATAATTGATATGACCCGTTTAACCGAAAATACAATAGAAGAATTCTCAATCGAACTTCTGGAAAGTTTGGGCTATGAATATATCTACGCCCCAAACATAGCCCCCGAATTCCCCTCCGATGGAGGGGTGCCCGAAGGGCGGGGTGGTAAAGATCAACGCAAAAGCTATCAAGATGTATTATTGATAGAAAGGTTACAAAATGCAGTTCGAAGGATAAACCCAACCATTTCAGCCGATGCACAAAACGAAGCCATAAAAGAATTACTTCGTATCAATTCACCTGAATTATTAACCAATAATGAGAGCTTTCACCGTTTACTTACCGAAGGAATTAATATAAGCTATCAGGATAATGGCAACGAACGTGGCGACTTGGTTTGGCTTATCGACTTTGCAAATCCTAAAAACAACGAATTTCTGGTTGCCAACCAGTTTACGGTAATCGAAAATGGCAACAACAAACGCCCCGATGTAATACTGTTTGTCAATGGTATTCCTTTAGTTGTTATCGAACTAAAAAATGCTGCTGACGAAAACGCTACTATAAAATCGGCATTTCGTCAGATTGAAACATATAAATCCGTTATTCCAAGCCTGTTCACGTACAATGGGTTTGTAATCATTTCCGATGGATTGGAAGCAAAAGCAGGAACTATTTCGGCTGGTTTCAGCCGCTTTATGGCTTGGAAATCCGAAGATGGTAAAACCGAAGCTTCACACCTTCAAAGCCAGATGCAGACCCTAATAAACGGGATGCTCAATAAAGAAACCCTGCTCGATTTAATCCGTCATTTCACCGTATTTGAGAAGTCAAAAAAAGTTGAGCTTGCGAAATCCCGTACCGACAGCGTCGGGAAAGACCCTAAAACAGGAATCACAACCATAACCACAGTAAAAAAGCTGGCTGCCTATCATCAGTATTATGCGGTTAACAGAGCAGTTGAATCTACTTTAAGGGCTTCCGGCTTTAATTCCCCTCCTTTGGAGGGGTGGTCGAAGACCGGGGTGGTCAAAAGAGCCAGTAAAAACTACTTTAACCTCCCATATAACCCAAAACTCAAAGAACGTGCTCGTGAACTTCGCAAAGCCGGCAACCTTTCAGAAGTGCTTTTCTGGAATCAAGTAAAGAAAAAACAATTCAAAAGTTTTGACTTCGACAGACAAAAAATAATAGGAAACTATATAGTTGACTTCTATTGCAGCAATTGTCAGGTTGTAATAGAAATTGATGGTAGTAGTCATGATGATAAACAGGAATATGATGCTGAACGGGATAGTTACCTGGAATCACTTGGATTATCAGTTATACATATTCCTGTGGAAGATGTCCTTAATAATATGGATAGTATACTGAAGAAGCTTTATGACCACCCCGCCCTTCGGGCACCCCTCCACAGGAGGGGAATGACTCAAGAGGAGGGGGATTTGGTGCAGGAACGCCCCGAAAGTTACGGTGTGCCAAGTGCATTAAACCAACCAGTGGGCGACCGCAAAGGCGGTGTTGTATGGCATACACAGGGTAGCGGCAAATCCTTATCTATGGTATTCTTTACAGGTAAAATCGTGTTGGCGCTCGATAATCCAACTGTAGTTGTTATTACCGACCGCAACGATTTAGACGACCAGTTGTTTGATACCTTCGCTGCATCAACACAATTATTGCGACAGGAACCCAAACAGGTTGAAGATCGTCAAAACTTAAAAGAACTGTTAAAAGTTGCTTCGGGTGGTGTGGTATTTACCACCATTCAGAAATTCCAGCCCGAAGAAGGCAACGTATACGAAACACTTTCGCAACGTGAAAACATTGTGGTAATTGCCGATGAAGCCCACCGCACCCAATACGGTTTCAAAGCTAAAACCACCGACGATAAAGACGACCAAGGCAACATCATTGGTAAAAAAGTAGTCTATGGTTTTGCCAAATACATGCGTGATGCTTTGCCAAATGCCACCTATTTAGGATTTACAGGAACACCCATTGAAAGCACTGACGTTAATACCCCTGCCGTTTTTGGAAATTACATCGATGTTTACGACATAGCACAAGCTGTTGAAGATGGTGCAACGGTACGTATTTTTTATGAAAGCCGTTTAGCAAAAGTCAACTTAAGCGAAGAAGGTAAACAATTGGTTGATGAACTGGACGAAGAATTCAAAGAAGATGAACTGACCGACACCCAAAAAGCCAAAGCAAAATGGACACAGCTTGAAGCGTTGGTTGGCAGTGAAAACCGTATCAACACCATTGCCAAAGATATTGTTGCCCATTTCGAACAACGTCAGGAAGTTTTCGAAGGTAAAGGAATGATTGTTACCATGAGCCGCCGTATTGCTGCCGAGTTATACGATGCTATTATCAAGTTAAAACCCGATTGGCATTCCGATGATTTGGATAAAGGTGTTATTAAAGTGGTAATGACTTCAGCCTCTTCCGATGGGGCAAAAATAGCCAAACACCATACAACCAAGCAACAGCGCAAAGCCCTTGCCGACCGAATGAAAGATACCGATGATGAATTAAAATTGGTTATCGTTCGTGATATGTGGCTTACAGGTTTCGATGCGCCAAGTATGCACACTTTGTATATCGACAAACCCATGAAGGGGCATAACCTGATGCAAGCCATTGCAAGGGTTAACCGTGTGTATAAGGATAAGCCAGGCGGATTAGTAGTCGATTATCTGGGCATTGCTTCCGACCTTAAAAAAGCACTTTCGTTTTATTCCGATGCTGGCGGTAAAGGCGACCCGACCATTGCACAGGAACAAGCCGTTCAGTTAATGTTGGAAAAACTAGAAGTCGTTTCCAATATGTATCATGGTTTTGCTTACGAGGAATATTTCGAAGCCGAGACTTCCAAAAAGCTTTCTATGATACTGGCAGCCGAAGAACATATTCTCAATTTGGAAGATGGCAAAAAGCGTTACATCAATGAAGTAACAGCACTTTCAAAAGCTTTTGCCATTGCTATTCCGCACGAGCAGGCAATGGATGTAAAAGAAGAAGTGGCATTTTTTCAGGCAGTAAAAGCACGTTTGGCAAAATTTGATGGAACAGGTTCAGGCAAAACCGATGAAGAAATTGAAACCACCATCCGTCAGGTTATCGACAAAGCCTTAGTTTCAGAACAGGTTATTGATGTGTTTGATGCCGCAGGGATTAAAAAGCCCGATATTTCCATTCTTTCAGAAGATTTCCTGTTGGAATTAAAAGGAATGGAACACAAAAACGTAGCCTTGGAAGTTCTGAAAAAGCTTTTGAATGATGAGATTAAAACACGTGCCAAAAAGAACCTTGTTAAAAGCAAGTCCTTAATGGAAATGCTTGAAAATTCCATTAAGAAATATCATAATAAAATCCTTACCGCTGCCGAAGTCATGGACGAACTCATTAAACTGAGTAAAGAAATAGTCAACATGGACAGCGAGGCAAAACAAATGGGATTAAACGATTTCGAATATGCTTTCTATACCGCAGTTGCCGATAACGAAAGCGCACGGGAATTGATGGGTAAAGACAAATTGAGGGAATTAGCCGTTATTATAACCGAACGTGTGAAGCAGAACGCATCAATCGACTGGACAATTAAAGAAAGCGTAAGGGCAAAACTAAAAGTAATCATCAAACGCACATTAAGACAATACGGATATCCACCCGATATGCAAAAACTGGCAACTGAGACAGTATTGAAACAAGCAGAAATGATAGCTAATGAATTGACAACTAACAAATAGATTATGCAAACAGCCTTATTTTACAATCAAAAAAGATTCAGCGAGAAGGAATTCATAAAGGAAAAAGAATTGGAGGACTTGATGTTCAAAAATGGGAAAAGCCTGTTTGGTCAGTCAAGTATACTTATTGAAGCCAAAAAGAAGATTGATAATAAGGCTTTAGGGGGAACTATTCCTGATGCATTTCTATTCGATTTAAAAGATCCAGATAACCCGGAATTTTATTTAGTTGAAGTTGAATTAGCTAAACATAGTTTTTATAACCACATTTTCCCGCAAATCACAAAGTTTTTCGCCTTTTTCAAAAATCCTGAGAGTCAGAGTGAATTAGTTGAAAAACTATATACACTAATCAGTTCTGATGCAGAATTAAAAAAAGAATTCAAATCACGTATCGGGAATAAAGAAATATTTAAATACATTAAGGACACAATTGAGAATAGTCAGAATATTCTATTAGTTCTGGATAATGATAAAAAGGAACTACCTGAAATCACCAAAACATATACTGATACATGGGGCAAAATTGTTAAAGTTTCTTTTTTAAAGGAATATATTCACAATGGTGAAAGCATAATCAGTCTTACACCCGAATTTGAAAATCTTGAATCTGTCGATATTATTTCAGAAGAAGATACCACCAATCCATATACCGAAGATTACCACCTGGAAGGTGTAAGTCCTGAAATTAAAGAAGTGTACTCTATCCTTCAGGAAGCTTTGTACGAACAAATAAAAGAACTTAAATATAATCCACAACGTTATTACATATCACTTCGCAAGAAACGCAATTTTGCATTTCTTGATATACGTAAGAAAAAAATGCGATTGGTTGCCATGTTAGAGCATTCAAAAATTAAGGAACGAATAAAACACCATCAGATAAGTACGTTGGCTGAAAGTGTACAAAAATTTTATAATGGCCCTTGTGCTGAAATATTAATAACGGATAAGGAGCATATTGATGAAATAATAAAACTTCTGGTTGAAATCCAAAAATAAACTCTCATCGAATGAACACTGGTGAAATACTCATATACCAAAGCAACCAAGGCGATATAAAAATAGATGTGCGCCTTGAAGATGAAACCGTTTGGCTAACACAAGCTCAACTCTGTGAACTCTTTCAAAAGTCAAAAGCAACTATCAGTGAGCATATTAAAAATATCTTCGATGAAGAAGAGCTTATTGAAAATTCAGTTGTTCGGAAATTCCGAACAACTGCATCCGACAATAAATCTTATGAAGTAAACCATTATAATTTAGATGTTATTATCTCTGTGGGGTACCGGGTAAAATCACTCCAGGGTACACAATTCCGTATTTGGGCTACACAAAGGTTAAAAGAATATATAGTAAAAGGTTTTACTCTGAATGATGAGCGTTTTAAATCGGGTAATTCAATGAATTACTTTGCTGAATTACAGGAACGTATTCGGGAAATTAGACTTTCTGAAAGGTTTTTTTATCAGAAAATTAAAGATATATACGCTACAAGCATTGATTACAATCCGAATGATGAAAAAACAATTGAGTTTTTTAAAGTAGTACAAAACAAATTGCTATGGGCAATCAGTCAACAAACCGCAGCAGAGCTTGTATATAGGCGTGTAGATGCTTCACTCCCACTTATGGGCATGCAGTCATTCGATAAAAAAGGAGCACTCAGTGTCAAAAAAACCGATGTTAGTATCGCTAAAAATTATCTTTCGGAAGATGAAATAAAGTTTTTAGGTTTGTTGGTTGAACAATACCTTGCCTTTGCAGAAACAATGGCACAACAACAAACACCTATGTATATGAATGACTGGATTGCTCGTCTGGATAATATTCTACAAATGAACGGCAGGGAATTGTTAGATCATGCAGGAAAAATAAGTCATCAAATGGCTTTAGAAAAGTCAGGTAAGGAATATGAGAAATATAAAAAAGTCCGGGAAAAAATATCAAAGGAAGAAAGTCTGAAAGAGATTGAAGAGGATATAAAGAAGTTAAAAGGAAAAGGGAAATAATCTTTTTTATAAAAACCGCATTTCAATGAATGCGAAATGTAAATTACGGTATCGCACTCAACCCGTTCAACTACCCTTTGGGTAATGACTAACACTGCGGTGTAGTATTTCTTTTTTTGCGTTGCTTATATAATAGGTGTACCTTTGGTGAAATTATAAGCATGGAAAATAAATCAATATGTCCGAGTTGCTCAAATACAGAATTTGAGGTGGTAAACGAAACCCCGGTGAATTCAAATTATGAGCTGATTTTTGTAAGGTGTACATCATGTAAGTCTGTTGTTGGGGTAATTGATTATTATAATGTTGGGACGCTTATTAAAAAACTTGCTGCAAAATTAAAGGTTGACCTTGAAAAATAATAAGCGATTGGCAACAAATAAAAACATAAATCAATTCATCCAGCTTACAAAATTGTATTTCAGGACATATCTTGGAATAGCTATTGCAATTTTTTTGTTTATACTGTTCTTTCAACCTTTTACTACCGATAAATTTGAATTTGAAAATAAACTTCTTTTTCTTTCCGGATTTGGAATAATAGTGTTAATCTTTCTTATTATTTCACAAGTTTTGTTTCAGCGCACTCTATTAAGAAAGGAAGAAGATAATAACAATAATTCCGTTTATGTTCCTCTTTACTACTTATTCCAGATTGCTGCGACAAGCCTTGCATTTATCTTTTATATCAGGTTTGTCGGACAGGTTAGTATTACTTTCAATACAGTTGTAAGGGTAGTTTTTATTTGTTTAAGCCTTCCGGTTACTATCAATTTAAAAATTAGGATAAATTCATACCAGGTTCGGCTTAAAAATCATATACTCGAAACCCGTTTAATACAAAATAAACTAAAACAGTTTTCGGAAAGTTATTCAAATAAGCATATCGAAATTGCTTCAGATAATGAATCCGATAATTTCAGGATCCAGGTTTCTGAGATTGTATATGCAAAATCAGCCGATAATTATGTGGAAATTGGCTATCATGATGAAGGAATTGTAAAAAAGAAAATGGTTCGGAACACTTTACGAAACATAGAGCAGCAACTATCCGAATTCAATAATTTTATACGCACACACCGAACCGGTTTGGTGAATATTCAATACATCGATAAACTCAATAAAAATTTTAATTCATATTGGTTAAGCCTTGATAAAACGAAAGAAACCATTCCTGTGTCAAGACAATATTTAATGGCCGTAAAAGAACTCCTATAAAGGCACAGGGGCGAATAACATTCCCAAATCACAAGTGCTATTCACAATTGAAATTGTTTTTAATCCCATAATAGATTGTGCTAATCCCTTCTGTTTTTTTGATATAGCAGACCAACATAACTTTGTGTCAATTAAGAAATAATTAGCGCATAATATGAATGTTTTAATGATATACCCGAAGTACCCGGACACTTACTGGAGTTTTAAACATGTTTTAAAGTTTATTTCGAAAAAAGCTGCTGTTCCTCCCCTGGGTCTTATTACCGTTTCGGCCATGTTGCCCGAAAACTGGCAAAAGAAGTTGGTGGACATGAATATTGAAAAGCTTGAAGATAAAGACCTGGAATGGGCTGACTATATCTTTTTAAGTGGTATGTATGTGCAGAAAGATTCGGTAAACGAAATCCTGGACAGATGCCAAAATTATCCTGCTAAAATAATTGCAGGTGGCCCATTGTTTACACAGGACTATGAAAACTATCCGCAAATAGACCATTTTATATTAAATGAGGCAGAGATAACCATGGCTGATTTTTTGAAAGATTGGCAAACGGGTCGCCTAAAAAGAATATATCGTACCAATGAATATGCCGATTTATCGTCAACTCCTGTCCCTGATTATCATCTGCTAAAAATGAATGATTATGCTTTTATGAACATGCAGGTATCGCGCGGATGCCCGTTTAACTGCGATTTTTGTGAAATAACAGCCCTGTTAGGGCATAAAGTACGGATGAAAAGCAGTAAGCAGATATTAGAAGAACTTGATACGTTATACAAACTAAATTGGCGTGGCCCGGTTGCAGTAGTAGATGATAATTTTATTGGAAACAAGAAAGTCGTTAAAAACAGCATTCTACCCGATATGATTACCTGGATGGAAACCCACAAGCATCCGTTTAAGTTTAATGCCCAGACTTCGATTAACCTGGCTGACGATTCAATGTTATTGCAAATGATGCGTATTGCAGGTTTTACTTCAACCTTTATTGGTATTGAAACACCAGTTAAAGAATCGTTGCAGAGTTGCCATAAAGTACAAAACGAAAACCGGGATTTACTGGAAAATGTAAAACAAATTCAAAAAGCTGGTTTGCAGGTTTCAGGTGGTTTTATTGTTGGGTTTGACAGCGATACAGAGACAGTTTTTCAAAGACAGGTCGATTTTATTCAGAAAAGCGGTATTGTCTCGGCTATGGTCGGCTTATTGAATGCGCCTAAAAACACACAATTATACCGACAAATGGAAATGGAGAACCGCTTAACAATTGATGCCACAGGTAGTAACACCGACTTTAGCATGAACTTTATACCAAAAATGAATCAGCGGGAACTACTGGAAGGATATCAACACATAATAAACAGCATTTATAAAGATAAACCTTATTACCAAAGGATAAGGGAAATGCTAAAAAATTATAAACCTGTTAAAGTTGGAAAAAGCGATTTAGATATGAGTCGTATTAAGGCATTTGTGAAATCTATTTTTATACTTGGATTGGTAAATAAAGGGCGTTTTGAGTATTGGAAATTTATGGTTTGGACAATTTTCAGAAAACCAAAATTGTTTATCGATGCTGTAACACTGGCTGTATATGGCTATCATTTCAGAACAGTTTACGGTTTAAGGAGCGCATAGAAAATAAAAGTAACTAATTAAAAAATGAAGAATTTAAAATATAAAAAAGACAAACAAGAGTTTGTAACAGAATTACGCAGTGAAGTAAATAACTATTTCAAAAATAAAGGAATAGAAAAACATGGTGGAAAAATCATATTGATTAAAACTTTACTTATGTTAATGGTCTACGCTATTCCTTATGGATTGATGATTTCTGGTTTAGTTAGTTCGTTAGGTCTGGTATTAATATGTTGGGTAGTAATGGGACTTGGTATGTCAGGATTGGGTTTGGTAACCATGCATGATGCCAATCATGGTTCATTTTCAAAATATCGTTGGGTGAACAACCTGTTTGGTAATTCCTTGTATCTTTTAGGAGGTTTTCCGGCAAACTGGAAATACCAGCACAATACGCTGCATCATGGATATACAAATATCGAAGGGCATGATGAAGATATTGCACATGGCGGTGTTTTACGCTTCTCGCCACACAAACCACTTAAGAAAGTGCATAAATACCAATACATTTACGCATGGTTCTTTTATGGTCTAATGACCTTTTCATGGGTTACAATTAAAGATTTTAAGCAATTGAGAAAATACAAGAATGAGGGTGCAGTATTAACTGGCAGGGGTAATTACAGGCCATTGTATTTTAGATTACTGATTTCGAAAGTTTTGTATTATACGATTTTTCTTGCTTTGCCCTTAATGTTTATTCCGCTGCCCTGGTATTGGATTTTATCAGGATTCCTGATTATGCATTTCACCGGTGGACTGGTTTTAAGCACCATTTTTCAAACTGCACATGTTGTACCTACTTCAGACTATCCATTACCAGATAACAATAACGAATTGAATAATAACTGGGCTGTACATCAATTGTATACAACCAGTGATTTTGCTCCCAATAGTAGATTATTCTCATGGTTTATTGGCGGATTGAATTACCAGGTGGTTCATCATCTTTTTCCAAATATCAGTCATGTTCATTATAAAAACCTGGCTAAGATAGTAGAAGAAACAGCCCTGAGACACCAACTCCCTTATCATGTAAATAAAACCTTTCCAGGGGCGGTATATCAGCATGCTTTAATGTTAAAGATGCTTGGTACAACGATAAACATGAAACCTTCACAATCTGGATATTCTGAAAGTAATAAGCTCGTTTCCATAAAAAAAGCAGTTTAGAATAGATACTTTTAGGAGCTTTAAAGTATCTTTTGGAAACCAGTATATTCTGTCTTATAGTATCAGTGACTTATTTCTCAATCGAATTAGCGACTATTTGTTTTTTACAAAAATCAGTTTGTTACTACTCTTGGGATTTTCTCTTTGCTCTATTTTAAATTTCTGAGTAGCTTTTATAAGTGGTGTTAGTTTCTGAAATCCATAATTCCTGGGGTCAAAATTTGGTTGTTTCTTTTGCAATAAACTGCCAACATCACCTAAGAAAGCCCATCCGTCATCATCAGACAAGTCTGTTATTGTGGTTGAAATTAGTTTTATCACCTTACTGGTAATTTTTTCAAATGACTCCTTTCCCTGGTCTTTTTCTTCTTCTGAAGCTTTTTCTACTGATTTGTTTTTCAGAATTTCAATGTATATGAATTTGTCACATGCTACTATAAATGGATTCGGAGTTTTCTTTTCTCCAATTCCAATTACCTGCATTCCGGCCTCTCTTAAACGGGTAGCTAATCTTGTAAAATCACTATCACTTGATACAATGCAAAATCCGTTTACTTTTTCAGAATACAATATATCCATTGCATCGATGATCATAGCAGAATCAGTTGCATTCTTTCCAGATGTATACGCATACTGCTGAACAGGTGTAATTGCATGTTCTAAAAGCATATTTTTCCATTTGGAAAGATTAGGTTTAGTCCAATCGCCATAGATTCTCTTAATTGTCGGATTTCCATATTTGGCGATCTCCTCCATCATCTCTTTTACAAATGCGGAGGGTATATTATCACCATCAATAAGTACGGCTAAGTTGATATTCATATTTATAACAGTTGAGACATGTCTATATTGGTTTTGCATTTACAGCTTTCAGCCCCTTGATTCCTTTTTCAGTTTCGAATTCTACTCTGCCCCCAACTTTTAAAGGCTCTAAACAATCGTTGGTGTGTACAAAAATGGATTCTCTGGTATCAGAATCGGTAATGAAACCAAATCCTTTTGATTCATCAAAGTTTTTAAGTCTTCCTGACCTTATTTTGTTGTTTATTCGGAATTCAGCTTTAGGGACTCCAATCTCAATATTTTCGGCTTTAATTATTTTTTTATGTGATAAATCAGGTGGTGATGAAGTAATCATTCCATTTTCATCCACCCAGGCCATCATATCATCCAGGCTTCCTTTTTTACCTTGCTCTTTCCTTTCCTGCCTGCGCTCCGCTTTTTCTTTACGTTTTTTTACTTGTTTATTTCTTACTTCTTTTTTACCAAAAGATTCTTTGCCTTTTCCCATTCAATTGTATTAATATTATTAACTATCGAGAAAACTATGTTTTCCGGACATTATCTTTTTTAATTTAAATAATCCTGCACTTTTTATTTGCCTTACCCGTTCGCTGGTGATATTCATTACATTGGAAATTTCATCAAGGCTATAAGTTTTATTGTTATTTATACCGAATGACATTGAAATTATGATAAATTCCCGCTCATTCAGTTTTTTCATGGCACGCAGTAAATCTATCCTTAATGACTCGGATACAAGTCCATTATCCGGTGTTGGGATTGTATCGGTTTCAATAATATCATACAATGAAAAATCACTCTCACCATTATGTGACAAAGGCTTATCGAAGGATACCTGCTTATGTTTAATTTTATTGTCCTCGGCTATTGAATTTTCATTCAGGTCTAAATATTCGGCTATTTCACCATTGGTAGGCTCTCTCTCAAATTGCTGTTCGAGATATGGTATGGCTTTGGATATTTTATTTATGGAAGCCAAACGATTTAATGGTAACCGAACAATACGTGTTTGTTCCGAAATTGCTTGCATTATCGATTGGCGGATCCACCAAACCGCATAGGAAATAAATTTAAAGCCCCTGGTTTCATCAAATTTACCTGCTGCCTTAACCAATCCAACATTTCCCTCGTTTATCAGGTCGGCAAAAGACAACCCCTGGTTCTGATATTGCTTGGCTACAGAAATAACAAAGCGTAAATTGGCTTCTACCAACTTTTGTAAAGCAATTTCGTCTCCTTTGTGTATTCTTAACGACAACGCCACTTCTTCTTCCACACTGACCATTGGGTATTTATTTACTTCCTGGAAATAGAGGTTCACCGAGTTTTCATCCCGGTATGTAATTTGTTGGGTTATCTTCAGTTGCCTCATAATTATATATTAGCAGGTTTCAATTTGTTCTTAAACTCATCAATTAACCTGTTGAAAACCTCATCAACAGTTGTTATTGAATTGATCAGATGGGCATTTTCCCCTGAAAAGACAAATCCTGATTTAAAATTTCCATTATAGGCAGATAGTAAAGCTTCGGCGATACAATAATCAGTTGTTTTGGGATTACAGGATTTTATGCAATTATATTTACATTTGTCGGGACGCTTCTTTCCCAGTTCTGCTGACAGTAAAAAATCGTTTTCCACGGCTCTTCCCGGGAGTCCCACAGGACTTTTAATTAACCTGATATGCTCTTTGTTCGATTGAACAATAGCTTGTTTAAAACCAACAGAAGCATCACATTCAGAGGTAGCTATGAAGCTACTGCCTAACTGTACTGCCGAAGCGCCAATTTCCAAAATTTTTCTTATTTGATGACCATTTGTAATTCCACCACCGGCTATTATCGGAACAGTTTTACCATGAATTTTAGACAATACCTCTGCAAAAGGCACGATATCTGCAACCAGTTCTTCCAAAGTGAACTTTTTACTGTCTAAATCTTCATAACTGAATCCCAGGTGACCTCCGGCCGCAGGGCCTTCAACAACAAAAGCATCTGGTACATAATTAAAACTTTGCAGCCATTTTTTTGCAATTAACCGGGCTGCACGTAATGATGACACGATCGGAACAAGTTTTGTTTTACTCCCCTTAACTTTATATTTTGGTAAATCAAGCGGTAAGCCTGCACCTGAAAAAATAATATCAATTTTCTCATTAACAGCAGCCTCAACCAGTTCACTAAAATTGGTAAGCACTGACATAATATTTACAGCCAGTACTCCTTTTGTTAATTTACGTGCTTTACGTATTTCATATACAACACCATCTATATTGTTTTGTCTGAAAGTTTTTTCGGGAGTACCATGTATCAAGCCAACACCAACTGTTGCAATCGTCCCGATACCTCCTGCCGAGGCCACCGCCGAGGCAAGTCCTGACAGTGATACTCCAATACCCATTCCTCCCTGAACGATTGGAACGGGTATGAATAAATCTCCAATTTGAAATGATTTCAAATATTCCTTTTTTATTTAACATTAAAAGCTACCAGCCCTTTATCACCCTGTCTCACATCAAATTCCACTTCCTGTTCAGGGGCTAAACCTCCAAATGCACTTAGTAAACCGGAACGATGCACAAATATATCTTTCCCTTCTTTTGATTCGATAAAACCAAAACCCTTGGTTTCGTTATACCATTTTACTTTACCATGATTCATAATTAAAATCTCCTTCTGTTGTTTGATTCTTTTTTTTCACGGGCTTCATTTACCACTATCTGTCTGTTTTCCAGTGTAGAGCCATTTAACTCATCAATGGCCTTTTCCCCTTCGGTAATATTTCCCATAGTAACAAAACCGAAGCCTTTGCTTCTACCAGTAAACTTATCAGTAATAATCTTTGTTTCAGATACATTACCATACTCTTCGAAGATACCTTTCAGGTCTTCTTCATCAACCTTGAAATCAAGGTTACCAACATAAATATTCATGTAATTAAAAATTAAGGCTTATTGTTATATTAAAGCCTGGTTAAAAATTGCAGCAACTTGGTGATAATAAATTTTCAGTACTACTGTTTGCTTTAATATGACGGGTGCTACGTTATCTCAGAAATTGGATGAGAAAAAAACGTAGAAATAAATTTAGAAATGTATTGTTACGCGATTTTTCAAATTCAAAATCAACACAAAGGTACACTTTGTTTCGGCGATTACCTAATTATCTTGTCTATTTAATTTTAAACCTTATATTCTTCAACCTTCCCAACTGAACGAATTGAGCTCAAGAAGTGAAGCAATAAAACCTATCTTTCTCAACATTAACAACACCATTATAATTCGAATAACTAAATTCCAAAAAATATTTTAGTAAACACCTATTATAATAATATTATGAATTAGGATATTTTTACCTATTTAAATGTTATTCTTAGACCTTTTATTGAAATGTTTTTACCCGTAATAACATTTCATTATTTCTTTAGAACCATATAAACATGGACAAAAAAAATTATACGGCAGTAAAAATGTCACGTTTTAACCAGTAAAAACGTGACATTTTATTATATTTGCTTCAAATGTCATCATCATGAAAACATCTGAGAAAGTTAGAATTAGAATAGATAAGTTTGAGAAAGGCTTTGTTTTCACCTATGATGATTTTGATATAGAGATGAATGAAAGTGAAGCTCTTAAGAAATACCTAAACAGGCTTGTTGAATCCGGTAAGATTAAAAGATTATCAAAAGGACGCTTCTATAAACCCAAGAAAGGTATAATTGGGAACTTAAAACCTAATCAATACGAAGTTGTTAAAGACCTCCTAATAGATGGCAATAAGACTGTTGGCTACATCACAGGATATTCCATATTTAATAGTTTGAAACTTACCACACAAATTCCTAATGTAATTCAGATAGCAGTAAACTTTGATAAAAAAGGAATTAAAAGAGGTATATACATCGTTAAGTTTGTTCGTCAATGGAATAAAATCACAAAGACAAACATTCCATTACTTCAATTATTAGATTGCATCCGTTTTATTAAAAGCATACCGGACGCAACTATTGCAAACTCAATAAACAGGATTACCATCTTATTAAAGGAATTATCTGAATCGGAAAAAAAACAGATTGTTGATTTGGCAATTAATTATCCTCCATCAACCAGAGCATTGGTCGGAGCAATTTTTGAGCAATCAGGTTATCCTGATTTCGCTAATAGACTTTTAAAAACACTTAAGGCTACAACCTGGTACACTTTTAATATTCCGGGATCATTATTGCCTAATAAACTTAAATGGAAGATAAAATGACACTACATATCCTCATTGTTTTATATTTTTACCCAATATGAATAAAGAACAATTAACACAAAAACTCACCTCCCTCGAATGGGAAGACTTTGAGGTGAAAACTGCAAAGAGCGAGCTACCCAAATCAGTTTGGGAAACTGTATCGGCTTTTTCCAATACCAGTGGCGGGTGGATAGTTTTAGGAGTGAAAGAAAAGGGTGCTGCGTTTGAGATTACAGGTGTAGGCAATGCCGAAAAACTGGAACAAGACTTTTTAAATACGCTTCGGGGAACAAAATTCAATGCATTTGTCGATACAAAGCAGGAAGTGTATCAATTTGAAGATAAAACCGTTTTGGCTTTTTATGTACCCGTACATAAGAACAAACCTGTTTATTACAACAATCAGGGCAATACTTTTATTCGTAGAGGGAGTTCTGACCAACGTGCTACTCAGGTAGAAATAGACAGTATGCTACGAGACAGGTCTTTCGGCACAAAAACAAGTGAATTAGCACCTGAAACAAATCGTGATAGTTTGAGTAATACCTCATTAAGTCGTTACAGGGATTACATGTCACACTTTAATCCAAATGCAAATTACAATCAATTCAATGAAACGGAGTTTTTAGAAAAACTTCGAATAATGGAAAAGGGGAAATGTACCTATGCCGGATTACTGATGCTTGGAAAGAGGGATATAATCGAAAAGCATTTTGCCGATTTCCGTATTGATTTATTGGAAGTACCCGGCACATCTTATACTGATGCACAACAACGCTATACCTTTAGAATTGAAGAACAAGAAAACCTTTGGGAATATTACTTTGAATGCTTTAACCGGTTAAAGAGGAAAGTGGATGTGAAATTTGTTTTAACAGCTGAAGGTTTTGGGCAAGAACTTTCACCAGGACTTGAAAGTATACGTGAAGCATTAGTGAATATGTTAATGCATGCGGATTACTTTTCATCGGCTTGTCCTCGTGTTCGGATATTTACCAACCATATTGATTTTTATAATCCGGGTGGATTACCAAAACCTTTTGAGGAATTAAAAGGCAAAGATATTTCCTTACCTCGCAGCCCAATTTTAGCCAAACTTTTCAGAATGGTTAAATTGGCAGAGAATGCCGGTTTCGGTTTTGATAAAATTGATAGAAACTGGAAAGCTTACAACAATACATTGCCGGATTATCAAATAGAGTTTGATTCGGTTGTTGTTGACTTTAGGTTGGAGGCGGAAGAAAGTGAGTTGGGTGAAACTGTGGAGAAAACTGTGGAGAAAACTGTGGAGAAAACTGTGGAGAAAATCATTTCTTTAATTCAGGAGAACCCAAATATAACAATAAAGCAGATTGAAAAAGCAACAGACTTATCAAGACGTGGCGTGGAATACAATATTGATAAACTAAAAAAGGAAGGTAAACTAAAAAGAATAGGCCCAGATAAAGGAGGTCATTGGCAAATAACCGAATAAGATGACTATACAAGACTTAATCAATATTATACCCTTTGAAATATTTCAGCGAGGGCAAAATTACTTTGACAGCGGAAATATTTTACAACTTAATCAGGGAAGTGATGGAACCTGGTATGCAGAAGTTGAGGGCAACTATGGAAATTATGAAGTGGAAATTAAAGCCGATAATAACAGTGAATCGGCTGATTATTATTGCGATTGTCCCTATGATGGTTCAATATGTAAACATGTTGCAGCTGTTGCCCTGGCTATTAACGAGGAAAAGACCATTACTATATCATTAAATGATGCAGAACCTGATGAAGAAAGTTGGGAACAATTAATCAAGGATGCGAAGCTAAAAGATTTGAGAAACTTCATGCTTGACTATGGAGTAAAGAACCAGGATTTTAGACATCAAATAAAGCTTACCTTTTCAAAGCCTGTTTCTGTGGAGAATGCTGACAATATTCCCTACTACCAAAGCCAAATAAGCGGAATATTTGATAACTACGATTACCGGGGATTCATTGATTATCGTAATAGTCATGGTGCTATGCGTGATGTGAATCAGTTTTTATACAAGGCCGACAATTATTACAAAAAGGGAAACCTAAACGAAGTATTTTGTATATCTGCTGCCATTGCAATAGAGGCTGTAAAGGCTATTCAAAATATGGATGATTCATCAGGCGAATGCGGAGGAGCAATCTATGAATCATTTGAAAAGATTGAAAAGGTCTTAAATAATACGGATTCAAAAGAGCTAAAAGAGAAGATTTTCAACTGGCTACATGAGCAGATACAAAATTCCGATTACCGAGATTATGGTGTTGGAGACAGCCTTGAACCATTATTTTTTAATACAGCTGCATCTTTAAAACAAATGGATATTGCCTATAAATTTATTGATGCTAAAATAATTGAGCGTGACAAGGAAGATGATGGTTGGAGTAAAAAATATTATTTACAAAGTTACCTGGGACAAAAAATAAACCTGTTACAATCGGAAGGTCGCACAGCGGAAGCAGACAATATCATCGATATGTATCTGGATTTTGAAAAATTCAGACAAATTAGAGTAGAACAGGCCTTAGCTGCAAACAATCCGGAAAAAGCCGAAAAGCTAATACTTGATGGCATTAAAATAGCATTACATGACGATGCTCCCGGTACGGCTCATCAATGGAAAGACCAGTTACTTGAACTTTATAAGCAACAAAAACAGGCCTTTAAGTACAATAAACTGGCCAGGGAACTTTTTATTGAAAATACTTCAGACATAAAGTATTATAAAATTTATAAGCAAACAAGCCCAAAGTCTGGTTGGAAAGAATTAAGAAATAAGCTAATTACTGAATTGAAAAACAAAAAACGAGGCTATTACAGCGGAATTCCCATAGATGATTTGGCAAAAATTTATATTGAAGAACAAATGATTGATGAACTGTTTGAAATAGTGAGTTCCTCAAACAGTATTCATACCATTATTAAATATACAAATCACCTGAAATCTAAATATACTGCGGAGTTATTGGAATATTACAAAGCTGCAATTGAAATTCAGGCTGAAAACACTGGCCGCAATATTTATGCGACCTTGGTGCAATATTTAAAACAAATGGCCAAACTTAAGGGTGGACTACCTGCTGCTAAAGCCTTAAAAGACTTGTTGTTAAACAAATACAAGAATCGTCCGGCAATGAAGGAGGAATTCACTAAATTAAATTGGGAGTAATAAAATTAAATCCAAAATATAATTACAATGTATAATGCAATAAACCGGGACGTATTAATACTCTTCCCGAAACAACCTTTGTTTGACTGGGTAAACTATATCTTCCCTGATGATAAAATGATTTGTCCGATACCAATGAAGCATGACGAAGGTGATATTTTTTTAATTCCTGAATTCGACCATCCCGATGATGCTATCGAATACCTCAAAGAAAACTTTATTGATTTTTTCGAGCAACAATTATTCGATTGGACAACCGATGAAAACCTGTGGCCTGAAAACTTAACATGGGAAATGTTTGAAGACTGGTTTCATTATAGTATTCAATCTATGGTTATGGATACCCTTGATGAAGACATTGAAAAAGAAGATTATTAAATTTAAATAACATGCCCAGTTAACAATACATAGAATATTAACGAAGTTAGCTCAATGATTAATAACAAATCAACATTATTCCTCCATGGCATATCCGTAAAACCTGATTCTCCAAAAACAGGCTTTCCATTTTCAATACCAGCCATTGCAAACCTTATCCTTAGGATCAAAAAAAATGTTACCTTTTTAGTTGGAGAAAATGGCAGCGGAAAATCCACCATACTTGAAGCGCTGGCAGATAAAATTGGATTTAGTGCTATGGGAGGAACAAAACATCACCGTTTTATTGAAGAATACGAAACAGAATTGGCAAACCATCTTTTACTTCAGAGAGATCCAAGATTGCCAATAGGTCAGGGCTTCTTTTTCAGGGCAGAAAGTTTTTTTAACCTTTCCAATTATATTGATGAACATGGAAATCCTAAATACTGGGGAGGCAGGGAACTTTTAAAACAATCCCATGGAGAATCGTTCTTGTCTGCTTTTAACCATCAATTTCGGGAAGGTTTGTTTTTGCTTGATGAACCTGAAGCAGCACTATCACCACAACGTCAACTCTCTTTGCTTACCATTATGCACAATATGGAAAAGGAACAAAGATCACAACTTATAATTGCTACGCACTCTCCACTATTGCTGGCATACCCAAATGCAGATATATTTTTACTCGATGAAAAAGGTATTACTAAAGTCAAATACGAAGAAACTGAACATTATCAAATTACAAAAGGATTTTTAGACAATCCGGACAAATATTTTAAATTATTATTCGATTCAGATTAGAACCCAAATTAAGCGATTCTCGCTTACGATAAAGAAATATTATGTATTTCACTGCACTTCGTTAGTGAAATACAAAAATTTCTAAATCGGGGTTATACCTAAGTAAAGTGCTTATTCGCTACACTCCAACCTCTTAACTTAGGTAAAAAAATGATACCTTAGTAGAAATTATCGGATAGATAATTGTAAAAAAAATTCTTGTCAATATTTTTCTTTTTGATTCCTTTTTTGTGTCAATTCTTGTTGCTTATTTGTTGCCCAATCTCTATATGTAATTGATTATCAGCGCAAACAACATTCTGTATCGGAAAGTAAAGTAATTTTAAAAAAAAACCCTGAAGTTTTTGAATATCAAAACTTCAGGGGGGGGCTTGTTAAGAATATTTTCTTACAAACAATTATTCCCAATCAATACTTTCTTTCCAGTCTTCTTTTTCATTATAGAAATCAAGAAATAAGTCTTCCACCTCATCGAAGGCAAGCTCCTGGTCTACACTGGTATAAAATCCCGAGTTGTCGCGGTACTCCGCTTTAAAGCCTTCTTCATTCGGCTCGGCACGGAGAAAAACAACTCCTTTGCTCAGTACGGCAAAATCACCATCTTCTTCCAGTTTCTTTAATTGTTTCCTAAGATCAGACCTGCTGATATCAATTACAGGTTCTTCATCCCCTACCTGCAATTGGAAACTGCCGGCTTTGTCAACTTCTTCAATGATATCTTCAGTAGCCTCCTCGTATTCTTCAGCCAATTCTTCCGTGATATTTTCGGCTGCTTCCTGGTAGTCTTTTGCCATTTTTTCCGCGGCTTTCTGGTATTCATTCAGTATCTTATCTGTTTTACGGCTGCTTGTACCTGCAAAACGGCGTAATTTTGACCTGGTGGCCATTCCGATGATCAGGAAAAGTACCAGTAAACCTGCCAGTACATATGAAACAACCTTAGCAGTGGATTCTTTTCCTTTCAGAGTGATTGTAACTCCAAGATAGAGTAAATACAAACCATACAGGTTAACAGCAAGCCCGATGATTGCACCCAGGTGATAACTGATGCCATCCAAAAATCCAAGAAATGCATTTACAGGCAACAGCACCATTATGGCTGCAGCAATTCTTAAATTGGGCTCATAATCAGTGTTTCCGCTGGCAATGGCCGAGATCACAAGAACAATTACACCTCCGATAAAAACTCCGATAACAGCCCCTATGATCGCCCAGAAAAAAGCAGCGATGCCTATGGCACCTCCAAACAGGCCTCCGGTAAATCCGGTAAGGTTTAACAGGCTCCATAGCAAAGCAAAAACACCCGCTATACCACCGTATATCAACACTTTAATAAGCGGCTCACCAATACCGCCCTGGGTTTCCATTGAAGAAAAGTACGCTTTGGGTTGCAGGAGTACTTTTTTAGAGTCTTCAAAGAATTTTGGAAAACTAAAACCACTATTGCTCATCAGATAAAATTTTTTAGTTAAAAATAGTTTTTAAGTATTATTTACCGTGTAAGATATCAAATACATGAATTCTTTCAAACAATAATGAATTATTTTTTCATACTTACAAAACATATTAACATAAATAACTATTTAATTGTTTTCGAATTCTTCTTTTTATCAGTTGTTTTATGCTTTAACCATTCTTTGTCTCTTTTTTTTCCTGCTACGTTCCTTTTCAGAAGCAATTTCCACGACAACATTACGGTCTTTGAACCTGTTATTACGGAATGAATTCAATATTTTGTCCGTAAATGCTTCTTCCACCTCAAAAAAAGAAAAATTGTTTTTTATATCTATCTCACCAATTTTCATTTGACGGTTATTTGTACGGTCATTTATCATACCAATGATCTTTGGCGGATCAATGCCATCTTTTTTACCTATGTTAATAAAATATCTGGTATATGAATTTGCCCCGTTCCTTTTATTTTTGCTTCTTTTCCCGTATTTGCTATCCTGTCGTTCAGGCTTATTTTCCACGTTTTCATTAAGGTCAGGGGCGTTCTTGTAATAATCAAGAAACCTGTTAAATTCAGTGGACACGAAATGTTTGATAATTTGTTCCTTACTTAACCATTCGAGTTTTTTATTTACAATATCCATAAAAGGAGAGATCTGTGCTTCGTCTACTTCAACATTTTCCATTCTGTCAATAAGCCTGAAAAGCTGCTTTTTACATATTTCTTCACCAGTGGGAACCTGCAATTTTTCACATTTCTTTCCGATGATCTTTTCAATCTGTTTTATTTTTCCCTTTTCGCGATAATTGACAATGGCAATTGACACACCCGATTTATCGGCACGTCCTGTACGGCCACTCCGGTGGGTATATATATCAAGATCATCAGGTAAACTGTAGTTAATAATATGTGAAATATCATTCACATCAATACCCCGGGCAGCAACATCGGTTGCTACAAGCAACTGTAAAGATTTATTCCTGAACCGTTTCATAACCTGATCCCGCTGGGACTGTGAAAGATCACCATGCAAAGCATCTGCATTGTAGCCGTCTTTAATCAGTTTATCGGCAACCTCTTTGGTTTCCCTTCTTGTCCTGCAAAATACAATCCCGTAGATATCCGGATGAATATCAGCAATACGTTTAAGAACAGGATAACGATCGCGGGCATGCACGTGATAATAATAATGAGAAATATTCTCTGCTCCAGAGTTTTGTTTTCCTATGGTTATCCTGACCGGATCGTTAAGATACTTTTTGGCAATGTGGGCTACTTCACCGGACATAGTAGCTGAAAAAAGTAATGTTCTCCGCTCTGCAGGGACATTCTTTAATATTTCCTCCAGATCATCACGAAACCCCATATTAAGCATTTCGTCTGCCTCATCCAGTACAACTGTACTTACCTTGTTGACTATGGCTGCTTTTCGTCTTAGCAGATCCAGCATTCTGCCGGGAGTTGCCGTGATAATATGTGCCCCTTTTTTCAATGCCTTGATCTGTGTGTCAATATTTGCTCCTCCATACACGGGTACTACCTGTAAACCCTTTTTGTATTTCGTATAATTTTGAAGATCTTTTGAAATCTGAATGCATAACTCACGTGTGGGAGCCAATATTAAAACCCGCGCGTTCTTGTTCCCGACATCAATTTTTCCGGCCAAAGGCAGACCAAATGCTGCTGTTTTGCCTGTTCCGGTTTGTGCCAGACCTATCAGATCTTTTTCCGATTCATATACTATGGGTATTATCTTTTCCTGAATTGCAGTGGGCTTAATAAATCCAATCTCTTCAATTCCCTGAATTAGGTCGGGGGTTACCCCCAGTTCATTAAATGTTAGCATATAATTATTATTAATTATCCAAACAAAGCTTACAAACCTGTTTTATCATGCGTCAGGTCCGGGGCATATGCAGGGCGTCGAAAACCTAACCCTTTGCCTGGCGAAACCTATTAAGCAGGATACTTCAATTATTGCTGGCTTTGCAAAAACAATGATTAAAATAAAAAAATAGAATTTAAAACGGGCAATGTTATACTAACCGGGAAAGCATTATTAGCATATTAAATGCACAAATTCTAAAATCTGAATTTTCCGCGAAGATAAGGTTTTATTTTCAATGCATAATAATAAAACAGGATACTATGATCCGGATATGTTCTGATCAACAAAAAGATAAGGTTCAGGATTTACATTGCCAGGTACTTGAAAGCTTCGTAGACCAGAAAGGCAGGCCATACAACGGCTTTTAAAAAACCAAGTACTCCCATCCAGAAGCCGGTGGCTTTGGATATGAAAAATACAGCCGCACCTATAAGCCCAAATGCATATACAGCTCCTGATGAGGCGTTTCCATGAATATCACGTGCCATAGTTTTTAAATTTAAATTGAGACAAATTATGATCTTTTTTGTTAAAAAACAAATTGATAGTTATTTCCTCCAGGATCATTTATTATTAATTCACTGCTGACTACCCCCGGGTCCGTCATAATCATAACGAAACAAATCAAAATAAGCCTCACCTCCGGTTTGAATAAAATACTTAATATCCTCCTACACCCGGGCAGCATTTCCGAAGGCATACAAATTAAAACAGGTGTATAGAATACTAATATTGAATAAAAAAATAATAAAAACAGGTAAGGTCGGATCATCAATAGGAGGCAGTAACTATTTATTCAATGTCAATCTCATAATCATCGGTTCTGATATTCTCAGCAACTTGCTGAGCATACTCAAAATCGAAATAAACCTTTGGTTTGTGGCACGCGAATACAGGGTATCTTCCCACCGCATCTTCTGAATTAAGGTAATTATACCCGACAAGATACAGATCAGTTCCTCTTAGTTTTAATTTAAATACAGGTCGGTGTTTACAGATACTAAGTACTTCTTCCAGTTCAAATCGTGTAATATCAGGTTCATGCTTAAGCTTTACCGTCTTTACAATTTCGTCACTGAATGGTTCTTTCGTAAAGTGCAAATCAAAGTTTTTTACATAACACGACAACACGGTAGATTCATCCCTGATTATTGCCGGTTTTTGATCATCACCTACCAAACGGACGTTTACTCCATTCTTTGCAAATAAGTACTTAAGCCTTTTATTACGACGGGCTACCATCTCCTCCAACGACTCGCTTTTTCTCATCTCCATTTAGATTGTTTCTGATTTTTAAAAATGAAAGTTAAATATAAACTATATATTATTATAATATAATTTTATAAAAGTACCCCAAGTTTAACTATTTTATCCAAATATACAAATTCATTCAAGAAATTTCATAAAATGAAACCCTCACCATTAAGAGAGTTTAAAATATATCATTTATTTCTATGCGGTTAAAAATAATACTATTTACCAGGGTTACTATTTCTTTCCTTCTGCCATTAACTAGTGTCTGTCCATAAAGTCCCATTTGCTGTGTTACGCTTGTCCGGAAATTGCTCATTTACGATAAGTAAATTCCGCATTTCCGGACTGCGCAAGCCTTACAAATGGAACCTTCTGAACAGACACTAAGAGTTTATTGACAGACTCTAAATATATGGGGAATGATATTGTCCTAAAACCAAACACCTAAATATCCACGATACCAAAATTTCGTTTGTATTTAAAGATGACCGAAAGGTTAAATTGAAATTTTGGAAGGCAATTCGGTAAATTCCCCGACTAAGGATCCCGTGATTACGGGGTCCTTTTGTCATTATATGGATAAATTGTTAAAATCTGTATCTCCCGGTAAACCCGAAAGATGATTTGATTTGCTATTTTTGCAGCATATTTCTATCGTGCATTACTAATTTAGTTTTAATATACTGCAAATGATCTATTTCTTTAAAGGTTCCGGTGATTTATATTACGCCGTGGAATCTAAAAAACTAAAAAACAGTGACCTGGAAAAAATATTCTGGTTACTGGGACAAGTTGATATGTCCGATTCCAAAATTGTAAATGGTCCTTTTATCGGCCCCCGAAGAGAAATGATCACACCCTGGAGTACAAATGCTGTGGAAATAACTCAAAACATGGGTATCATGGGGATTCAACGTATGGAAATATTTTTACGTTCAAATGATGATAAACATGAATATGATCCTATGCTCCAGGCATTTTATGAGCAATTGACCCCTGAAATTTTCAATATTGACAAAAAACCGGAACCGACAGTATTTATTAATGATATTTCAGAATATAATCACCGGGAAGGATTAGCATTAAATGCAGAAGAAATTAATTACCTGAATAGGTTAAGTGCACACCTGGGGAGGAAACTAACGGATAGTGAAATTTTTGGTTTTTCGCAGGTAAACTCGGAACATTGCAGGCACAAAATATTTAACGGGCAGTTTATTATTGACGGAGAGAAAAAGAAAGATTCACTTTTTCAGTTGATCAAACTGACAACCAAAACTCATCCCAACAGGGTGGTATCAGCTTACAAAGACAATTGTGCTTTTTTTAAAGGGCCTGTCATTGAGCAATTTGCACCCGTAAGACAGGACCAGCCCGGTTATTTTGAAATCCGGGATATTGAATCTGTGATATCATTAAAGGCGGAAACACATAATTTTCCGACTACGGTTGAACCCTTCAACGGGGCAGCAACCGGCACGGGTGGTGAAATCCGCGACAGGATGGGCGGGGGAAAAGGAGCCATCCCCATGGCAGGAACTGCAGTATACATGACCTCTTATCCTCGACTGGATGCTGACCGTCAATGGGAAAAAGAAATACCCCCCAGAAAATGGTTGTACCAAACTCCCGGGCAGATCCTAATAAAAGCATCAAACGGTGCCAGCGATTTTGGGAATAAATTCGGTCAGCCCTTGATCTGTGGCAGTCTGCTGACTTTTGAACACGGTGAGAACAATAAAATACATGGTTTTGATAAAGTGATCATGCTGGCGGGCGGCATTGGCTACGGAAAGAAAACAGACAGCGAGAAAGGCCGACCCGAAAAAGGAGACCGGATAGTATTGATGGGAGGAGATAACTATCGCATAGGCATGGGAGGAGGAGCCGTTTCATCTGTTGCAACCGGGGAATATAAGAATACTATTGAACTGAATGCCGTGCAAAGGTCAAATCCTGAAATGCAAAAGCGAGTGGTTAACGCGATCAGGGCACTTGCAGAATCGGACAGGAACCCAGTTATTTCCATTCACGACCATGGTGCGGGGGGACATCTGAATTGCTTGTCAGAGCTTGTCGAAAACTCCGGCGGAAAGATCGATATTTCCAAATTGCCGGTTGGCGATCCGACACTTTCTGAAAAAGAGATCATAGGCAATGAATCACAGGAACGTATGGGCTTGTTGCTTAAGAAAAATGATATTCCCTTTTTAAAGGCTGTTGCCGAACGTGAACGTTCACCCATGTACGTTATAGGTGAAGCAACAGGTGATATGCAGTTTACATTTGAGAACAGCAAAACCAGTTCTAAACCTCTCGACCTTAAGCTGAGCGATATGTTCGGAAGCCCCCCAAGAACAATCATGAAGGATAAGTCTGTTCGTGTTAGTTATAAAGATATCAGCTACGATCAGGAAAAACCTGAATATTTTCTTTTCAGGGTGTTACAGCTTGAAGCTGTTGCCTGCAAGGATTGGCTGACTAATAAGGTCGACAGGTCAGTCACGGGCAAAGTGGCCAGGCAACAAACAACCGGCAGCCTGCAATTACCTCTTAACAATGTTGGAGTTGTGGCTCTTGATTATACCGGCAGAAAAGGAATTGCCACATCCATTGGTCATGCACCGGTAAGCGCGTTGATCGATCCGGTAAAAGGGTCCGTACTTTCCATTACTGAAGCCCTTACAAATATTATATGGGCGCCTCTTCAAGACGGTATAAGTGGAATTTCACTAAGCGCGAACTGGATGTGGCCCTGCAGGAATCCCGGTGAGGATGCCAGGCTCTACAATGCCGTGAAAGCCGCCAGTAATTATGCACTGGCCCTGGGCATTAATATTCCCACCGGAAAAGATTCATTATCAATGACCCAGAAATATCCTGACGGTAAGGTGGTTTATTCACCGGGGGCTGTGATCATATCAGCAGCGGCTGAAGTCACGGATATCAGGAAAGTTGTTGAACCGGCGCTAATTGCCGACCCTAATACCAGTCTGATATATATTGATCTTTCAGGCGAAGAGCCGTGTTTGGGCGGCAGCAGTTTTGCCCAGGTTGTGAACAGGCTGGGAACCTGTTGCCCGGGAGTCAGTGATGCTGCTTACGTTGTCAATGTTTTTAATACCATACAATCTCTGATCAGTGATAACCTGATCCTTGCAGGCCATGATATTTCCGCCGGCGGGCTGATCACCACGCTGCTTGAAATGACATTTCCAACTCCCGGTTCAGGTCTGGATATTGATCTGGAAAGCATAAATGCTGAAATAATACCCGCTCTTTTCAGTGAAAACCCAGGAATTGTTATTCAGGTCAGCGAAACGGATAAGGTAACAAAATTACTTAAGCATAACGGATTGCACTATCACACGATAGGCAGGCCTGTATATGAACGAAAACTAAAAATTCAGAAAGGAACATTGAATTATTCCTTTGAAATCGACGAGTGTCTGAAAACATGGTATAAAACCTCATATCTTCTGGACAGGAAACAATGTGGCAACGAACTTGCCCTGCAACGATACACCAATTTCATTAATCAACCGGTACTGTTTACTTTTCCTTCCGGTTTTACAGGCAGAACCAGTGATTATGGCATTGATCCAAAAAGAAGAAAGCCATCCGGTATTCGCACGGCCATCATTCGAGAGAAAGGAGTGAACGGCGACCGGGAGATGGCCAATGCATTGTACCTTGCCGGTATGGATGTGAAAGATGTACATATGACCGATCTTGTTTCCGGCCGTGAAACTCTGGATGATATCAACATGATAGTTTTCGTCGGCGGTTTTTCCAATTCCGATGTACTGGGCAGCGCTAAAGGCTGGGCAGGCGCTTTTCTCTATAATTTTAAAGCAAAAGAGGCACTGGACCGTTTTTATGCAAGAGAAGATACTCTGAGCCTGGGAATATGCAACGGTTGCCAGCTGATGATGGAACTGGGGCTGGTAACTCCTGAGCATGAGCAAAAACCGGTAATGATAGTGAATGATTCTAAAAAATTCGAATCTATATTCCTTACTGTTGACATTCGGCAAAACAATTCGGTAATGCTGCATTCCCTTAAAGGAACACGCCTCGGGATCTGGGTTGCTCACGGGGAAGGCAAATTCAGCTTCCCGTATAATGAAGATCAATATAATATACCTGCCAAATACAGTTATGACGGATATCCCGGAAACCCGAACGGTTCTGATTTTTCCACGGCAGCACTCTGTTCGGCTGACGGCCGCCACCTGGTCATGATGCCTCATATCGAACGGTCGATGTATCCCTGGAATTGGGGTTACTATCCCTCAGACCGGAAAAAAGATGAAATCACCCCATGGGCAGAAGCCTTTGTAAATGCCCGGGACTGGATACGAGAAAAAGTGAGAAAGTAATCATCTGAGTCAATAAATGAAATAAGATGGTTTGGCATTCATGAATAAATACATCTTATTAAATTAACTCCAAATTATTCCTTTATATATTTGTTTTATTTTAAATAAAATATTTATTTTGGCTTTTTTAATATCATATATATCATATATAATGAAAAGATTCTATCCACCGGGGAAGAATTTTTGTCGACTTTTCCTTCCCTTAATTGTTACACTGCTTTTTTTTGGATGTAAAGAGGACTTCAATAACTATTATGATGCGCCTGATAATCTCGCGGGACCCATATTCGAACAACTGGAGAACGATCCTGATTTCAGCGAGTTTACCATGGCACTGGGAAAACTGACAACCCTTAAACGGGCTGTCAACACATCCGGGCTATATACGGTATTTGCACCTACCAACGAATCTATGCGGGCATATTATGCAAAGATCGGCAAATCATCTATTGACGACTTTGACATGTCCGTGGAATCGGACAGCATGGCTTTGTACAAACTTGTCAACAGCCATATACTGTACAATATGTATTTCAAAAGCAATTTTGATAATTTGATCGATGAGGACGAACAGATTAATCAGCTTGTTTACATGTCCAATGATGTTTACCGTTTCGGGACAAGGTACAGAGAACCGGATTATATCGTTTTTGACAAAAATGTTGAAACTAACCGGAAAGTCAGACCCGGTAATAAGGTTTTGAGCATATACACGGATAAGTATATCAATAAATATAAGATGGCATCTGATTATGAAGACATTTATGGCACAGCCGCGGGAGATTTTAATGTTGAAGGAGTACAGGTGCTGGAAGATAAGCGTGACATTGCTGCAAAAAACGGTGTTATTCATGGTATAAACGGGGTAATTGATATTATACCGACCATTGACAGGGTGCTGGCAGAAAAAAACCCATACTTTTCCAGTTTGCTGGAGAGCTTTGTAAGATTAGAATTTCAGGATGTTGAAGGTATTGACAGTATATTTTATAAAGATTATAGTAGTTCCGTCAACTTCTCATCTGACAATAATATCATTACACTTTTTTGCCCCGAAGAAGGAGAATACAATAATTTTGTAGACAATAAAATATTAAAGAATTTTTATAATTCATTTGACTCTATACCGGAAATAACAGCTATTTATTTGTTGAGTTCATATTTAGTGGACGGGCGAAGGTGGCTGTCGGATATTCAGGACGGCGTGGTAAATATCTTAGGTGACACCCTTACAGATATTGACATTACTGAAAATATTGTAGCCTCCAATGGCCTGATTTATGTTACCGGCGACCTACTCTTGTCATCTGCTTTCAGCACGGTTGTGCAGGTGCCCATGACCCATAAAGAATATTCCTGGTTCCTGGAATTGTTGAGCCAGGTAAGCCGTAGCAATTTCATTGAAATACTAAGGTATGTAAATACCGATTATACTTTTTTTGTTCCCACTAATGAAGCATTGGTCAATTATGGTGTTGAAAGGATCGTTGACAACAAAGATGAAGAACCTACTTTTTATATTAACGGTTTTATAATGTACCCAAGGGCTACCGATACATTAATAAATAATTTCATTGTTCGCGATGAAATATTTGATCCGTCAGAAGAAACTTATAAATGGCATCAGACCCGTTCAGGAAACTTTCTGTTGGTTCAGAACGGAAAACTTAACGGTAATATCGATTGTATTGATAAAGTGGAATCTGATAACGGATTCACTTTTACCCTTCAGAAAATACCGCCCAGGCCCAATATGTCTGTTTCAACATACCTGAAAAACTTTGAACCGGACAGTCATTTCAGTACTATCATAAACAGATGGTTTTCCGATTTAATTTCAGAAGATTTAACCGGAGAAGTATCAGGAGATGAAATTAATTATACATTATCACTAATTGACGGAAACAATAGCTTTACGGTATTCGTCCCAACCGACGAGGCATTGCAGACATATAAAGATGCCAACGGGCTGGGCGGTTATGATACGGATTCATCGTGGCAGGATATCGCGCAGTATCATATCGTTCAGACGCGATTGTTCTCAGAGGGTTCATTTGAAAGAAAGGCGGAAAATCCTTTACCTGAAGACGACAGCAAATTCCTTACTTTATATAAGGACAGGGTTTATTCGCCTGATAATATTTTTAAAAACGACCGGTACGCGTGGGTAAGGTTTGTTGACAATGAACAAAAAATCGTGAACCAGTCGGGAGATGAAGCTAATTTGGTTTCCACCTATGATTTCCAGGCCAAGAACGGGGTTGTCCATCACGTTGATAAGGTTTTACCCCCACCTGTCAGGGAATTTCCGGACAATGAATAGATTTCGTTTAATAAAACATTATATAAACTACATGGACATTCGAAAAATTATCAAACGGTTGCTAATAGGAATTTTTTTATTGGTTTCCGTTAGCCAAGTGTATTCCCAGCGAATTCTGAGGGGAGTTGTTACGGATGCAACAGATAATATGCCCCTGATAGGAGCGAACATTATCATCAAAAATGCCAACAACCGAATTCTGAAAGGTACCACCACGGATCCGAACGGAAAGTATTCTATTATGGTCCCGGCAGACGATCTGATACTCCAGGTCTCTTATATAAGTTATAAATCAAAGGAAATTGCCATTGGTTCCCAATCTAAAATTAATGTTCCCCTTGAACTGGAATCAACATCGCTTGACGAAGTAGTTGTAACAGCAAGTAAATCGGTTTCAAACGGGTATATGAGCATCGAGCAGGAAAATCTTGCCAGCTCGGTAACTACAGTCGACCTTGAGAAAATTGCAGGATCTTCAGCTACTTCGGTTGCAGAAATGTTACAGGGCCGTGCAACCGGTATGCAGGTTACCTCCAACTCCGGTGATCCCGGCGCGGGTGCAACCATTAAAATAAGAGGTAATTCATCCTTAACAGGAACAAGTACCCCGTTGATCATAATAGATAATGTACCATATGATCAAAATGTATCCGTTTCAAACGTTTCGGACCTTACCAGTACACACAGTCCATTGTCAAATGTCAATCCATCGGATATTAAAGATATTACTGTTTTAAAGGATGCCGCGGCCACAGCAATCTATGGCTCAAGGGGAGCCAACGGAGTAATTTTGATCACAACAAAGAGAGGGCGGGCAAACCTTACTGACATCTCATTAGGCACCAAATTTTCCCTTCAACTGGCCCCGGAAAATATTCCGCTTTTAAGCGGTGATGATATGAAAACATTGATCCTGGAAGGTATGCAAAATAGCGGGGAATATGTTGAAAACCCTGATGAACAACCATTTATGGAACTAAGGGATGACCCCACCCGAAACGATTATTATATATATAACAATAATACTGATTGGCTGGATGCCATTCAGCAATATGGCTATACCTACGACAATAATTTTTCATTAAGAGGCGGCGGTAATACCACCAGGTACAGTTTCAGCCTGGGAAGCACCAACCAGACGGGAACAACCCGCGGAACAAGCTATGACAGGTTGACAGCAAGTTTTAACCTGGACTATAACATTTCCAACAGGCTGACCTTTAAGACAACAACAGGCTATGCGCGGTCTAAAACGGTGACCAGTGAAATCATGTGGATCCAAAATCCAAATTCCACCGCTGCTCAATATCCTTCTTTCCTGCCTATATATAAAAGAGATGAAGAGGGAAACGTCCTGGATGATTATTACATCCAGAACCCGGATCGTGAAAACACACTGTATGATAAGGGCATGTATAACCCTTATGCATGGACTGATCTGGTTACCCTGAACAAAAGAAGCAATAATTTCAGGTCAAATCTCCAGTTTATTTTCGAAATTATTGAGGACCTGAATTTTACCAGCCGGATCGCTGTTGATTTTACAAATGACAATAATGACTATGTAATACCTTATGAGGCTACCAACCGTGACCTAAATGATGGAATGATCAATAGTTTTATGGTAATTGATCCCATAAATCAGAATATCGTGCAGGAAAATGTGCTGTCCTACCAGAAAAATATTAACAACAACCATGAGTTCACCATCATGGCAATAAGTAAAATGAACTGGTGGAAAGAGTATAACCACCGGCAGGAAGGATCCAATTCGGGAAACCCGGAAATTGCCATCACAAACAGGATCAATGGTCTCACATCATGGTCAGGCAGTGAGAAAGGAAGTTCCCTTATCGGAAGTTTCCATTATAAAATGTATGACAGGTATATTTTTCAGGGCACATTAAACTATGAAGGGTCTTCTAAATTCGGTCCTGCAAACAGGTTTGCACTTTTTCCCACACTGGCAGCCGCCTGGATATTATCCAACGAGCCTTTTATGGAAAATCTTGAATTTATGGAAGAACTGAAACTAAGATATTCCCTCGGATCAGTAGGTAATGCACCAAGAGATAAATACCTGTATTTCTCGACTTACAGCGCCGGTGCAGGATACCTCGACCAGATAGGCGTCACACCGGATAATATTCAGTTAAACACCCTGAAATGGGAAACATCGACCACCCATAATCTGGCTATTGATATGTCTCTATTCAACAACAGGTTCAAACTTACCTTCGAGGTGTTTGACAAATATACCAACGACCTGTTGATGAAAAGGAATCTTCCGTCATCATCGGGATACGGAGATTTCTGGTCAAACTTTGGTGATGTAAGAAATAAAGGAATAGAGGCCACATCGGAGATCCGGCTTATCGATGCCGGGATAAAATGGGATTTCGATATGAATATTTCCTTTGTCAAAAACAAAATAGAGTACATTCCTGCCGATTGGAATAACACGGTAGACGAGGATAACGGCTATTATTTTATCTCAAAAATGGGCGATGCCATTGGTACGGTATATGGTTATGTTAGTGAAGGTGTCTATCCTTTCGACGAAGATGCTGTAGTAAGGGATGCCGCCGGAAATATCGTTTACGACCTGGACGGTGATCCCAAGATCATGCAGGACAGGAACGGTATCGAATTTGTGGGGGGCGATGCCTTTTATCGCGACATAAACCATGACGGTATCATTAACGATGAGGATATTGTAAAAATCGGCAATGCCAACCCCGACTTCCTTGGCGGTATAGGAAGCCGGTTTACCTACAAATCATGGATCCTGAATTTCTTTTTCCAATATCAATATGGCAACGACATTATCAATATTGCCCGAAAAGACCTGGAATCGATGCCCGGTGGGGTGAACCTGAACAGAAATCAGGCTACATCTGTATTGAGAAGATGGCGCAAGCAGGGCGATATAACGGATATTCCCCGTGTTAACTTCAACGAAAACAATCATAACAATTACGGCAGCACGCGTTTTATAGAAGACGGTTCTTATTTAAGGATGAAAAGTATGTCTCTGACCTATAATATACCCACCGGTTTTGTAAATAAATTAAAACTAAAAAGTGCCAGTGTACTGTTAAACGTATACAACATACTCACTTTTACGGATTATACGGGTCCTGACCCGGAGATTTCCATTTCAAGTGATAATCCCGGGAAAATTGGTTTGGACAGAGGACAGACAGCTGTGCCAAAATCATTCACCGTCGGTTTAAAAATTGTATTTTAAATAAAATAAGGATATGAACAGCAAAACACAAAAGAGTATACATATATCCATTATAGCATTGTGCTTACTTGTATTTTTCGTTTCATGTGAAAAAATGCTGGAAACACCGCCCGAGGATTCACAAATCAAGGAAGAATTCTGGAGCAACAAAGGTGACGTGGAAGCAGCTATAATTGGCTCATATGATGCCATACAGGGATGCATATGGAAATTTTTTGTATGGGGAGAAATCAGGGGTGAACTTTTAAGTACAGAGGGCGGTGCCGACCTGGAAAACTTTGCTAACCTTGATATAAACCGCTACAATTGGTTAGTCAAATGGAACGAGATCTATTCTGCTGTGAACAAAATTAACACAGTGATCAAATTTGCCCCGTTGGCTGCAGAAAAGGATAACACGTTTACCCCTGAGGAACTGGATGAATATTTGGGAGAATGTATGACCCTGCGGGCGTTGCTATATTTCTATATGGCAAGGACTTATATTGAATTCCCATACATAACCACGCCTTCCGACAATGATCAGCAAGATTATCATATAACACCAACATCTTCTGATGAAGTGCTCGATGCTATTGTAAAAGATTTGCAGACAGCCGAAAAGATAGTCAAAAAAGAATTTGATGAACAATATTTTGAGGAGAACAGCATAAAAACAGAATCCCTGAAAAATGCATACAGAAAAGGAAGGGTCAGCCGGCCCGTTGTTTGGGCATTGTTAACTGATGTCTATCTTATAAAAGGAGATTATGAAAATGCTTTAATGTATGCTGATTCAGTTATAAATCGCCCGGGAGCCGAACTGGAACTCAAGGCAGACTGGCATTCCATATTTGCACAAGGTAATTCAGAAACGGAAAGTATTTTTGAACTGCAATATAACAATGCTTATAACGAAACCAGCGACATAGCTTCCTGGTTTATTTCCTCCCTGAAAGATGATATTACCAACTTTACCAATCAATTAAACCGGACAACACAAACCTATAAATATTGGGAAGGAGAAGACCCGCAAAATCCCAAAACCAAAGATGTCAGAGGTCAGAATGGGCAATTAGGTTATCCTAATAAATCTATTGTCTGGAAATGGGCAGGTATTGATGAAAGTGACCAGCGGGACAGGTTTGCCCAGGATGCTAACTGGATATTTTACCGCCTGGCAGATATTATTCTTATGAAAGCTGAAGCCCTGAACCGCCTCCAACGTGTATCAGAAGCAATTGAAACATTGGATATCATCCGTAAAAGGGCTAACGGAGCCAGTGTGACAATTCTTGATCCCATTACTACCAATGATGTGGATGAGCTGGAAGAACTGATACTCGACGAAAGAGCGAGGGAACTTGCTGCCGAAGGCAAAAGATGGTTTGACCTGGTACGAATTGCCGAAAGACAGAATAATTATGAGATCATTGGAGACCGCCTTGCCGAAGCACGCAGTATTGGTAAAGAACAGTCGGTCTGGAAAGGGAAAGTTTATGAGCCGTTATCATGGTATTTACCGATCCATAAAGATGAAATGGACCTTAACTCAAAACTGAAACAAAATCCTTATTATTTAAACAGATAGAAAAACAAAACTGATGAAACCCTCATCCTTAAGAAATTTAATTTATATAGTACAAAGACAACCGAGCGAAGCGAGCTCATGAACACAAATAAAATGAATAAAGGGGTGAATAATAGGACATGAATATATACTAAGAACTTATTATGTAGGGATGAGGGTTCACCGAGCACCTTATTAAATTATTAATTCGCGAGGTAACAACCGATCCCGCCTAAGCGGGAGAGCTCGTGAACACCATTTAAAATAAACAATAGGTGAACAAATATCACCAACTTTGATTAAACGAAATAACAAATTAATTACTAATAACTTAGCAAATATATATACGAATGAAAAAGCAATTTTGGATATATGTGCAATTTATGGCTTACATACTTATTGGGCTTTTGGCATGTGAAGACGAACCTGACCTTTATGAAAAAAAGTTTACTTCCGAAAGTCTGTCGCTGATCACAGCCTATCTGAATGAAAACGAAAATACAGCCATGATGGCAAAATTACTTGAGCTGGGCAATAGGGACGGGTTATTAAACACCTACGGTAACTATACGGTATTTGCACCCGTGGATTCCGCTTTTTCAACATATTTAAGCTCCATTGGTAAGTCAAATATAAACGAACTGGACTCCAGTGAAATCAATCAACTTGTAGATTTTCATGTCATGTTCAATCTGATCGATGTAAAAACAAAAACAACCGGTGTGTTGGGTGGAACTGACACAACTATGAGCGGATTGAGGCATTTCATTGATCTGAGCGAGGGTTTTGGAAATATCGTGATCAATAAAAAATCCCGCATTATAAAAATTACGGAAACCTCAAACGGAATAGTATATGTCATTGACCATGTAATCGAACCACGTCCGGTCAATATCTATGATTACCTGGTTTCAACCGGTGAATACAACATTCTTATTGATGCCATAGATGCCGTGAACTTACAGGACACACTGCAAAATGTTAAATATCCCGATCCTTTATCTGACATTCCCGATGCTATAATTAAACCTTATCTAACGGTGTTTGCAGAAACTGATGCCCTTTTTAATGCTAAAGGTATCAACTCAGTTGAAGATCTGAAAAGTAAGGTATGGAATACCAATGCCGGCCAGGCAACCAATGCTGAAGAAGCACTTGCCGATTTTGTTTTGTACCATCTGATCCCTGCTCAAAGGTCATCCTATTCAATGTATAAGCAAGAGAACCTGACAACTCTGAGCATGGAAAAAACAGGCATTATTCATATAAGTCCTTCAGCAGATATCAGAAAACCAATTCCCGTTTTAAATGCCGGTTACGAAAATAGTGGTATAAAACTGGAAGATATTAACTCTGATGTATCATGCATTAACGGATTGGTACATCAACTGAAAGACGGTGTACTATTTATTAATACAGATTACACCCAGTCAACCATCATTAAGGAATGTGAAGAAGGGCTAAGAATTGTTTCTACCAGGGACATGAGTTTCCTATATTCAGAAGACATTAAAGTCGGGGGCAGAGGTATTCTCAGTAGTCTTCTTATAAATCAGCAATTTTATTCAACACCGGGGGATGAGATTGGATTGGGTCTGCAGTTTACACCTGTGGATAATAATGACTGGATGGAGATTACTATTCGTAATGTAGTACCGGGAAGTTATACTGCCAGAATCAACTTTTACAGGAGCGAAACAGGTTCAAGCGAAAATATTAATGTTTATTTTCGAAATGAAAATGAAGAATTTTCCTGGGAAACACAACTTCTTAAAGCCGGTTTTGATATGGCCCAAAGCGGCAGTGATCTGCCTCAATACAGGCAGGATCTTGAATTAGGCACCATCACTGTTGAAGAATATGGGAACTATATCTTCCGCTTTGCACATGTTGACAACAAATATGGTATTTACGATAATATTTTACTGGTACCTGTAAATTAATAAATTGGTTTTTAATTAGATAATAAATCAATAAAATGAAAATATTTTCGAGCATACTGACAAGCTTTTTATTCCTGTTTCTCTGGATCAACAACACTATTTCCCAGGAAACCATAACCGGTACCGTTGTTTCCCTCGTGGACGACAAACCGCTGTCTGATATTGATATCAGGGTGGAAGGGGTTGCCGGCCTTGTCGAAACTTCCGGGCAGGATGGGAAATTCTCTATTGAAGTCCCTTCTGAAAATGCAACATTGTTGTTTAGTTATCCCGGCTATAAAGATTATTCCATGTACCTGGGAGAGCAAAATGATTTTAAAGTGAAAATGGTTCCTGAAAACTTACATTCTGTTTTGGACTATGTTGACATGCCCTCGGGTGCGAAACAAAAGCGTTTTATTATCCGCTCATATGTGCAAGTATCTGATGCGGAATTAAAAGAAAGTTCCGAAGCATCGCTTGAAAGAATGCTTTCGGGAAAAGTAACCGGGCTGAACGCTACTGCATATAACGGGGCTCCCGGAGCAGGAACATTCTTAAATATTCGTGGATTAAACTCATTGTATGCCGGAAGCCAACCCCTGTACATTGTAGATGGTGTAGCCATTAACCGGATAAATCCCGGAATAGCGTCCAGGGGCACTTTGAACAGCGAAATACTCAATATCAATCCCGGTGATATTGAAAGCGTTACCGTTTTAAAAGACGCGATCGCCAAAGGTATTTACGGTTCGAGGGGTGCTAATGGTGTTATCCTTATCAATACCTATAAGGGAGAAAAAGGAAGTTCGAAGATAGATTTCTCTATGAATTTCGGTACAAACAGTCTTAATAATACAATGGATGTTCAGGACGGACCGGAAAACAGGCAATACCTGGTTAATTTAGCGCATTCGCAATATAATGATTCCGCCCTGGTATATGGTGTTTTTAAAGAATATCTTTTTAACGATACCAGCTCCGTACTGTATCAAAAATATAACAATAATACTGATTGGGTTAACCTGATCAAACAGAAAGGTTTTTACCAGAACTATCATTTCAGGTTGCGGGGAGGTGATGATGTTTCAAATTATTCATTCAGTGTAGGTTTCAGAGACCAGAAAGGGGTAATTATTAACAACAATATGCAACGTTTAACGGCAAGGTTCAGTCTGGACTATATCATTTCCAATAAATTAAAAATAGGAAACAAATTATCATTCAGCAGAATTACCCAGTTGAACCAAATGCAGGGCAATTCAAGATATAACCCTTTATTGTTAAGCTATCGGAAATCTCCGCTCACCGCGCCTTATAAACAGGATGAAGAGGGTGTCAGCACCCCGGTATATGAAGATTATGGAGTATTCGGGATCAGTAATCCCGTATCTTTGGTTAACAAAAGCAGGAATGATTATTTCAACACATCTATTACGGGTACGATCTATGGTGAATATAACATCAGTAAATCGTTGTTATTATATGCCGGAGTTAGCCTTGACAATCTCACACAACAGGAAAGGATTTTCATTCCCAGTCAGGGTATTGTTCCTTTTGAAGATATGGAAAGAATTTCTGAGCAGTCATACGGCAGCCATAATTTGTTGGATTCAAAGCTTGAAATCAAATACTCCAAAAAACTGAATGGAGCTCATCATCTTTCATCATTCACAGGTACCGAACTGATCAACGATGTATATAGAAAACGGTTCAGCCGTTCATACAACTCCACGAGCGATGATTTTCCAAATCTTAATCAGGGTGCTATTTTTGACACTTTGATGAATGGAAATGAAAACTTCAGGATGATATCGTTCTATGAAAACCTTGACTATGCCTACAAGGAAAAATACCTGGTCAGCGCTACTGTCAGAGTTGATGCTTCATCAAGATTCGGGCTCAACAACAGAATAATTGCCTTTCCTGCAATTGGAATGGGGTGGCGTATCAGCCGGGAAGATTTCATGAAAGACAACGATTGGATTGATGAGCTGAAATTAAGAGCCGGGGTTGGATATACGGGTAACGATAATATTGGGAACTATACTTCACGACTGCTTTACGGTCCGGCAAACTATAAAAATCTTGGAGGAATAGTTTACAGCCAGATTGCCAATGAAAAAATGAAACCGGAAATTACCCGTGAGATCAATGCAGGTATCGACTGGAGCATTCTTAACCAACAGGTGAACCTTTCAGTTGATATCTATGACAGGCTAAATACCAACATGCTTATATATGGCAAAATTCCACTCGAAGCAGGCATGAACAATTTGGTTAATGAGGGCATGATTAGTAACCGTGGTATTGACCTGAGCCTGTTTATTAATTCAAAGCCGGGAAACTTCACCTGGAATATAGGCGCCGACATATGCTATAATAAGAATGAAATTAAGAAATTCCCGGAAGAAGAACTTGTAAGCTACAACAGTTTCTATACTCTGATACTTGAAGGACAACCTGCGGGTATTTATTATGGATACGAAACAGACGGCATCATTGAAACTGATGAAGAAGCATCGTCTCTGACAAATGGCGGCCCATACACATATGAGCCGTTTCAGGCGGGTGATATAAAATTCAAAGACCTGAATAATGATGGTATAATCGATGAAAACGATAAAACATTTTTAGGCAAGGCTTCACCTGATTTATACGGCGGTGTGCATGGGGGCATAGGCTTCATGGGATTTGAACTTACTGCCCTGGCAGATATTCAGGTAGGACGAAAAGTGATAAACGGTTTCAGATATGTAATGGAGTCTATGTCCGTTTACAGCAATCAGAGCACTGCTGTGAACGAACGATGGCAACAGGAAGGTGACATGACAGAAATTCCCCGTTTAGCCTATGATGACCCGTCCGGTAATAACAGATTTTCCGATCGCTGGATAGAGGACGGTTCATTCATGAGGATCAAAAATTTGAAGCTGTCTTACAATTTTAATCAAAATATAGCCGGAAGATTGTATTTGAAGAACCTGCGTGTTTTTATAAGTACGGAAAATCTGTTCACCTTTACCAATTATTCGGGGTCGGATCCGGAATTCAATCATTTGGGCAGTGAATTATTCTCAGGTGTCGATTATTTTTCTATTCCTTTGACCAGGTATTATAACGCGGGAATTATGATCGATCTGTAATAAAAGCACAAAAAAATACACTTTGACAATGAAAACAAAAAATATGGACATGCATAAGATTACAAATAAACTGATTATTGGATCTGTCTTTTTTATCCTTGCAGCAGGCTGTTCGGATTTTCTGGAAGTGGGGCCTGAAAACAGTATTGTAAGAGGAGATGTCTATGATGTTGCTTTAGATCAATACACAATAAAAACCGGCTTGTACAATACTTTACAGGAATTGGTAGAGGAAAAATTCATTTTGGGAGAGCTACGTGGCGATTTGGTCGTGGCCGGCCCGGGAGCGAAAAACAATAAAGACTACATGGAATTTTTTAATTATAGTATTAGCCCGGATAATAAATTTCTTGACTGGAGCGGTTATTACAAACTTATCAACCAGTGCAACGATGCCCTTGTTTCCCTTCCAAAGGTGAAACCCGATAAAGACCATGAAAACCTGGAAGGTGGCGACACACTAAAATTAAACTTAAAAACTTACAATCATATTGTCGGTGAAGTACTG
Organism: uncultured Bacteroidales bacterium; assembly: GCA_964492185.1. Taxonomy (GTDB): domain Bacteria; phylum Bacteroidota; class Bacteroidia; order Bacteroidales; family UBA10428; genus JAFGSZ01. The sequence goes on along the minus strand of CAZBJH010000006.1, from coordinate 9,202 downwards.
TGGTTAAGGTCCTGGGCCTATTTTTCCCTGGTCCTGAACTGGGGAGATGTACCGCTGATCCTAGAACCGATCTACAGTCTCGATCAGGTGGAAGAATATCCCCTGGCTGCTGAAGACAGTATACTGGACCAGTTGGAGGCTGATCTGTATTGGGCTGCAAGTCACATCTTTGTGAACTGGGCATGGGGTTTGGGCACCAATGTCGACCGTATGTGGAATCACGAAACAGTTAATAAATGTGCGGCTATTAATTTACTGACCGACGTGCTGATCTATCGCGATAAATATGAAGAAGCCTGGTCCCAGGAAGTATTGCTTAAAATATTGGAACCACAGCCAAGTATAAGCGGTGATCCGGACTTCCAGGAAAACTGGAACAATAGTTTTAATATAAGGCATAACATTTTTGACGGCGGACCGGAATGGTTTAATGTAATGTTCCGGTACAATAATGAACAGTACAGGTCAGCATGGTACGAACAGGGGCTTGTTCTTGCTTTCGACACAGAAAATATTTCGGGTGGAGGCATTTATAATGAAAAACATGGTATGATCAGGCTTACCTCCAATCGTGAAGAAGAAGGCGGAAAATACATTGTTCAGCCGTCGCGATCAGCTGTTCTGGGCTGGAAAAACCAGGGAGATAAATACAGGGGTGAGGGTTACTCCTATTATGTGGATAACAAAATATTGCCAAAACGTAAGATATTGGATACCATGGAAATAGTATGGGATACAATCATGACAGACACCATTATCTGGAAGTATGTTGGTATTTCGCCTGATGGTGAACGAAGGGAGGCATACAGAACTTTTGGAAATATCCATATTAAAAGAACCTGCGATCTTTATCTCAAAGGAGCGGAAGTAGCAAACAGGCTGGGACTGGCAGGCAGAGCACTGGAAATTATAAACGAAAGCCGCGGACGTATCGGATTACCGCCGGCATCGATCTCTTCCAATGCCTCTATTGTTGAAATGGAGGATGCCATTATGGAAGAAAGAGCCCTGGAACTGGCTTTCGAGGGAGAAAGGTGGTATGATCTGGTAAGGATATCCAAAAGAAGGAATGACCCGTCTTACCTGATTGATAAAGTACTGTTCAATTTTCCCGAAAATAAAAGGGAATCAATGAGGGCCCGGTTGGAACTGCAATGGGAAGAAAATCAGTGGAAGTTGCCATACAGCAGCAGAGTCATAGAAAATAATTCAAAAATTAAATAGAACATTGACCGTGTTTTTTAAATTGAAGAAAATGACACTAAGCAGCCATTCATTTACCGGACAATTAAAAAATGTACTAATGAACACACGATCATTTAATAAAATAGGACATGTTTTTGTTTATATAACAATAGTGACTATAATAAGTGCGAACAGCATATTAGCACAAAAATCGGATCCCCTTCCTGACGGCTGGCGAACGGTAAATATAGGGGAACCCGATCTGCCGTCTGTCACGATCTATGACAAAGAAGAAGACTTTTATACTTTGTCGGGTGGTGGTTATGATACATGGGGTACTGCAGATGAGTGCAATTTCGTGTATTTCGAAACGGAAGAGGACAAAGAAGTGGTCGTCCGTATGCTCGATTTCGAAGGAACAGGTTGGAACAGCAAGGGTTTTATTATGATCCGGGGAAGCCTTGATCCGGGTTCTTCCATGTGTTTTCTGGAGGCTACACCCCATAGTGGAAGTTCCGTTTATCTTTCGGGAAGAAGGGAGAATGACGGTGGCTGCGATATTTTCGGACAACACAGCGGTGTGCAACCTTTATACCCCAGATGGATCAAATTTGTAAGGCAGGGAAGATATATAACCGGATATCATAAAGATGATACGGAAGGTGCATCATGGCAGCGGGTAGCAACAGTTAAACTGGCACTTAAAGGAAAGGCTTATCTGGGCATTGGTGTTTGCGGTGGCGGAGGGGGAACTGGTTATGTAACAGTTTCTTTTGACAAATTGACCGTACGCGATATCGAAATCCCATATGAAGTAGTAGATCCGGTAAGTGACCAGGTTATTAGAGAGGGCTATGAAAAAGAAATAGACGTCACATCCGTTTTCGGGCATTTTATAGGTGATTACTGGACTATTGACACGAAATCATCTGATGACAGTATAGTCTCTGTAAAGTTTTGGGAAGAACTATCACCTGATTCCGAGGATGGAGAAGAATACAGAAAAATGATCACCCTAAAAGGCATCCGGGACGGTGTGGGTGTAATCAGGCTATCGACCAACATAAAAGGTTTCAAAATGCAGAACGATTTTGTTGTGGAAGTAAACGGAGAGACCGTTCCCAGCACAGTGAAAAGCATGTCCCCTCCTGCCCCATGGAAATTTAATGAATTGTATAATACTTATTTGGGCACAACAGAGGAGTTCAGCTCAGATCCTTATAAATCACTTGTAATTCCGGGAACCATTGAAGCCGAAGACTTTGATGTAGGCGGCTATTTCGATTCGGATACCATAAATGAAGGAGGAGAGTACAGACCCGATGTGGGAGTTGATATATTAGCCGATACAGTTAATATTGGTGATTATGCAATTTCAAAACTCGATTCAGGTGAGTGGTTGGAATACACTGTTGATATTGAGACTGCAGGAAGCTATGATTTCACCATGAATCTTTCTTCTACTGATGATGCCGGTCAGTTTCATCTCAAACTTGATGGTGAAAACATGATCCCGGTCACTACTTTTAAGAATACTGACGGATTATACAAATGGTCGACACAAAAAATTACCGGCATTGATCTGAATAAAGGAAAACATCTGATGCGGTTGTGTATAAACGAAAACACGGATACCCTGGATATCGCGATTAATAATTTTGTTTTTGACTTAACAGAAGAATTATATGAAACGAAAAAAAGTCAGATGGAGTATTCTGGCTCCGTAGGCGAAAGCATTAAGATACTGACCGAACTAATGAATTATGACGGTATTGAAGATAATATTGCCTACCTTTATAAAGATCTGGATATTTCAGATTCCATTCAGATGACAGCCTATATCGAATCGGTAAAAAACACGGGGACAGGATCTTTTGCCGGGCTGATGTTCCGCCAGCGTTTTGATACCACCAGGGCCAGTTCTCCTTTTGTTTCATTCGGTACCGGTGCATACGAGGGGCTGAAACTCAATTTCCGTTGGGATGAGGGTGTGGAAGTAGGCGCACTGATGGACGAAAATATAACCCTGCCTTGTTGGATACGTATCAATAAATTCTCAGATTTTGGTCTTGATTACATCAATACCTATTATTCCTATGACGGTATATATTGGAATGAGTTCCAGAAATATCCCCTGAATATAAAGTTTCTTAAAGATGAGGTGCTCGCCGGGGTGGCTGTATGTGGAGGAAGTTTCGCGAAGAAAAGAAAAGAACTGGCTACTGTCAAAAATCTTGACATCAGGATCAACAAGCCTTTTGACGATATGAAGTATTATTCTGAAACACTCAAGGTGCCAATGACCATTTCACCCAATCCCGTACAAACAAATGCCGAGATCAAATATAAAATTTTGAAACCAGGCAGAGTAATGCTGACCATTTACAATGTTTATGGACAGGTGGTCAAAATTCTCGTCAACGATATCCAGGAGATTGGCGAATACACGGTAGGCTTTAGTGCACAGGATTTACCTCATGAGGGCATCTACCTGTTGAAACTGATTTCAGAAGATAATTATGAGTTCCTGAAATTCATTTATGAACAATGAAACCCTCATCCTTAAGGAATTTAATCTAAATAGTACAAAAACAAACGGACATGAATATTTACTTAGAACTTATTATATAGGGATGAGGGTTCGCCGAACACCATTTAAAATAAACAACAGGTGAACAAATTCCACAAGCATTGATTAAAGGATTAATAATTTGTAAACCAGAGCATTAAATATATTATATACATATGAAAATAAAGTATTATGAGATATCTCAGAATAACATATAAACAGCGAAAAATGAATATCTTAAAATTTTCCTGTACAATACTTTTCGCCATGGCTGTACTGGCATGTAGCGAAAGTGAGATTGAAGACCTGCCAGACGATATCAACAAACTTAATCCTGCAGGAGATTCAGGTCTTGCGGATACCGTGGGGGTAAATCCTTTGCTGGGAGACAAGTACCTGGTCCTTTCGCGTAAAGAACAGCGGTTACTCTATTATGCTGCAGAAAGCGATATGTACACCATTGCTGCCATTGCTCTGCCCGAGAGCGATAATATGGATCTGGAAAATATCCCCGATTCTATAAAAGATGTTTTTATGGACTGTGATCAGGGTAACTATTTTTATGGCTACCCGTCTGCCATTGAAAACAATGGTAAGATTCTTGTAGTAGCCGAAAGAAGAGAATCGGAAAAATTTGTAAACAGCAAGAGCGATAATTTCATCCTGACCCGAAATAAGGAAAACAAATGGGAACAGACCGATTTTTTCAAATATGCCCCTTATGGCTACGAATTCATTGATTCCCGTCCCATGGCAGGCAAAACATCTTCAGGACAAATTGTACTTAAAGGAAAGGGATTGCTTGTATCAGACGGAAATACGGACAGTTGGTCACATTATCCGCATGCATTCGATAGTTTATTGGATAAAGGTTTTGTAGATCATGGACCTACTATTACTTACAGTTCAAAATTCGGGTTGTTTTTTGGAACCGGACAATATATAGACAAGGTTCTGCAACAATATGGCGCTATAATTTCCGTGGATCCCGACAAGGGCGTAATTGAACTGGCCAAAGAAAAATGGGTGCCCCAGATTCGTAGGCTTGACAGTACTTACCGGGATTTTGCCGAAATCTATACTCCTTCTTTTTATTCAATTGAACATCCTGATTTGAGTGAAAACATTGGTGACATTGCAGGATTTGGTATATATAAAGACAACGTTTATCAGTTCATTTATAACTATAAACAGGGTGATACTTTCGATAGTCTGAAATTTGAATATGCATTGACGAATATAAAGGGATCAATGAATCGACATTCACCCGTGGGTGTGTGCTACAATCCCGTTACCAAAAAAATCGAAATGATCCATTCCAGTCCTTATTACCTTGAGATATATAGTATCGAACCAAATGACCTGTTAAGCAATAAAGTGAATACTTATGATGTTGCTTTATGGAAAAAAGAAGCGATCATACTCAATCGTGAAGTAACTGTAAGGGGCCAGGGCCTCTTTCCGGTTAGTAGTATCATTGATGAAGCTAATGGAATTCAGAAAATATATATTTATGCCGGTGATGCATATCCTGCCAGGGCAGGTCTTTTTGAGGTAACAAGAACCCTGGATACTGATGCCTTATCGAAATTTGTGGAAAACCGAAGAAATATTCTGGCCGGACAATTATTTTAAACAATAGTCATCCGGCAGGAACAATAATTTGTATTATGAAATTCATAAAATCAACATTTATTTTACTTACAATATCCTCATTTGTTTTACATGCCCAGGTTGAAGGGCCCGAACAGATCGTCGGTAAATATACAGGCAAAGAAAGAAGAGGATTGGCACATGGCAAAGGCAAGGCTGTTGGAACAGACACGTATGAAGGGAAATTTAAAAAAGGATACCCTCACGGTGAAGGCGTTTATGTTTTCGGAGAAAATGTTGTTGTCGATGGTGATACCATTTACAATAAAGGAGACAAATATACAGGTTCTTTCAAAAAAGGAGAATTTGACGGTGAAGGTAAACTGATCTACAACGATAAAAATAAGAAACCCAAAAAAGGATATTGGGAAGAGGGGAAATATGTCGGAATTACTAAAGACGGATCTGCTGTTCTGATCAAGAAGAACGTGCAACGCCTTGAATGCCGGTATGATGGAAGCGCCAGAAACGATATACATATCAAGGGCCTTTCATATATTGTGGAAGTCGGTTCCACCCATACATCTTTCAATGGTTATTCTTCATATACCGATATCCCCCTGACAGAATATCCATTTTTGTTGCATGTAAAGGGTACGGTCAGCACGACAGGAACCAAAGCAGAACTGAAAATTTTGTTGGAAAAGCCTGGTATATGGACAATCATTGTCACCGGTGATGATATATTATAACAATTACCCCGGCAACATCTTGTTCTTTATCACATCCATATCTTTTTTGAGGTTGGTCACTGTACGCATGAGTTCATCCTGGGGCACCATTGGCTCCGGGATCTCGGCACTGATGTAATTAACAAACTTCCATACTTCCTTCACATCGCTAACCGGTACATCAAAGGGGTCATAGATCGGATTCAGCGAATACAAGCGCAATTTATGATCACTGTCGATTAGGTTCTCAATGATCTTGAACACTATACCTTCATCCAGGGTAAACACGATATAGGCATGTCCGCTGACAATGTGGCTCCAATCCTGCAAGAACTCCCCTGTTATCCATGCCCCGTGAGGAATGGGCAGCATAGAATCCCCATTGATCTGGAAAGTGCGGAATTTCTTTTGTTTAGATAAAAATGGCAACCGGAAAGTTGGCAGTTCCTTTATAAACTCCGGATCTGCAAAGCCGGTGGCATACCCGGCTTTTGCTTTTTCAGGCACCAGTTCAATATTTTCCTCATTGTCACTGTTTACAGTGGTAGCCAGTACTCTCAGCTTACTGCCCCTGATATACACATCCCCTCCCCTTTCCAGTTGCGAAAGCTGGCTTTCGGTAAGAGTGCTCAGGTCGACCTTAAGCAGGGTGTCGACCGCTATCCCGAAATATTTGGAAAAGGTCATCAATGCCTGTATGGTAGGCATACTTACCTCATTCTCGTAACCACTGAGAGTGGAACGTTTCATGTTTAGTGCGCCGGCCACTTCATCCTGTGTGCGTCCCCTGCGCTTCCTTAATAGTTTGATATTGCTGCTGAAATACATACCGGATATTTTTTTCAGAGGTTTTATAGACAGACTCTAAATAGTGTCTGTCCATAAAGTCTCATTTGCCGCGTTACGCTTGTCCGAAAATTGCTCATTTACGACTGGTAAACTCCGCGTTTTCGGACCGCGCGAGCCTTGCAAATGAAACCTTCTGAACAGACACATATTCGGCAAAACATTTTGACTACTTTATAGACAGACACTAAATAATATATCTTTTTATGGAAGTCTGTTTTAAAATTCAAAATAAATGATTAAATTATAATCTTCAAAAAAGATTATAACCTAATCAAATTTAATGTAAAATATTGAAAAACAAAAATTATTTAATAAAAATTTAAATCATTTTCATTTATACCTCGTGTATTGTTCAAACACCAGAAAACAAAGTATGGCATGGAAGAAGAAAACAGAAGCATTATACATATGGACCTGGATACTTTTTTTGTATCGGTGGAGCGGCTTATCAACAGCAGTCTGAACGGTAAACCAGTTATTATAGGGGGATTATCGGACCGCGGCGTAGTAGCCAGTTGTAGCTACGAGGCACGCCGGTATGGCGTACACTCGGCCATGCCCATGAAGATAGCCCGCATGCTTTGCTCAAGCGCGGTGATCATCAGGGGTGATATGGAGCTGTACAGCAGGTATTCCCATATGGTTACCGACATTATTGCCGAACAGGCACCTTTGTATGAAAAAGCTTCAGTTGATGAGCATTACCTTGACATTACCGGCATGGACTGTTTTTTTGGTTCACTGAAATGGTCTGGGGAACTGCGGCAAAAAATTGTAAAAGAAACCGGCCTTCCCCTTTCCCTTGGATTATCGGTAAACAAGACCGTTTCAAAAATTGCTGCCGGGGAAGCCAAGCCTAACGGTGAAAAGAATGTACCCGGTTCCATAGTAAAACCTTTTCTCAGCCCTTTGCCCATCAGCAAGATACCCATGATCGGGCAAAAAACTTTTCACCTGCTTCGCTCGATGGGTGTTGTGACTATCGGTACCCTAAGCATGATCCCCCCGGAAATGATGGAAAAAGTGCTGGGGAAAAACGGTATTATGATCTGGCAAAAAGCGAACGGGGTTGACCACAATCCTGTTAAATCCTATTCGGAAAAAAAATCTATCAGTACAGAACACACTTTTGATAAAGACACCATTGATATAACAACATTAAAAGAACTGCTTACGGGTATGGTGGAAAAGATTGCTTTTGAATTACGGCAAAAGCAACGGCTGACTTCCTGTGTGACGGTAAAAATAAGATATTCCAACTTTGACACTCACACTCTGCAAAAACGAATTCCCTATACTTCATTTGACCACCAACTAATTCCGGCGGCAAAAGAACTGTTTGACAGGCTGTATAAACGGCGCATGCTTATTCGCCTTATCGGTGTAAGGTTCAGTCAGCTTGTACAAGGCACCCAGCAACTGAACATGTTTGAAGATACACCTGAAATGGTAAGTCTCTACCAGACCATGGACCGCCTGCGAAACCGTTACGGGAAAACAGCAATCCGCAGGGCTGTTGGCCTGTAAAAAATTCCGGGGTTTTGAAAACCAGGAAAATCTGTTATTCAGCCTGTATTAATAATACAGATCAGACTCTCCATCTTATAAAAAAGCCCCGCGGGATCAGATGGTGTATCACCCGCGGGGCCGGTTGACTAAGACAACTAACTAAACGTAAAAATACCTTAGCCTGCATTATTGGCTTCGCCGAGCTAAAGGTTCATAAAAATGAATGATAATTATGTAATATGTTGAAGAACATTAAAATAACAAATTAGAACCGTGAAATTTATTTTTCATTCATTTTTACAAAGTGCACCAATTTCAGGGCAGTTATATAAAATATCCCTTATTTTTCTTTTGAATTATTAATTATTTGATTATATTATAACCATTAAATATGATTACAATATAATCATATTATGTACGTAAAATATCTAATTAATAACATATATTCTTATGAAAACAAAACGCATATTTTTTTCAAAACAAGGCGAAGGATGGTTTGAATGTAATATACCATCATCCCTGCAACAATCCTCAACTGAAGAATTGGGAAACTGGGCATACCGGTTTATTCGTCAATATAAACTAAAGGGATTCCTGATCTCCGAAAATCCCATGCCATACCCTGTTAATCTCAGCAGTTAACCTGTCCGGCTAATTAGTGTCTGTTCATAAAGTCCCATTTGCCACGTTACGCTTGTCCGAAAATTGCTTATTTACGACTGGTAAACTCCGCGTTTTCGGACCGCGCGAGCCTTGCAAATGGAAC